>JBDRBC010000602.1:0-2696 GCA_043823125.1 bacterium | reverse complement strand
GATTGTCCTCCCCGTCACGACTATCGAATTACTTGCACATCCAACCATACCGAAATGATGTAGCCGCCTCGCTATCGGTACAATATTTTCAGGTGGCCCCAAGTCGTCGGTGTCTCGGAAATGGAGCGCTATGTAGATCAGGTGGAAGCATACCAGAAGAGACGAGACATAGCTACATCGAGACTGGCACCCGTCGATCACCCAGAAATTTCGAGACACCAGCCCCACAGCTCAGACTCCTCGCCTGACTTGATCCGCGCCAGACGCTCGCCGAGCCAGCATCGGGTGTCCTGGCTGTCGAATTGCCGGTTCTGCTTTTCGTGATCCAGCCGGGCTACCGACTGGACGGTCCAGGCGGTGCCGGTGCAGAACATCTCCACAGCGTCGGCATAAACCTCTTCCCGGTCGATGTCGCGCTCCTGCACCGTGATGCCCTCGGACTGTAACAGCGTGATGACCGAATCACGAGTGACACCGGGCAGGATCTGGTCGTCGAGCTTGGGAGTAGCCACGGTGCCATCCGTGAAACGTACGAACACGTTGGCACCGCTGGTCTCGGCGAGGAAACGGAACGACCTCGCGTCCACGTACAGAACGTCGTCAAACCCTTGTTGCGCCCACTCGGTTCGGGTCGCCAATCCGCCGGCGTAGTTGCCGATGGCCTTGGCCCAGCCGGTGCCGCCGGCCGGCACTCGTGAGCGATCGAGAAGACGCAGCTTGATCCCGTCGCCATCCGGATCGAAGTACGATCCCACCGGGCTGCCGTACATCACCACTCTGGCTCGTCGACAGGCCGCCAGTCCGAGCTGCCCCTGGTCGGCGAACTGGGTGGCGCGGACGTACAGGGATCCCTGATCGGGGGCCGGCACGTGGGTAATATTACCCCGGACCAGCTCCTTCACCGCCGCCTGGAACAACTCGGCGGGAAACGGCGGCAGCAAGAGCGCCGTGGCCGAACGCCGGAACCGCTCGGCGTGATCCGGTAACCGGAAGACCAGCAACCGGCCGTCGGACGTGCGCTGCACCTTCAATCCCTCGAAGATTCCCAGGCCATAGGAGAGCACGGACGCGGCCGGCGAGATGGGCAGGTCGGCAAACGGTAACATCGCCCCCGCGCTCCAGTCCGCCGCAGCGACGTCCGGACCATCGCGAACCACACCAGAGGCGGAATAGACCAGATCGGTCTCGTGCAGGGAAAAATCGAGGGGCGATTCGTGGTCACTCATGGTGATCCTCGGTCCCGGCATAGTCGAGCCACTCGCCCATCATGGCGGCGAAGCCGTCGTGTCCGGGCGCCCCGCTCAGCTCGGCCAGCCGTTTGACGCTGGCGCCGAACGATTCGTACAGCTCGTCCCGGTGTTGATTGATGTGCTGGATGTGGTAATACAGCTCGGGATTCTCGGACATCACCTCGGCCGTCACGCGCATCTGCGCGCCGAAGGTGGTGCCACCCAAAGCGATCAACCGCTGATAAGACAGACCGGAAGCGCGCAAGGTATCCCCCATGGCCAGGTTCACCAGATGGGGCAGGTTGAGCACCCAGGTCATGTAGCGATCGTGTTCGGCCAGCGGCAGCTCGGTGAGCTGCGCCGCGGTGTTCTGGAACAGCGCCAGCGCCGCGTCTTCCGCCGCCTGGTTGCCGGCCCGGCAAACGATGATGTTCTGTCCGGCAAGCAGGTCCTTGTCCGGCCCGAACATGGGATGCAAGCTGACGATCCGCTGGCCAGCCGCAACCCCGGCAGTCACCACGTCCACCAGGTGCGATTTCAAGCTGGCGATCTCCAGCACGAGACCGGGCGGCGACAGGGCCAGGACCTGTTCCAGCACCTCCCGCATGGTGGCCAGCGGCACCGCGACCACCACCAGATCGGACTGGCAGAGGGACTCGTCGAGAGGATCGTCCTTTTCCACGATCCGGGTGGCGAACCCGAGGGAGGTCACGTAACGGTGGAACCAGGCCCCCATCTTGCCAGCTCCGCCGATGATGGTGCACATGCTGTCACCACGGACCGGCTCCGTCTGCAGATCCAGCTCCTGAACCGCCACTGCACCCCGGATGAGCGCCGAGGCCACCTCTTGCAGCACATCCGTATCGACGCCGAGTTGCTCCGCCCGCTGCCGCATCCGGGCGAGCACCGCTTTCTCCACCCCGAAATCACGCACCGGCCTGCCGAGGGTCTGTTTCTGCTGCCCGACGTCCCGGGCCAGGCTCTGACGCCTGGCAACCAGCTCGGCGATCTGACGGTCCACTTCCTGGATCTCACGACGCAGGCGTTCCAGGTCTTCGGTTCCATTGTTACTCATCGGCAATCACCACACTGGAGAATGAATAAAGAGGAGCAGCCTACCTGAACAGTGTAGGCAACCAGCGGTGGTAAAAGTAGCTGATTTTCCGGACGATCGCTGGAACGAGCCTTACCTTGATTGCATTCGGACATGGCCGGCGCCGCCGGAGAAATGCTAGGATGAGCAAGAGACGATGTACGCGAACGCCGAAACCAGGAGTCGAACGTGATCTGTGTCACCGGCAACGAGCGGAATGCCGCGTCTCTCGCGCAGCGACTCGCTGCCAACGAACATCATCCGTTGCAGGAGGTCCGGCTGGACCTGCTTGAGACCGTGGACGATACCGTCTACGGATTGATCGAGCGGTATGCGACCCGTCTCATCGTCACCTGCAGGGGGATGGCCGAGGG
>JBDRBC010000601.1:0-3116 GCA_043823125.1 bacterium | reverse complement strand
ATCCTGGACACACCGATCATGGACTCGCCGGTGCATACCGCGCTCTGGCACCTCAGCAATTCCGACAAGGACGGGATCAACTTCCTGTACACCCCCGACCTGGGCGACGCGCCGCACCGGGACAATGTCTACGGCAACGAGTTCAGCACCCGGGTGCACGGCACCACCAACAGCCGGACCCTCAACGGTGTCCAGCTCCATGCCGCCTGGCCTGGCGCCTCGCACAAGTTCGGGCTCGCCCCGCTCCAGGGCGGGCGCAACTACACGTACGAGTGGATCGGCGCCGATCTCAGCGGCGAGTGTGAAGCCCGCGTTACGGATACCTTCGATGACGGCGTCGTGTTCAATCCGAACCCGCCGCAGTTCGGGGCGAATCTCACGATCACGGTGAACGTCCACACCGCCGCCGACGCCCGCGGGGACACCCACGACTACGCGACGGACAGTCTGTACGTCAACGCCTGGCTCGATTACAAGGATGTCAACGGCAAGTGGGAAGAGGCCAATGGCGAGCACATCATGAGCCAATCTCGCGCCGCGGCGGGGGACTGGTCGCCGTCGGTCACGGTCCTGCTCCCAGAAACCCCACAGCCGATCTGGCTACGGGTGCGGCTGGACTGGGGCGAGAACTGCAACGAGGACGGTCTGGCCACCGATCTCTCTCCGGGGCTGAACCTGACCGAGGGGGCCGCCCAGTTCGGCGAGGTGGAGGACTACCTCATCGCCGGATGCCGGCCGCCGGACACCGGGACCAAGACCGAGGGGAAGAAGGAGTCCAGGAACACGACCGATCGTTCTTCACTCGGCCCCCAGACACACGTCATCGGCGGGCCGGGCGACACGAAGGGCATGTTCGAGACCCCATCAGGCGATCCTTTCATGAACGGCTGGTGGCGGGTGGGACGGCAGCAGGATTGTCTCAGCGACATTTTCGCTCAGCTCATGGAACAGCTGGAGGATATCGATCCCTGTCTGGCCAACGACTCGCCCCAGGTCGGATTCATCGATGACGGCGCCATCGTGCCCGGGACGGGCGGCTATCCCTGCCTGACCTGGTGTTACGGCCCGAATGGTTACATCGTCAATCCGGAGGGCGGCCTGGCCGGCCCCGAGAATCACCTCTGGAACGAGGTCTGGTCGCCCGTGCTCGCCTGGCCCGAGGGGGACTACAGCGGCGCCTGGCTCGAGTTCGATGTCTGGCGGCACGAAGAACTCATCCCCGACGTCTCGCCGGGCATGTTCTACGTCTGGCATGTCAGATCGACCACGGACCCCGAGGGCCTGTACGGCTGGTCTGAATGGGGGGATTACGATCTGGCGTATTACGGGGGGCCCGATTACTTCCGCCACCAGGCGGACGTGTCGAGCCTGCTGACGGCCGATGTCTCCTTCGTCCAGATCGCCCTCGGTGTCCTCGAGCTCGGCTGGCTCTGGAACTACACCGGCACCGACGGCACCCCCGCTCCCTATTTCGACAATGTGGAACTCGTGGCCTATGAAGCGCCCGGCCCGGCGATCCACGCCCGGGAGATCGACCTCGCCCAGGACAATTTCCCCGCCTCGGGTACCATCAACTGCGGCGATGCATGTGAGAACTCGGTGCGCTTCGACATGGCGGCCAACATCGCCCTGCCCGACGAGTCTCCGTGCAATCTCCCCGGCGACTCCATCGTCTTCGACATCGCCGCCGTGCGCGCCGGAACGGTCCTGGGTGGGTCCGAGCTCCACTACCGGCTGAACCCGAATCCGATCTTCGATGCGTGTCGATCCTCGGTGCCGCCCGGACCCGGCAACACGCCGTTCAGCGGCTACGTCACAAGCGATGCGGCCTGCTCGTCGACACGCGATCCGCAAGCGAACCGCTTCTGCTTCGATCTGCCGGACACCGGCTTCTTCTTCCCCGGTGACGTGATCCATTATTACGTTCGAGCCCGCGACAGCGGCGGCGGCGTGGCGACGTTGCCCGGCGACACCACGGGGTACAGCTCCTTCCCCGGAGATCCGGACTACGTCATGCTGCAGTACCCCAGCCCGTACGTGGTGCGGGCTCTTCCCTCGTTGACGTCACTCAGCCCGTGTCAGCAAGTACCGATGCTCTGGTGGAACGATTTCGGCGATCGCGGCCTCGAGAACGAGTGGATGCACTCGCTCTGGTGCCTCGGCCTGCACGAAGGCAGCGACTTCGACGTGTATTACACGAACGGGCCCTCCTCGGGCATCGGGAACGGTCTCGGCGGGCGGGCCAGCGCGAGCCAGCTTGCCGGTTACGACATGCTTTTGTACTCCTCCGGTGACCTGAGCGTCTATACCCTGAGCAGCGGTGACTGCGTCACGGATCCCAGTGAGGATATCGCCGTGCTGGATGCCTGGCTTCGTCAGGGGAACAATTGCCTCTTCCTGTCGGGGAACGAGCTCATCTACGATCTGCATAAGTCAAGCGGCGCTACGGTGGCTTTCTCGGCTGACTGGATCCAGTGCGACTTCATCGATCACACTCATCGTGGCTTACTGTCGCCCGGTAGTCCCACGGTGCAGGCCTTCCCGTTTGCGGGTAACCCGATCTTCACCGACGCCCTGCGCTGGGCCGCGAACACTTCCTGTGACGGAACCGCCCGGATGTTCGATGTCGTCGAAGCTACCGGTTATCCCGGGAAGATCGCCGAATGGTTGGCCACGCCATACTGTGTGGACGGGGCATACAGCTACACAGCAGCGATCTACAACGACGGCTCGACCCTGCCGGTCGACACGGACAAGGTGATCGTCCTGCCCTACGATCTGGGACTGGTGCGGAACGAGACCACGTGCGGCGGCAATCCGACCGGGTCCGGTTGCACGGTCCGGGCCGATTTGCTGCGTGATGTCCTGACCGCTTGCGGCGTCGCGACAGGGAGCCAGACGGTGGGGGTTCCGGTCCCGGTTCCGGCGGCGTTCTCCGTGCAGAGCTATCCGAACCCGTTCAATCCGACCGTGAGGATCGTCTGCGAGGTGCCTCGCGACGGCAAACTCCACGTCAGGATTTTCAACGTGCGGGGCGAACTCGTGGCCACGTTGATCGACGAGGTCGTCCAGCCCGGTTCACATGACGTGTTCTGGGACGGGAAGGATGCCGGCGG
>JBDRBC010000600.1:0-5948 GCA_043823125.1 bacterium | reverse complement strand
GATCTGATCGTTCGGCAAGACGAAGTTGTAGCTGCCGCGGAGATGCCAGAGCGATAATTCGTAGCTGGGGTCGTACGACAGCCCCTCGCACATGACCCCGAAGCAGTCGCACTCCCGTTCCAGCGTGTCGTACTCCAGGCCGAAGTTGAATCCGGCCACGTTGGCCAGGAGATCGAAGCCGAACATGGTGTTGCGCTTGAAGCCGCCCACATACTCTCCGTCCTCCGCGGTCTGGTTGGTCTGTCCCTGCCGGGTGCCGTTGGCGGCCACGGTGATGCCGTTGCGCTCGCTAAAGTAGTTGGTGGTATAGCCCAGACCGTACCGTGACATTTCCGGATCGCCCAAGGAAAATGCCAGGCGCCAGGTCAGCAGCGGCGCCCAGTGCCGGCCGCCGTGGCCGATGATGGTCTCGTGGTTGGTGTCGAACACGCCGAAATTGTAGTTCACGCTCCAGTCACCAGCGAGGTACAACCCGCCCAGATTCAATCCCGTTTCCCGCCCCGGTCCGCGGCCGACGATATGCCGGCGCGGCCAGCTATTGGCCGGCGCCTTGATGAACGAGTTGACCTTGAAGGCGGAGGTGATGCTCTCGCGTCCCACCTGGGGGCGAAAGTAGCCCATGGTGAGATTGGCCCAGGTTGGATCCAGTGCCACGGTGACGAAGCCGTCCCAGAGATAGAACTCCTTGTTGTTCGTTGCCTGCGGCGTGCCGGTGGCGGCCGTGAAGCCGTCCTTGCCTATGTTGTCGTAGGCGAAGTTGAAGACGAAAGAAACCTCGGGCCGGCAGCGGCCCTGGATGCCGAGGCGGCCGCGTCGAATGTAGTGATCGAACCGATCGGCCACGGCGTTGCTGTCGCCGTCCAGGGCGTCGAAGGTGGCGATGTTCCAGAACTGGACCATGAAGAACAGATCCAGCTCCTGTCCGTCATTCTGGAGAATCCTGGCGGCCTGCGTCGGGTACGCGGTGAGGCTGCCGACGGCCAGCAGCAAGAGGACAACCTGGGCGACGAGTCGAGACATGGCGATTCCTTTGCAATATCACGTTCGAGGTTCGATGTTATGGTGAATGGCCGGAACTGGTCCGGATCTCGTCCAGATCAAAAATGCGCAGTTTGCCGGTCCGCGTCGAGTCAAAATTCATGGCGCAGACCGGCTATCGGGGAAAGAGCTTGTGCTCGTTCTCTCTCTTTGGGATTCTGGAAACAGATCTGAAATCAGATCTGAAACAACCTAGGCGACAATAAGGAGGCCCCGACGTGAAACGATTCATTCTACTGATGCTGACCGTGGTGTGTGGTCTGGCCGTGACGGCCCAAGCCATGGATGCGGACGAGCTCATCGCGAAGAACATCGAAGCCATGGGCGGCCTGGAGAACCTGCAGGCCATCGAGACCATGAAGACCACCGGCAAGATGATCGTGCCCGGCATGGAATTTCCGTTCGACACGTATCACATGCGTCCAAGCTCCCTGCGCATCGAGTCGGATATCCAGGGCATGAGTTTCGTCCAGGCTTTCGACGGCGAGGGCGGCTGGCAGATCAATCCCATGGCGGGAGCCATGAAGCCGCAACGCATGACGGAACGGGAGCTGAAGGGCTTTCGCATCCAGGCCGACATGGACGGCGTGCTCGTGGACCACGAGGCGAAGGGCTACACGGTCGAGTACCTCGGCACGACGGAGATCGAGGGCGCCGAGGTCCATCAGCTCAAGCTGGACACCGGTGACGACATCGTCATGGACATGTTCTTCGACGCCGAGTACTTCATCGTCATCAAGGTGACTACCCGCAGTACCGAAGAGGGCGCGGAGTTCGAGCAGGACACCTTCCTCAGCGACTACAAGGACGTGGGCGGCGTGCTCATGGCCCACTCCATGGAGAACAAGATGAACGGGCAGGTGGTCAACTCGATCATGATCGAGGCGGTGGAGGTCAACCCGGAACTGGACAGCAGTATCTTCGCGTTTCCGGAAGAGGAATGACCCGGCTTGACCCTGTCTGATCTGGTCTGATGTTGCCTGCTGCAGCCTGCCGGCCCGGATCGCCAATCGTGGTCCGGGCCGGCCCCCGAATCCGGGCTGCCGCGGCGCGATCCCGGGCGTACGCCCGAAGTTTCCCCAAACGAAGGAGTTCCGTGGTGCGAGCACTGATGGTGATCCTGGGATTGTTCTGTATCTGTTGTTGTGGGGACGGCATGCCGATACCATGCGTCGCGCAGGCGGCGGCGGCTGAAACCGGCATCGAGATCGGCAGCTACGTCTTCGGCGCCCTGCGAGCCCGCGACATCGGCCCGGCGGTCATGGGCGGTCGGGTCTCGGCCCTGGATGTGGTCAACGCCGATCCGCGTATCGTGTACGTCGGCGCCGCGGGGGGCGGTGTCTGGAAGACCATCAACGGCGGCACCACTTTCGAACCGGTCTTCGACGACTATCCCCAGGCCATCGGCGCCATCGCCATCGACCAGACCCATCCGGACACGGTCTGGGTCGGCAGTGGCGAGACCTGGGTGCGCAACAGCGTTTCGGTGGGCGCCGGCATCTTCAAGACCACCGACGGCGGCGAGAGCTGGACCTGCCTGGGGCTGGAGGATTCCGAGCGCATCGGCAAGATCATCATCGATCCCGGCAACAGCGATGTGGTGTACGTGGCGGCCATGGGGCACCTGTGGGACGGCAACGAGACCCGCGGCGTCTACAAGACCAGCGACGGCGGCGCCATCTGGGAACGGATCCTGTTCGTGGACGAGAACACCGGCTGCAGTGAGCTGGCCATGAATCCCGAGGACCCGTTGACCGTGTACGCCGCCATGTGGGAGTACCGGCGGCAACCCGACTCCTTCAACTCGGGTGGGCCGGGTAGTGGGCTGTACCGGACCCGGGACGGCGGCGCGAACTGGGAGAAGCTGAGCGAGGGACTGCCCGAGGGCGAACTCGGTCGCATCGCCGTGGCGGTGGCGCCGTCCGTACCGAGCGTGGTCTATGCGGCGGTGGAGGCCGAGGCGACAGCACTGTATCGATCCGAAAACGGTGGCGATAGCTGGCGGCAGGTCAGCACGGCCAGGGCGGTCAAGGGGCGGCCGTTCTACTTCGCCCTGCTGTACGTCGACCCCACCGACTCGGAGCGGCTGTTCAAGACGAGCACCGGTCTCTGGCAAAGCGAGGACGGCGGGCTGACCTTCGGCGGCATGGGTGGACGGGTGCATGTGGACTATCACGCCATGTGGATCAACCCGGCCGATCCGTCCCACATGGTGGTGGGCAACGACGGCGGCGTGTACGTCACTTGCAACCGCGGCGGCGCCTGGCGGCACCTGAACAATCTGCCCATCTCGCAGTTCTATCACGTGAGCTGCGACAATGAATTCCCGTACAACGTCTACGGCGGATTGCAGGACAACGGCTCCTGGACCGGGCCGAGCCGATCGCGCGGCGGCATCGAGAACATGGACTGGATCAACCTGGGGGGCGGCGACGGTTTCCAGGTGCTGGCCGATCCCGGCGACAACGAGCTCGTCTACTGGGAATACCAGGGCGGCAACATCAGTCGGCTGGACCGCAGAACCGGAGAGGACAAGGACCTCCGACCACAACCGGCCGGTGACGAGCCGCCGTATCGCTTCAACTGGAACACACCCATCGCCCTGGGGGGCGGGGAGCCGGCGCGGCTGTACGTCGGCGCCCAGTTCCTTTTCCGCTCCACAGACCGCGGCGAGTCGTGGAAGCGGATCTCGGACGACCTGACCACCGATGATCCGGCCAAGCAGCAACAGCGTGAGTCGGGCGGCCTGACGGTGGACAACACCACTGCCGAGAATCACTGCACCATCTTCACCATCGCCGAGTCGAGGCTGGATCCGGAGCTGATCTGGGTCGGCACCGACGACGGCAACGTGCAGGTGACCGACAACGGCGGCGACTCGTGGCGGCGGGTGTCCGGAGACCTGGACGGCCTGCCGGACGGCACCTGGTGTAGTTGCGTGGAGCCGAGCGCTCACGATCAGGCCACGGCGTACGTCACCTTCGACGGTCACCGCACCGGCGACATGGCGCCCCACGTCTACCGCACCACAGACCTGGGCCGGAACTGGGTCTCCATCACCACCGAGGAAGTGCAGGGGCACGCCCACGTCATCCGTGAAGATCCGGTGACCCCGAACCTGCTGTTCCTCGGCACCGAACTCGGCCTGTACATCACCCTGGACGGCGGGCGACACTGGGCGCGGTTCGAGGAGAATCTACCACAGGTTTCCATCCGCGACCTGGTGATCCAGCCGCGGGAGGCCGACCTGGTGGTGGCCACCCACGGGCGCGGCATCTACATCGTGGACGACATCTCGCCGCTGCGGCAGATCACACCCGAGGTCATGGCGGCGGACGTGTTCGTGCTCGAATCACCGCCGGCCATCCTGCGCAATCCACAGTGGAAGCAGACCTCGCCCGGGGACGCCTACTACGTGGGCGGCAACCCCGACAGCGCAGCCAAGATCACCTACTACCTGAAGAAGCGGCACATGTTCGGCGACCTGTTCGTGGAGATCTTCGATGCCGACGGCAACCTGGTGAAGAAACTGCCCGGCGGCAAACAGCGCGGCATCAACCGGATCACCTGGCAGACCCGACTCAAGCCGCCCAGGGTGGCGCCGTCGCCGACCCTCGACCCCATGACCATGTACGCCGGCATGTTCGGTCCCCTGGCGGCCGAGGGCACGTACACCTACCGGGTGACCAAGGGTGCGCAGATCTGTGACGGCGTGATCGTGCTCCAGGCGGATCCGCAGTCGCCGCATTCGGCCGAGGACCGCGCCTTGCAGCAGCAGACCGTGTGGGAGCTGTACGCGCTGGTGGAACGGTTGACTTACGTGGCCGAGGCGGTTTCCGGGGCGCGAGACGATGCCCGGGCGCGCGCCGAGGAGTGTGAGGATGGCGACGAACTGCGTGGCCGGCTCACGGCGTTTGCCGACGATCTCGACGGTTTCCACAAGACGCTGGTGGCCACGGACGAGCGGCAGGGCATCACCGGCGACCGGCAGCTCAAGGAGTTTCTGCTGCGGCTGTACGCGTCGGTCAGTCTGTACGGTGGCCGGCCGGGCGCGACCCAGCTCCAGCACTTCGCCGTCTTCAAGGGGCAGATCGCGGCGGTTGAGAACGAGTTCCAGACCTTGACCGGTGAGGGGCTCGACAGGTTGAATGGTGCCCTGCAGCAAGCCGGTCTGGAGCCCATCGAGTTGCTGAGTGAGGAAATCTTCAAGGCAGAGGAATGAACGAGCACATATCCACAGCAGTGAAGGTCCTGTTCGTCTGCGGCAGCAACTCCTGCCGCAGCCAGCTGGCCGAGGGATTGTTGCGCGCCCGCGGTGGCGATCGGGTGGAGGTGTACAGCGCCGGCACCAGCGCCGGCGGTATCCATCCACTGGCGGCGCGGGTGATGGACGAGGCCGGTCTCGACATCTCGTCTCAGCATTCGAAGGCCCTCCAGGATCTGCCCGCCGTCGGATTCGATCTGGTCATCACCCTGTGCGACAACGCCCGCGGCGCCTGCTTCGCGCCGAACCTGCTGCCCGCCGAGGCGCAGCAGCGGCTGTTCGGCGGTGTGCCGATCTTCCTGCACTGGGGCATCGACGATCCGGCCGAGGCCCGGGGCGACGAGGAACAGCTGCTGGCCGTCTTTCGCGCCGCTCGTGACCGTATTCGAGACTGTGTGGACGACCTGCTCGGACTCGGTTACCTGGAGGCGTTCGTCCGCGAGCGGCATCGCCTGCAGCGCTTCGCCGATCTGCTGGACGACGGCGTCATCATCCACGACGAATTTCGCCACCTGTTCCTGGCCAACGAATCGTTCCTGCGCATCACCGGCCTGTCGCGCGAGGACGTGGTGGGCCGGGACTGTCACTCCGTGTTCCCCGCTTTCGGCCTGTGCGGCAGCAACTGCCAGTTCCAAGACGGGACCGA
>JBDRBC010000599.1:0-9508 GCA_043823125.1 bacterium | reverse complement strand
CATCTCGCCAAAGATGCGCCGAGCCAGCCCCTGGCGCCGGTATCCGGGCTCGGTGGCGAGATTCATGATGTAACCGATCCGCCCGCCCGGATTGTTGGGACCCGGTGGATGGAAGTCGATGACCAGGCCGCTGCTGGCGACGGCGTGACCGTCGTCGGTGGTGGCCAGCCAGCCGCGATACACGCCGGAGGGGATGGTGCGACGGAAGTACTCGCGACAAGCGTCGTCGCTGGCCGTCAGTACTTGCTCGTCTCTGTAGCCCATGTCCTCGAACATCTGGCGGCGCAGCCTCACCACATCGTCGATGTCGTCCACGATGGCCGGGCGGATCTGGATGGTGGAATCTGTCATGGATGTCCTTTCACCTGGTTGGCTGTCGTGATCCTCATCCGCTGGCCGCCGAGCCGATGGCGAAACAACCCGTTGACTGGCCGAGTTCTGTATCCTCCCCCAGAACCATACGCGACGGCGGATTCACACCGATGACGAAGTCGAGGGACTCGAGCAGCTGAACCGCGGCCTGGTTGGTCTCGAGGACGCCCAGATTCAGGGGACGATCGAACGCCGCTCACGCCGTCGCCAGCACCAATTCCCGCGCCTGCTGCCGAGATGTATGCGGATCACCACTCACCACGAGCGGACCGGCGGTGGCCATGGCAAATCCGCGTCGGGCGTGAAAGGTCTGAATTGCATCGGTACCCCCCGCCATCGGGCCGGCGTCAAACGAGCAGCTCGCCCCGCAACACGGTGACAGCACGCCCGCCAAGGAAAACCCGGTCGCCAGCCAGCCGGACAGCCACCTCGCCGCCGCGGGTGGAGGCCTGGTACGCCGCCAACTCGTTCTTCCCCAGCAGATCCCGCCAGTACGGACCGAGGTAGGTATGCGCCGCGCCGGTCACCGGATCCTCGTCGATGCCAAAAGCCGGCACGAACACCCGCGAGACGAAATCGTACTCCGCGCCGTCGGATCGGGCGGTGACCACGGCCAGCCGCAGCGGCAACTTGCCGAGGGCCGTGAAATCGGGTCGGAGCTGGCGGACCGTCTGCTCGTCGGCCAGTTCCACGAGATAGTCATCCTTGAAGACCGCGGCCCGGTTGAGATCCGCACCAAGCGCCGCCGCCAGACCGGCCGGCGGATCGGCGACTTCCATGGGCCGGGCCGGAAAGTCCAGCTCGATGAGCTCGCCCCGACGGCTGGCCCGCAGCTCGCCGCTCAAGCTGAAGAACCGCGCGGTCTCGTCCGGTTCGAGCAACGACTCGGACCAGAGCACGTGGGCGCTGGCCAGGTGGCGTGGCCGCACAGCTCAACCTCCGCCTTCGGGGTGAACCAGCGCAGCCGGTAGCCCTTGTCCTCCGGGAACAGGAAGGCGGTCTCGGAGAGGTTCATCTCCTGGGCGACGTGCTGCATCCAGTCATCCGGGCGCTGTTCGGTCAACAGACAGACCGCCGCCGGGTTGCCGGCGAACGGACCGGCGGCGAAGGCATCCACGATCAAGATCCTGGTCATTGTGTTATTCCCTTCATCTGGAATGTCACCTCGGACGAGATTTTCAACCGGCCTGTTGCAACGCCACCCCCGTCTCGTCAAGATAGCGGGTGACGATACCGGCGAGGCGTTCGATACCTTCCTCGATCCGCTCCGGTTGCAGGTTGCTGAAGTTGAGTCGGAAACAGTTCTCGCGCCCGCCGTTGGGAAAAAACGAGCCGCCGGGCACGAAGGCGATCTTCTGCGCCAGACAGCGGATCAACAGGTCCCGGGCGTCGCCGCCGGCCGGCAGCTCGACCCAGAGAAACATGCCGCCCTCGGGCCGGGTGTAACGGACCGACGGCGGGAAGGTGCGGTCCATGGTCTGCAGCATGAGGTCGCGCCGCTCGCGATAGACGTCCCGGATCCGCTCCAGCGCCGCCTCCAGATCGTACCGTTCCAGCAACGCCAGCACCTGCAGCTGGGTGAACGACGACGTGTGCAGGTCGGTGCCTTGCTTGATGAGCACGCATTTCTTCACCAGCTCGGGATCCGCCGCCAGCCAGGCCAGCCTCAGCCCCGGGCAGAGGATCTTGGAAAAGGTGCCGAGGAAGATTACCAGGTTCTCGCCGTCGAGCGATTTCAGCGAGGGCAACGACTCGCCGTCGAACCGGAGCTCGGCGTACGGGCTGTCTTCGATGACCGACACGTTGTAGTAGATGGCCAGCTCCATGAATTCACGCCGCCGCTGCAACGACCAGGCCCGGCCGGACGGATTCTGGAAGTCGGGAATGGTGTAGATGCATTTCACCCGCCGCCCCTGGACCAGTCGTCGTTCCAGCTCGTCGGTGAGCATGCCGTCATCGTCCGTCGGCACCTCCACGAACTGCGGCCGGAACACCTTGAAGGCCGAGATGGCGCCGAGGTAGGTGGGACTCTCGCACAGCACCTGGTCGCCCTCGTCCAGCAACAACTTGCCCACCAGGTCGAGGCCTTGCTGCGAGCCGCTGGTTATGAGGATCTCATCTACAGTGATATCCGAACAGTCAACCGGACGTACATCCATGCCGCGCCGGCGGTTCATGCGTTCCACGATCCAGTGCCGCAATTCCGGAAATCCCTCCGTGGTGGAGTACTGCAGCGCCCGCCACCCCTCGTCGCCGAGCACATCCATGGCCGCCTGGCGGAGTTCGGTCACCGGAAACAGTTCCGGCGCCGGCAAGCCGCCGGCGAAGGAAAAGACATCCGGCTCCTGGGTCACCTTGAGGATCTCGCGGATTTCCGAGGCCTGCATTTCTTGCATTCGGCGCGCCAGCTTGATGGTCATGGTATCACCTGCCTTGTCTGGATATTTCACCAATGGCCGCCCTCACACCACGGGCGGGGTGCCGACTTCCTGTTTTCTGCCGGATCGTGTCCGCGTGCTGCTCTGCCGGATGGCGGTCAGCAAACGTGACACACCGGTCTTGATCTGCTCTTCGCTGGGATAGGTGAAATTGAGCCGCAGAAAGGAGCGCTCCGAATCGGCGGCGAAGCAGAACCAGCCGGGCAGGAAGGAGACACCCGCCTCGGAGGCGTGGGCCAGCAACCGCGATCGTTCACAATCCCGCGGCAGTTCCAGCCAGATGTAGAAGCCGCCGTCGGGCCGGCGCCACTGCAGACCCGCCGGCGTTCGCCGACTCAGAGCGGCGTGCATGACGTCGCGGCGTTGCCGGTAGACCTGGCGCACCGTGGCCAGATGGTCGTCGAGATAGCCGCGCCGCAGAAAACGGTCCACCACCCACTGGGCCGGCGTGCTGCTGTGCAGATCCATGACTTGCTTGGCGAGGGTGAACTGGCGCGCCACCTCCCGCGGCGCCACCAACCAGCCGAGCCGCAGGCCCGGATAGAGCACCTTGGAGATGGTACTCAGATAGATCACCACTCCATGTCGATCCAGTGCCTTCAACGGCTGGACCGGCTCACCCTGGAAATGCAACAACGAATACGGGTCGTCCTCGACGATGGGCACCTGATGCCGCAACGCCAGCTCCAGCAGCTGCTGCCGCCGTTCGAGACTCATCACGGTCCCCGAGGGGTTCTGGAAGGTCGGCAGGGTGTAGATCAACTTCGGCCGGTGCCGCTCGAGCAGACTGGCCAGGATGTCGGTGCGCAGGCCGGCCTCGTCGCACGGCACGCTGACGAGCCGCGCCCCGGCCATACGGAAGGTCTGCAGGGCGCCGATGTAGGTCGGGTCCTCCACGATCACCGTATCGCCTGGATCCACGAAGACCCTGGCGGCCAGGTTCAGGCCCTGTTGCGAACCCGAGAGCACCAGCATCTCGCCGGGATCGGTATGGATGCCGCGCTCACCCATCCAGTCGCTCAAGGTCTCACGCAGCGGAGTGATGCCCTCGGTGGGGCAGTGCAGCAGCGAGGCGGGACCGATCTCCCGGGTCACCTCGGCCACGAGTTCCCGGTACCGGTCGAGGGGCAGCAGGTCCGGCGCCGGCAGACCGATGGCCATGGGAATCACGTCGTCGCGTTCACTCAGCTCGAGCAGATCACGCAGCAACGGATCGAAGGTGCGGGCGGATCCCTCCCGGAAAAGCTGGCGCCACGGCATGGACCGGCCCGTACCGGTCAGATCCTCGGGGAGACTGCGGGGCAGCACCGCCGTGCCACGCCCCACGTGCGCCGCCACGAACCCGTTCCGTTTCAGCTCGTTGTAGGCATTGAGCACCGTGCTGCGGTTGACCCCCAGCTCCCGGGCCAGGCGACGCTCCGGTGGCAGCAGGTAGCCTTCCTCCAGCTGTCCGGACACGATCCCGTCCCGGATCCGACGGACGATCTGCAGGTAGATGGGGACTGCGCTGTCACGATCGATGGCGAAATCCATGTCAGTTCCTTCGGTTTTTATCGATTCAATTGGACCGTTCCTGTTGCTAATATATTAGCCATTATCGGATCGTCAACGGTCCAATCTGTATTTAATACCCATCCAATTACAGATATGACCCACCAATATCGATCAACTGGCCAGCCAATTATCCATGCCAGCGATAGTGTGTCCTGCCTGCGACCGAGGAGGGATTATCGAATCTGAAGTGTGGATCAGCCGTACTCGCCCACGAACCAATCGATCAATCGCCTGGCGATGCTTTGCTTCCCCGGTATCCGTGGCAGGCTGGAGGGGCAATACCAGTCGGCGGCGATGATCTCCCGCCCGTCGACGGCGATCTCGCCACCGGCATGGCGGGCCGTGAAGGCCACCATCAAGGAGTTGGGAAACGGCCATGGCTGGCTGCCGAAGTATTCGATCTGGTCCACCTCGATACCCACCTCTTCCCGCACCTCGCGACGGACGCACTCCTCAAGGGTCTCGCCCGGTTCCACGAAACCGGCCAGGACGCTGTACATCTCACCGGGAAACCTCGGCGAACGGGCCAGCAGCAACTCGTCACCCTTGACCACGGCCACGATGACGGCCGGCGCCACCCGGGGGAACAGCTCCTGCCCGCAGCCGGGACAGACCTTGGCCAGCTCTTCTGATTTACGTCGAGTCGTGGCGCCGCACGAACCACAGAACAGGCTGGTCCGATCCCAGTTCACCACCTCGTACGCCCGACCGGCCAGGCGTATTACCGGCTCCGGGAGCCCATCGAACAGCCGGCGGATCACCTGGAAGGTCCGGCCCGCGGGAGCAGCCGACTCCTCGGGACAGGCAGCGGCGAAATAGGTCTCGTCCGCCAGTGAACCGAGAAAATGAGGAAACGAGATTGGCAGGTCCAGCGCCGAAGGATGGGACAGCTGCGGGAGCGACACCACGTCCGTCCCCCGCGCCGATTCTGCTGACGTCTCCTGCTCCACGAGCAGCCGGTCACCCTGGAACACGAACCAGCGGGCGGGCCCCGGCCAGGTGGCGGCCACTTCCAATCGCTGCATGAGCACATGGGTGGCGCCGTCGGTATCGACAGGGTGACTGGCCAGGTAGCGATTCACGAGTTCGGCGATGAATTCGTCTCGGTTCCCCTCGGGCAGACGCTGGGTGTACGGGAGCCAGGTGGTGCGGATCCAGCCAGCTAGTGCGTCGCGATCGGAATGGACCATGTCCTTCGGGATCAACTCGAGCCGTTGCGGCGCCAGCCCCGCCTCCGGCAACCAGACGGCGTAGTCCGCGGGACCGTGGAAGGCGTAAGGAAAAGTGAAATCCGCAAAGTAGGACCGCCACGACGGCTCGGCGCTGAGTTCGCTGACCACGGCGAAGATCTTTTCAGCGTTACCCGCCCCACCCATCTGTAACAATAACCGGCCCCCGGGCCGGAGGCTGTTCCTGATCCCGGCCAGCACCCGCTGGTGATCGGCGACCCAGTGCAAAGTGGCGCTGGAGAATACCACGTCGAACTCGTTCGTGAACGGCAACGCGGCGGCATCGGCGAGCTGGAACGACAAGTTGGGATAGGTGGTGGCGGGAAAAGTCCGGGACGCCAGCTCGACCATGGCCGCGGAACTGTCGATACCGACCACCGAACCCGCCGTCAACCTGCCGGCGATCTCGGCGGTGACCTTGCCGTCGCCGCAGCCGAGGTCCAGTAGCCGCTCGTCACTCTGCAGTTTCAAAACGTCGAGCAGATCCAGGGCCCACTGCTGTTGCACTGCGGAACTGTGCTGGTAGTCGCGGGCATCCCAGTCGCATGACGGCATGGCGGGTCGGTCCTTGGCCGGGGTTCAGTCGACCCTGCGAAAGTAGTTCACGTTGGCGTGGGAAGCCAATCTGGCCTGATCTCACGGCCCGGGTGGACGTCGGCCCAATTTTTTAATATTCCACCAGGATACTCTGGGCCATTCGCGCCGCCTCGGCGACGTACTGTGTGCACTGCGGTTTGAGATCGTTGTCCTCGTAGAACTGCTGTCCCGCATCAGTGCCGAGATCGCAGCCGATGAGGGCCGGACAGCTGAGACTGCCGAACTCGGCGTTGAACATGTCCAGCAACGCCTCCACGGCGGCGTAGTTGACCTCCACCGACTCCGTCGGTTTGTCTCGGCCGAGCACCAGGTTGATGGCCAGGATCGCGCCACTCACCGCGCCGCAGGTGCCGCCGGTGCGGGCCACGCCGCCGCAGAAACCGGTGGCCATGCGGGGGATGAACGGTGACTGGATCCCCCGGCTCTCGGCGATGGCCAGCAAGACACTCTCCGCGCAGAAGTACTCGGCCGCGAACAGTTCCGAGGCGCGATTTTCTACCTGGATATCCATCGATTCCTCCTGAGTTGTATATAACGAAGCCGTTACCGGCGGGAGTTTCTGTTGTCAGAGTGGATCTAACCGCGGCACGCCGTGATCATTCCAGGGTATCTCTACTCCAATCCCGAGCCCGAGTTGCGCGGGGTCCGTAAAAACCCCCCCACCATCACCAGGCTTTGGCCTCAAGTCTCCCGCCAACCGTCCGATAACTCAACCAGAACACAGGCGGCTGTTCCCCCATCCTTGGCGCTGATCGGGATCCGAGAGAGAATTATCAAGGGGGCATCGAATCAATCATGGAGTCGAATCGTAAAGGTACCAAATTTCTCGTTCCGTATTGCCAACAGTTAGCCGGTCAGCGCTGAAGAGGGAATAGCCAGAAGTAAAGCCGCCCGCGGCTAACGACCACGGGCGGCTTTTTTGATGGCGACGATCAGGACCGTTCCCGGCGCAGCAGTCCGAGCCAGCTCCCGATGAACACCTGGTACAGACCACGCTTGATGGGATCGAGCGCGGAGTACATGACCGGCACCACGATAAGCGTCAGGAAGGTGGCCACCGCCAGTCCCCAGATGACCGCCACCCCCATGGGCCCCCACCACTGACTCGACTCGCCGCCGATGATTACGGCGTGACTGAAATCACCGTGGAACAGCTTGCCGAAGTTGATGGAGAACCCGGTGGTCAATGGGATCAACCCGAGAATGGTGGTCACCGCGGTCAGGACCACGGGACGGAAACGGGTCATGCCGGCCTGGATGATGGCTTCGACCTTCCCGATCCCACGCTCGCGGAGCTGCTCGATGTAGGTGAGCAGGACGATGGCGTTGTTCACTACGATCCCGGCCAACGAGATCACGCCCACGCCGGTCATGATGATCCCGAACGGCGTGGCAGTGATGAGGAGTCCCGCCAGTACGCCGATCAAGCTGAGCACCACGCTGGAGATGATCACCAGCGGAATGGTGACCGAACTGAACTGGGTTATCAGCACCACCAGGATCAGCATGATGGCCACGGCGAAGGCGTCGCTCAGGAAGGCGGCTGCCTCCTCCTGCTCTTCGTTTTCGCCGGTGTAATCGAGGCGGTAGCCGGCGGGCAGGGGAAAATCCTCCAGCTCCGCCTGCACCTGGGCCAGCAGATCCGTGGAGTTGTATCCGGTCAGCACGTCGGCGCTCACCGAGACGACCCGCTGGGCGTCGATGCGATTGATGGAGGCCAGGCCGGTCTTGAACTCGGTGGTCGCGAAGGCTGACAGCGGGATGTTCTCCCCCTCGTAGAAGACCGTCAGATTCTCCAGATCCTCGATCTTCTGGCGGAACGGCTGCTGGTAGCGCACCACGATGTCGTACTCGTCCTCGCCGATGCGGAACTTGGCCATCTCGGAGCCGTGCAGCGCCGTGCGGACAGTGCCGGCGATGTCCGAGGTTCGCAAGCCGAAGCGACCCGCTTTTTCCACGTCGACGCGCACCTCTATCTCGGGCAGGCCGCGGTCGAAGTCGTCCTCGATATCCACCAGCCCGTAAATGCCGGCGATCCGCTCCTTGATCTGACCGGCCAGCTCACCAAGGGTCTCGAAATCGTCGCCGGAGATCTCGATGTTCACCGGCGGACCGGTGGGCGGTCCCTCCTCCATCTTGTCCACGATGATGCGGGCGCCGGTGAAGTCCTTCAACTGCTTGCGCAAATCGTCCACATACCGGCGGGAGGATCCGGAGCGCTCCTCCATCTTGACGAACTCCAGGGTGACCAGACTCTTGTGGGTCGGCGTTTCCGAGTTGCCGGTGAGTCCGCCGCCGGATTCGGCCCCCACCTGCCCCGTGTAGGCGACGAGATCGGGCACCGAGTCCACGTACTGTTCCACCTGTCGTGTGTAGACGTCGCTCACCTCGATCCGGGTACCGCTGGGCGCCTCGATGGCGACGTAGGCCACGGTGGGATCGGTATCCGGGAACAGTTCCACCCCGGCGTTGAACAGACCGAAGAGAATGACCACCACCACCAGCAGCACGGTTATGCCGGCGAGGATCAACGCGCGGTGTCGCAACGACCATTCGAGGGTGGGACGGTAGGTCTTCAAGCCAAAGGCGATGAACCGGTCACCCGGTCGTTGCTTCTGCTCGCCACCCGCCGGCATCTTCATGAACCGGGAGCAGAGCACCGGATTGAACACCAGCGCCACGATGAGCGAGGCCGCCAGGGTGACCACCAGGGTGATGGGCAGGTACTTCATGAACTCGCCCATGATCCCCGGCCACAGCACCATGGGACCGAAGGCGCAGATGGTGGTCAGGGTGGAGGCGATCACAGCGCCCGACACCTGATCGGTGCCGATGCGCGCCGCGTCAATGAGTCCTTTCCCCTGGGATCGATGCCGGAAGATGTTCTCCACAATGACGATGGCGTTGTCCACCAGCATGCCGAGGGCCAGGATCAACGAGAACAGCACCACCATGTTCAGGGTGATGTCCAGGGCGCGCAGCACTATGAAAGAGATCAGCATGGAGAACGGAATGGCCACGCCGACGAACAGGGAGTTAGTGAAGCCCAGGAAGGCGAACAGCACCAGCACCACCAGCAACAAGCCACTGAGGATGTTGTTCTCCAGCTCGCCCACTATGTCCCGGATGAATTCGGACTGATCACCCACGATATGGATCTCGGTGCCTACCGGCATCGTCTCGCGGAAAGACTCGATGGTCTCGTGTACGGTGTCGGCGATCTCGATGATGTTCTCGCCGCTCCGCTTCTTGATGGACAGGGTCACCGCGTCGCGGCCGTTGATCCGCGAGATGGTCTCCCGGTCCTGGATCCCGAAG
>JBDRBC010000598.1:0-12508 GCA_043823125.1 bacterium | reverse complement strand
CTTCGAGGTGACCACAACGATCCCCGAGGGGGTGTACCTCGGCTGGCACGTGCCGCGGCCGGCCGAGTCGTACGAAGATTTTTACGCCGAGGGTGACGCGCTGGTGAACGGCCAGAGTATGGTCGGCGACCTCTACTTCCTCACTTTCTGATTGATCGCCCACGCTTCCAGATAGTGATCGTAGACTCCGCAGTTGAGTTCCAGGATCGTCCGCCAGCGCTTCGGGTCGCCCAGATCGCCGCGGGTGATCACGGCCAGCTTGGCGTAATACTGTGCCAGCTCGGGGTGGCTGATCCGGGAGGCGTCCGTCACCACTGCCTCGAGGTAACCGGCAGGCAGGTCGCGCTCCAGGTGGCCGGCGCGCCAGTGATCCGTCGGGGAGGGCTCGAGCCGTGCCAGCAACGGATCGGCCAGGCCGAAGCGGTCGACGATATGGATCCGGGGACCGGCAAAAAAACCGAAGAAGCCGATGGTCCGCTTGGCCAGGGGCGTATCGCCCGCCCGGAGTGCCCGCCGCCCGTTGCTGCCCCATGGATGGTCGTTGGGCTGGGTTCGTTGCGAGACGCCGAGCAAGCCGGTGTTCGGATAATAAAACGCCCGTTCGTCGGCCACGTCGTGGCTGTCCTTGATGTCGTCGCGGTTCTGGCCGAAATCAGCCGTGGTGAGCGGCGGGGAATACGGTGTGGCCAGGCCGACGATGGCGACGAGGCAGGCGGCCGCAACGAGTTGCCGCCCACTGGCGCCGGCGCCGAGCCGCAACAGCAGAAACAGCGCCGTGAGTAACACCGGGGACAGCAGACGGCCCGCCATGAAATCGCCGCCGATGCGCACCAGATAGATCAGGTAGAGGACAATCCCGCCGCCACAGGCCAGCCAGCGACCGTGGCGCCGCCAGCCGGCGGCAACCACTCCGGCCAGGATCAGCAAGCCAGCCAGCGGGTCGTGGCGGCAGCAACTCAAGAGATAGAGACAGCCACGCTCCATCAGGTCGGCACTCGACAGGCCGGTGATGAGCTTCGCATACGCCGTGTTGGGCAACGGGAAGCCGTAATACCACAGCGCAAACAGCTCCCAGAGCAACAGCGGCAGAAAACCGAACAACAAAACTCCGAGTCGCCGCCGGGAACGGTGGCGCCAGAACAGGAAGAGCAGGGGCGGCGCCACCAGGAGCACCAGGTCCAGCCGGTTCAGGATCACCAGTCCGGCACAGAGCGCCAGCTGGAAGATCGAACCGGTGCGGTGGCTTTCACGCCAGTACAGAAGAAAAAATAGCGCCAGGAGCAGGTGGGTGAGTGGGTTCTCCAGGCCGGATGATGAATAGTCCACGAAGGTCCGGGACAGGCCCAGCGCGGTCACGGCGATCAACGGCGCCCAGAGTCGGGTGGCGCCGGTGCGGAGCACGAGACCGATGGTGGTCACGGAGAGCACCAGCGAGAGCCAGATGCTCGTGTAATACATGTCGCGCGTGACGGCGTATAACGGCAGTTGCAGCAAGAGCCACAAGGGATGCGTGTATGCTTGCACACGTTCCGCCACGTTCCAGCGCAGGCCGAAACCGTTGGTGCAATTGTCGATGGTGCGGAAGGTAATATAAGCGTCGTCGCACAGCCAGGCGGTGCGGTAGCAGATCAGGCCGAAGAGCAGAACGGCCAGTCCCGCCAGGAACCAGCGGCGCTCAACGGCTGTCGTGCGGTTCGGGTCGGACAAGATGAAAACTCCGGATCGTTGGCTGTCGCGAGTCGCGGTGGAGAACGGTGGCCATAAACGATCAGTCGAAGCTCAGGTCGCGGCCCTCGTTCTGTTCGGCCAACCAAACTTGCAACGGCGCGAAGTATTCCAGCATGGCCTCGCTGGACAGCGGTGCCCCCGTGGCTTCCAGCATCAGTTCCCGCCAGTCGCGGGTGGCGCCCCACTTCATGATGGAGTGCAGGTACGCGCCCACCTGGCGGCTGCCGTAATAATTGGCGGTATGGACGGACTGGTTCAGGATCTCCTGACAGATGTGCCGGTGGAACTGGTGCAGGATAACAGCGCTCAGGGCATAGTCGTAGTACTGGGCCGGATCGTCACTGATGTGGGTCTTGGTGGCCGGATCGCAATACTCCTCGCCGCGGGGGGTGGGTGGTTCGATGCCCTGGAAGCGGCGGGCGTGTTCCCACCAGCGGGAATTGTACTCGTCAGGTGACAGGTCGTTCTCGTACAGATCGTACTCGAAGTGGGTCATGGTGCCGCAGGCGAACGGCAGAAACGTGATCGGTCCCCGTAACGCCTGGCTGAGCAGCCACTGGATCTGATCCGGTGTTTCGTCCGCGGCCATCAAGCCGATGGCCTGCAGGTACGAAACCTGATTGCAGGCCAGCTCGATCAAGGTGCCGATGCCTTCGTGAAAACCGCGATTGGCGCCGCGCCGCAGGATGTACGGCACGTCGGGATTGCTGTAGGCCAGGTAATAATACACGTGCCCGAGTTCGTGGTGGGTGGTGGTGAACCAGTCGTAGTTGGCCTTGACGCTCATGAGGCTGCGGACGTCTTGATCCAGGTCGATGTGCCAGGCGGAGGCGTGGCTGTTTTTCTTGCGGGTGGCGTCGGCCGGCAGTTCGTACAGATCGGAACGTTCCCGGAATGTCGCCGGCAGTTCGGGCAGCCCCAGCGAAACGTAGAATCGCTCGGCCTGTTGGATGATCCACTCCGGCTCCTTGTCTCTGAATAGCCCGTCGAGATCGATACCGGCCACGATGCCCGGCCATTCCTGGGCCCAGCGATTGCCGATCCAGTGCGCCGGGAGTCGCCCTGGCACCGGCTGCTCGTACTTGGCGGCGAGTTCGTTTTTCACCCAGCAGTGGAGTTGCCGGTACAACGGCTGGATGCCGGCGATCAGCTCGTCCATCAAGGTCAGCATCTCCTGGCTGGTGAGGCCGTAGTCCGCCACTTCCAGGCCAAAGTAGGAGCTGTACCCCATTTCCCGGGCCACTGCGTTGCGGAGTCGTTGCAAATCCGCCAGCCCATCTTTCAAGGTCGGCCCGATGGCCTTGGAACATTCCCAGACGGCCTGCCGGGCGGCCAGATCGTCACTGTTGGCCAGCAGGTCCGCGATCTCGTTGGCGCTGATGGGACGTGTTTCGGCGTCGGGCAGGTCGAGCTGGAATTCGAAACTGTAGAGCGCCACGTTCTGGTCGGCCTCGGCCTGGATGAGCTGGTCCACCACCGCGCCAGCGCTGCTCGGGTAGTGGGCCGCTTTCTGCCAGGCGACCTCCAGTTGTCGCTGTTGCAGGGCGGTGGGCTCCCCTTCCCCGGCGCGTAAGGTGCGAATCTGCTCGATGATCTCCGCACTGCCCACGAATTCCGCGAGGGCCTTTTCGGCCGCAATCCGTTTTTGACTGTTCTCGTCACAGATATCGGTGTTGTCGTCCCAGAGGGCGCCTTCGGATCCGTTCCAGAGCCGGCGGTATTCGCTGTTGTACCGATCCAGGAAAACCTGGACCGTATCGGTGACGGGGTCGGTATCGGCAACGGGTTCGGCATCGGCGGCAGACTCGTCGGACGCGGTGAAGTAAGACAGCAAGAGCCCGCCGGCGACCATCAGGATCAGGCCGGCGAAAATGATACGGGTTGCGGTCATGCGATGAACTCCTGTTCGCGGAAAAAGCAGCTGTCCGGCCGTTTATTGCCCACCAAGTCACCAACCTCAGGATCGGCGGCGTAAGCGAACCATGAGATAAAGGATTATCAGAGCCGCCAGGACCAGCACCCACATGGCGCTCTTGGAACGGGACTGTTCCAGCACGGTCTCGGCGGATGCAACCGCTACGATGCTGTCCGTGGCGCTAGCCGTTCGGGCGGCAATGGCGGGCGCGGCGCCCCCGCTGATGTTGATGTCCAGGATCTGGTTGGCGGCCAGTTGCGGGCCGTGGAAACGACCGAGACCGGTACTGTTCTCCAGTTCGCCCGTAGTGAGTCCCTCGGCCGTCAGTTCCAGATCGGGGGGCGAGGTCAGGACACTCCAAACGTGCAGGGGGAGATTGGCGGCGATGGGCAGATTGCCGTGGCCCGCGTACGGCATACTGGCCGTGAGCCGGAGCCGGGTCTGTCCGGGGGGCAGCGGGACCACCAGGCCGTGCCAGCCCGGTTCGGGGCCGGAAACCGTGGCCAGCGGCGTGGCCGTCGGTCGACTCAGGATTTCCGCCTGGATCGAGTGGACGCCCGTCGGCAGGGTCAGCGCCAGACTGTACGGATTCGGCACGACACTCTGCTGTGGTGTGCTGTCATTGGTGACGGTCCAGAGGTATTCGAGCTGCAGTTCCGCCTCGGTGCGTCGCACGATGCAGTTCATGCCGGCCACCCTCAACCCGGTGATTTCGGTGGTGGTGTCGAAGATGTAGACGGTGAGTGGTCCCTGTTCCAGCTCCCGGCCGCTGGCCTTCGCGAAG
Source organism: bacterium (assembly GCA_043823125.1). Lineage (GTDB taxonomy): Bacteria > Krumholzibacteriota > Krumholzibacteriia > LZORAL124-64-63 > LZORAL124-64-63 > JBDRBC01. Next base: position 8,081 of record JBDRBC010000598.1, on the reverse strand, counting down.
TACGGGACGTCTTTGCGGGTGACCTCCACCAGGTACTCACGGTACGGGGAGAGCTCGACATCGTGGAAGATCACCCGGCCCTCGGCGTCGAAGGTCGATTCCAGCGGGCCGGATGTGGACTTGAGGGCGGTCAAGACTACCGTGTCCGCCCGTCCGGGCTCGCGGGTCGTCCCGTTCACCAGCTCGATGGTCACGTTGGTCAAGTGTCCGCCACTGTCGTTCTGGGCCCACCCTGGCGCAGTCAGCGCCAAGATCAGGCCGAGCAGACACCAGTGCTGCAGGCCGCGACGCCAGGTGATCCTGGCCGCTGGCGACGAATTCCGTTCCGGGGCCAGCCCCGGATTCCAGATATAACGAGAATGCAACACGGGTGATCTCCCTTTCTCCCCTGCCGGGAAAGACCTGGTAGGATCGCCGGTCCACCGGATGTGTGGTGCCGGCTTGAGTTCCCTCCGTCGATCCGGTATGTTCCTTGCGAAGTATAGGGAAGTTTGGCGAGAGATCAACCGGCACTGCAAGCGCGGGAGTGCAGTCATGAATCTGAACCAGAATCGGAAATCCGGAACTGCCCCCTCGGCGGGGCGAATCCCCAGGCAGTCGCCCCACCGGATCTTGACGTGGATCGCGATGGCCGGGGGAGTTGCGCTGCTGGTCTGCGGCCTGCTCTACTTCGCTGCGCCGGTCGCCCACGCCGCCAGCCAGGTGTGGGAATCATGGGGTACGGAGAGTTACCAGCTCGGGGCGGGCGAGTCGTTCCAGTTCACCATCGAGTACGACCAGATTCCTATCCGTTCCTGGCGTCTGGTGGTGGACGGCGATCATATCCTGTGCGATCTGCACGTCTTGCGACTACGCAACGAGTCGTTGCTGTATTACGAGCGGGAAGAATCTCGGCACGAGGTGGAGATTCCGTGGGGCCGCGGCGAACAGATCTTGGTGGCGCTCACGTCGGTGGGGCAGGGTGGTGTCTACACGGTGGATCTGATCGGTCCGCCGTCCGATTCCGTGCCGGCCTCGTACAGCTACGAGGTCAATCGCGCCCTGGAAGCGTATGCCGCCGGCAAGCGGCTCGAGGCGGAAGCCCTCTGTGAAGAGGCTCTGGCAGCGGATGAAAACGACGGTGTCGCGCTGGTGTTGCTGGCCGGTTTCCTGCGCGATCGTCACTTCTACGAACAGGCGCGCGAAAAGATCAACGCGGCGCTGAAAACCGATCTGCCGGAGGATATGCAGAACCTCGGGCTGCAGCTTCAGAGTGAGCTGGACGACTTGCTGATGCCGCTGCCCGAACCTATTCGCCGGGATCTGGCCGAAGCCGAGCGGAGTCTGGGGCGCGACGATCCCGAGCAGGCCGTGAACATCTGTGATCGGTTGCTGGAAAGCCACGAGGATCTTTCGGCCGAGGCGTTGAGTCGAGTGCTGCAATGCCGCGGTCAGGCGCTGCACCAGATGGGCAGGAACTTCGAGGCCGTCGACGCCTACACCCAGGCGCTCACGGCGACCCGCTCCCGCGCAGCCCAGGCCGTGATCTACTTCCGGATGGGACGGCTGTTCCAGGACATGGACAACCCCACTCAGGCGGTCAGCGCCTTCTCCATCGCGCGCAAGTATGGTCTGCCGGCGGGACTCGATCTGCAGGCGGAAGAGGCGTTGAAGCAGATCGAGCAGAACTGATCCCGAGGCTAGAAACGAAAGTACCGAAACATGGAATATCGCCCGGACTGTTTTCACTTTCGCGGTCACATCCCGTGCCGGCCACACAAGGAACATGGCGTTCACTGCCAGGACTGTCCGGAGTTCGTGGCGCGGACAGGCCGGATCCTGCTGATCAAACTCGGGGCGGCGGGTGATGTCATCCGTACCACGCCGCTGCTGTCCCCGCTCCAGCGTGATTATCCCCATCATGTCATCTCGTGGTTGACCTATTCGCCCGAGCTGCTCCCGGCACAGGTGGACGACCCGTTGCCGTTCGACGCCGCCAGTCTGATGTGGGCTCGGAATACCGAGTTCGATCTGGTGATCAATCTGGACAAGGATCGCGAGGCGTGCGCGCTGGCCCGGGAGGTCACGGCCCGACGCCGTCTCGGATTCACCCTGGATTTCCGCGACGGGCTGTGCCGGCCGGTCACCGAGCTAAGGGACCAAGAGGGACCCGCCAAGGGGGGGGGCATCCATGTGGGGCCTGCGACCAAGAAGTTCCTCACCGGCCTGTTCGACGACGTCAATCAGGCCTGTGGGTTGTCCTATCTCCAGGAGATCTTCGCCATCTGCGGTTACGAGTTCGCGGGTGAGGAATATCTGCTCGACCGACCGCAACCGACGCCTGCCTTCGAGCTGCCCGACCGGGAGATCCTCGTCGGTCTGAACAGTGGCTGTGGTGGCCGTTGGACCAGTCGGCTCTGGCCCGAGCCGTACTGGCGGGAACTGGCGGAACAGTTGCAGCAGGATGGTTACGGCGTCGTATTCCTGGGCGGCCCGGATGAGGACGACAAGAATCGCAAGCTGGCCGCCGCCACCGGCGCCGCCTACCCGGGACACTTCGATCTCCGGACGTTCATCGGTCTGATGGATCGCTGCACCTTGGTGGTGACGGCGGTGACCATGGCCATGCACATCGCCCTGGGGCTGGGCAAGAAACTGGTGCTGTTCAACAACATCTTCAATCCCCACGAGTTCGAGTTGTATGGCCGCGGCACCATCCTGGCGCCGGAGCAGCCGTGCACCTGTTTTTTCCAGCCGCGGTGCAGTAACGAGAAATTCTGTCTGGAAACGCTCCGCCCGGAATCCGTACGGGCGGCTGTACGTGATCTTCTGGAGTCGGCGTGAAGCTGGCTCTGCTCGGCCCGGCACCGCCTTTCCGGGGCGGCATCGTCACCTACCTAGCCATGCTGGCCCGGGTGCTCACCGGTCGCGACCACGCCGTTTACTGGGCCTCTTTCCGCCAGCAGTACCCGAAGTTCCTGTTTCCCGGTACGGAACAGCAAGGGGAGACGGCGGCGTGGTTGCAGTACGCCAACACGCCGCTTTTTATCCCGTGGTCGCCCTGGAGCTGGTGGCGAACCTACCGCGATCTGCGCGACCAGGCGCCGGCCGCCGTGGTGCTGAAGTACTGGATCCCGTTTTTCGCTCCCGGGTTCTGGGCGGTCACCGGCTGGCTGCGCCGGCACACTGACATCCGGGTGATCTACATCCTCGACAATGTGATTCCCCACGAGAAATACCCGTTCGGCGAGTGGCTCACCCGCCGGGCATTGCGTCAGGGACACGGATTCATCGCCCAGTCGGACCAGGTGCGCCGGGACCTGTTCCAGTTGCTGCCCGACCTGGATCCCGCCCGGGTGATCACCTCGCCCCACCCCGTTTACGATTTCGGCGCCCCGGGCCGGCTGCGCAAGAGCCAGACCGAGGCGCGTCAGGCCCTTGACCTGCCGGCCGAGGTCAAGCTGGTGCTGTTCTTCGGTTTCATCAAGCCGTACAAGGGAGTGCTGCATCTCATCGACGCCGCGCCGCTACTCAAGGAGCGGTACGGTGACACGCTGCAGCTGCTTGTCGTGGGGGATATCTACGGCGACGCCCAGCCGTATCTCGACCGCATTGCCGGCTATGACGTGGGTGATGTGTTGATCCTGGTCAACGGTTTCGTGCCGGACGAGGTTGTGGAGGACTACTTCATCGCCGCCGATCTGGTGGTGCTGCCGTACGTCTCGGCCACGCAGAGCGGTATCGTCCAGATCGCCTACAACTACGACACGCCGGTGGTGACCACGGCAGTGGGGGGCTTGCCCGAAGTGGTCCACGAGGGGGAGACCGGATTCCTGGTGCCGCCCACCGATCCCGACGCCCTGGCCGCTGCCATCTGCCGTTTCTTCGACGAGAATCACGCCGCCGCTTTTACCGCCGGGGTGACCCGCGAAAAGGCGAAGTACTCCTGGGATCGCCTGGCCGAGGCCATCGAGTCCCTGGCCCGTGGCGATTCCGCCCGATCCTGACCCGCCGGTTGCCGTCTCCCAGGTTATCCGAACCCCAGGTGACCGCGTCAGCGCAGGTGGCAGGACTGGATATGTCGCGCCAGCTCCTCGGCGATGCGGGCATGGACGGCGGCGGAAGGGTGCCGGTCGAAGCGGCTGGCCAGGTAGGATTCGGCACTGAATTCGTCACGCAGGGACGAGAGGTCCTTGAAGTTGAGCCGCTCCGCCACCAGCTGTTGATGCACCATACCGTATTCCTTGGGCACCACCGTGGGCAACAGCACGATCTGGTAGGCGACGCCGTGGTCCAGAGCGAACTCGGCGAATCGCCGGACGTAGCGGAATCCCGCCGGCAATTCGAAAAGCAGGGAATCCTCCACGGAAGCGTGGGGAACCTGGTCGGACTTGGCGTGGAGGTCTCGCACCAGGTACGCCAGGTGCAGCTTGCGCACGGCGCGTTTCAGGAAGGAGTCCTTGGCTACGAACCCGGAACGACGATGGTTGTAGTTGTAGCCGTACTTGTCTATGGCGGGGGTGCGGGTCAGATCGAAATCGTGGGGGATGAGGGCCATCACCACCAGGTCCGGTTCCACGGCCAGCATCCGGTGCTCCAAGGTCGCCGCCATTTCCCGGATGCTGTAGGCCGAGACGCCGAAATTGAAGACCCGCACTTGCACGCTGTCCTGGACGGCGTTGAGTTGCGCCTCCAGTCGAGCGCAGTAGGTGTCGGCCGTGTTCTCGACCCCTTCGCCGAAGGTGATGGAATCGCCCACGATGCCGATACGGTACTCCGTCGCCGTCTTGGGACCGACTACCCCACCCGTTTCGAGGGAGCGCAGGCCGAGGGCATCGGTGTTGATGACGGCTCGCCCGCGAGCCCGGGCGTTCTCGAGATTGGGCCGGTGAATGTACGGGACCGCCTCTGCTGCGGGGTACTCGGTGTAGATCGGCTCGTAGATGTAGTGGGCGGAGTAGCCCCAGATACGCACCCCGATCTCCGTGGCCACGGTGACCACTACCAGCAGATAGAGCAGATAGAGTATCCTTTTGCGGAAGGTCCAGCGGAATGTCTTCATGGTGAACATAACCCCAGCCGAAGAAACCTGGGCTGTCGTGTCCCTGGTGGCCGCATCGTCGACCCTGATTGTATGCCGGTCTCGGCCGTGCCGGCGCGGACGCGAATATAACAAACGGTTCGGTATTCGTAAACGACCCGAAGCCGACCACCGGAGAACTTGCTCAGACCCGGTGTCGTCGATTATTATGGTGGAACCAAAGAATTCGTCAACGACTGCGGTTCTCGGCCTGTTGGCGAAAGCAACGAAACTTCCGGCCGTCACCTGCTCGTTTTCGTGAAGGGACGGCGCGCTGCTGTCTGGTCCCGGAATCGATTCAAAAGGGAGGAAGAGCTTGCAGCGAGATGTCTCCAGTGTGGTCTGGAACTGGCGCAACCCCGTGACGGAGGTGATCGCCGCGGCCAGGCACCGCAATGAACTGCGCCGAGCGTCCGCCCTCCAGGTCGGAGTGATGGCGGTGATCGGCGCCCTGCTCTATTTCTGGCTGCAGCATCACCTGATGGCCCAGATCGTCTGGGGGCTGGCGGGACTGTTCCTCCTGCTCGGCCTCGGGTTTCCCCCCGCCTACCGTCCGATCCACCGGTTCGGTCGGTGGCTCGCCCTGGTCGTGGGGTCGGCACTGATCTATGTCTTGCTGGTGCCGTTTTTTTATCTCTTCGTTTTCCCGGTCTCCGTCCTGCTCCGTCTGCAGCGGCGTGATCCCCTGCACCGTGCCTACCGCGCCGCGGATCTGACCTACTGGATCCCGCGCCTCAAGGCCTCCGGCCCCGACACCTATGAGCGACAGTTCTTGCGCGAGGACAAACTGGCGAAGGGTCAACACCGGCCCGTGGGCAGTCTGCCGGACCGGCAACAACGGGGGGCGTCGTGAACATACTCGGCATCTCGGCCTTTTATCACGATTCGGCCGCCTGTCTCATCCAGGACGGCCGCCTCACCGCCGCCGCCCAGGAAGAGCGTTTCACGCGCAAGAAACATGACGCCAATTTTCCGGTCAACGCGGTGAAGTACTGCCTGGCCGAGGGTGGCGTCAGCGACGGACAGCTGGACGCGGTGGTGTTCTACGACAAGCCGTTGACCAAGTTCAGCCGGATCCTCAAGACCTACTTCACCGTAGCCCCGAGCGGCCTGCGTTCCTTCCTGATGGCGTTGCCCATCTGGTTGCGGGACAAGTTGTGGATTCCGGCCGAGATCGAGCAGGCCCTGGCCCAAGCCGGCGCCGGCTTGCCGCGCAAGATGTACTTTGCCGAGCATCACGAGGCCCACGCCGCCAGCGCTTTTTTCCCGAGTCCCTTCGAGAGCGCGGCCATCCTGACCCTCGATGGGGTGGGGGAATGGACCACCACTTCCCTCTGTCACGGGCAAGGCAACAAGATCAAGATGCTGGAGGAGATCCACTTCCCGCACTCCCTGGGACTGCTCTACTCGGCGTTCACCTACTTCACCGGATTCCGGGTCAACTCGGGCGAGTACAAGCTCATGGGCCTGGCGCCCTACGGCGAACCCAAGTACGCCGACCTGATCCGGGAGCACCTCCTGGACATTCGTGAGGACGGGTCGTTCCGGTTGAATCTCGACTACTTCGGCTATCTCGACGGCCTGACCATGACCAACCAGAAGTTCGCCGATCTGTTCGGCGGCCCGCCCCGGCAGCCGGAAACCGAGATCGGCCAGCGTGAGATGGACCTGGCCCGTTCCGTCCAGCTGGTCACCGAGGAAGTCGTGCTCAAGATGGCGGCCCACGCTCACAAGATCACCGGCGAGAAGTATCTCTGCCTGGCCGGCGGGGTGGCGCTGAACTGCGTGGCCAACGGGCGGATCGTGCGCGAGGGTCCGTACGAGGACGTCTGGATTCAGCCGGCCAGTGGTGACGCCGGCGGCGCCCTCGGCGCGGCCAGCTTCGTCTGGCACCAGGTCCTGGACAACGAGCGACAGGTGACAGCCGGGCGCGACAGCATGGCCGGCGCCTATCTGGGTCCTGTCTTCAGTGACGACGAGATCGCCCAATGGCTGGATCACTACCAGCGTCCGTACCGCCGCCTGGCCGACGGCGAACTCGAGCGGGAGGCGGCCCGGCTCATCGACGAGCAGAACGTGCTGGGACTGTTCCAGGGACGTATGGAGTTCGGCCCCCGCGCCCTGGGCAACCGATCCATCGTCGGTGACGCTCGCTCGCCGAAGATGCAGTCGGTGCTCAACCTGAAGATCAAGTACCGGGAGTCGTTCCGGCCCTTCGCGCCCACCTGCCTCGAGGAGCGGATCAGCGATTACTTCGCCATCGACCGACCGTCGCCTTACATGCTGCTGGTGGCGCCGGTGCGCGAGGAACGGCGCGAACCGCTAGTGGGTGACGAGAACGAACTGCGGGTCTTCGAACGAGTCAACCGCAAGCGTTCCGACGTGCCCGCCATCACCCACGTGGATTATTCGGCGCGGATCCAGTCGGTGAGTCGCGAGACCAACCCGCGGTACCACGGCATCATCAAGGCCTTCGAGGAGCGGACCGAATACGGTATCATTATCAACACCTCGTTCAACGTGCGCGGCGAACCGATCGTCTGCACACCCGAGGATGCCTACCGCTGCTTCATGCGGACCGAGATGGACTACCTCGTCATGGGCAACCTCGTCCTGGCCAAGTCGGAACAACCCGACTGGCAGGATGAACGCGAGGCGTGGCAAGACGAATTTCCGCTGGACTGATCTGTCCGGATACCGACTTGTGACTGGGCTGAATTCTGGATAGAATTCTGGATAGCTTCCGGATAGACAAGTGGAGAGGATTTTATGCGCAAGTTCCGCTACCTGGGCCGCCTCCTCGGCGAGATCTGGGCTTTCGCCTGGCAGAACAAGGCGTGGTGGCTGATACCCACCGTGCTGATCCTGTTGATCCTCGGTTTTCTCATCGTCTCCGGCCAGGCGGTGGCGCCGTTCATCTACACCCTGTTCTAGTGTTCTAGAGCACTAGCAGCCCGTTGAAAAACTCCGGACCGAGCCGGGTGTTGACGCCGGATCGACTCTCAACGGCGGCGGCCGATCC
>JBDRBC010000597.1:0-3046 GCA_043823125.1 bacterium | reverse complement strand
GGGAATGACGACCAGTCCCGCGAGGATCGCCGCAGTCTGGTCGCTGAAGCAGACCAGGAGGGCGTTCTGGGGGATGTCCTCGTTGCGGCTGGTATACACAGCGTAGGTGAGCATGAGCCCCAGACGGGGACAAACAGATAGGTCAGGCCTTCCCCTGCGCCGATAAGTGTGACCGCCCGCACGGCCGCTATCACGAGGAAGACGAAGAGAGCCGGGACCAACACCTTCGAGACCTTCTCGACCCCGCCCTTTACACCCTTGTAGACGATCAGCCCACAAGTACCGATTGCGACGGTGTGAAACATCAGGTTCTGCCACGGGTTGTGCTGGAATCCGTGCCAGATGGCGGTGGTGTCGACCCCTTCCCGGAACGCACCGGAAAGGGCCAGCGTGAAGTACTTGATGCACCACCCGGTGACCACCGAGTAGTAGAACATTATGAGCAGGCACACCGCCACCATCCAGCCGCCCATCCAGGTGTAGCGCGGTCCCATGAAGTCCCTGAACCCACCGATCGGGCCCATCCTGGTCTTCCTCCCGATGGCCATCTCAGCCATAAGCAACGGAGCAGACCAGAGGAACAGGGCACATGTATACGCCAGAATGAAGGCGCCACCTCCGTATTCGGCGGCCATTCGGGGAAACCGCCAGATGTTGCCGGTGCCTACGGCCATCCCTACCGCTGCGGCGAGAAACCCCCACCGTGGCCCAAAATGCTCTTTGTGGTTCAATCTCCATGCCTTGAAGTGGCGGTTCAATTTCCGGTCACCGGGGCTTTCTCCTGGGGCGGCCGAACCACACCAACATGGCTACGGAGGCGCCGACGAAGGCAAAGATGAATAGCGAGCCGGGGTCCGTAGGGATTTCCTTCACAATTTCCCTCAGGTTGAACCAGTCGTCTGTGGCCTGCATCGATCGAACTGCGAATTGTGAGAACAACATGGGGACCTCCTCCCCGCTGTGTCGAAATAAATAGGGCCGGGCGGCGGCTTGGCCGCCCCGCCAGCCGTGGTCAGGGAGCCGACGGTGGCCCGGAGGGCCGGCCGACTCAGTGGCTGATAGGAGGACCGGTGGACGGCCGGGTGGGAAGACCGAAGAGCTGGGCGCCTACGCCGCCGGCAGACCTCGTTCGCTGTACCGGTACCGTCACAACCTTCGAGAATGCCCACGCAGCCGGTTCGCCCGGAGCCTTAAAGGTCGGCGCGCGCGGGCGTGTGACCTGGGGGGCGGGGATAGTCTCGACGGACCAGCCAAGGGACGACAGGAAGTACACGGCCGAGGGCAGCGTTGCGGAACTCCAGTCGCTGCCGTCCAAGGGATAACCGGGAACGCCTGCTCCGCCTGCGAACGACGGAGCACCGGCGGGTCCGGAAAGGACCGCCAGGGTAATAAAGAGAACGAGGGAGATTGGCCCCCGCATCGTGCGTTCACCTCTTCGAAAGAAGCCTCCGGGGGCACCAGGCAATGTCGCCGGTGCTCCACGGATCTAACGAAATATAATGGCCTTCTTCGCCCGCCAGAAGTGGATGATGCGGGTATCTCGTCCTGAAACTTCGGCTCCACCATGCACCAGCACCGTAGCTATCGGCGCTGCCGGCCGAAATGGAGCTGTGACAGGTATTGTCAACTTGAGTCGGTGCCAGCCAGACTTCGCGGATGAAGACGAAGACGAATAGTTACCGCACCCTTGACGTTGATGGCGATGTGGTCGAGTTCGTCGATTGGCGTCATGGCTGTCCACCTCCAGTCACCAGGCGTATCCACCACCATCATGCACCGATATCAGGAGTCATGCACCAACGCCCCGAAACAGCGTCAGCGGCGGAATAACCCTGGCCTCTACGGTCCTCGCCAGTCGACTCGCTCATCGTCGTCCTCGGTCACCCGCCCTTGCGTTAGGTCCCGAACAACCAGATTGCGTCTGCATTCAGTGCAGTTTATCCACCAGCTGGAGCCGTGCGGCTCACCTGTTACGGCTTCAAAGGTGAGCGGCGAACCACACTGCGGGCAGTCCACGGACGTCCCTACCTTGATCACCGCCTCGCGGATGCGTGCAACCTCCTCCTTCGAGAACGGGGGTGTGGTGTTCTTCACGCTTCCCTCGCTCACCATGCCCGCGCCGCTGGGAAACCAACTTTGCCGACCGTCAATTGCAAAAGACCTCCTACAAGTCGCTCGCCGTTGGGCCGTCGCTCACCACGCCCGCGATCAGCCGCCCAGCGCGGAAAGCTTCGGCAAGGGCCAGTGGTACCTGAGCCTCTGCCTCAACCACTCGGGCCCGCATCTCCTGAGTCTTCGCCAGCATCTCCTGCTCCTCAGCCACCGCCATCGCACGCCGTTGCTCAGCCTCGGCTTGCGCAATCCATTTGTCGGCTTCGGCCTGATCCGTTTGTAGCTCGGCGCCGATGTTCCTGCCCACATCCACATCGGCGATGTCGATCGAGAGGATTTCGTACGCCGTGCCGGAATCCAGCCCCTTCCCGAGTACGGTTTCGGTGATGCCGTTGGGGTTCGCGAGCACGGTCTTGTGGGAATCCGCCGAGCCAATGGTAGAGACGATTCCCTCACCAACCCGAGCAAGAATTGTCTCTTCTCCCGCACCACCAACGAGACGGTGGATGTTGGCGCGCACTGTCACGCGCGCGACGGCAATCAGCTGAATCCCGTCTTTGGCCACCGCGGAGACCCTTGGTGTCTCGAGGACCTTGGGAGTGACCGATACCTGCACCGCTTCATACACGTCACGTCCTGCCAGGTCGATCGCCGCCGCCGTTGGAAATGAAAGCTCGATTCCCGCCTTGTCCGCAGAGATGAGGGCATGCGTGACGCGCATGACGCTCCCGCCGGCCAGGTGGTGCGCCTCCAACTCGTTGACCTCCAGATGGAGCCCCGCCTTGGTTGCGGCGATCAATGGGCGTACAATGGCCGGTGGACTCACCTTCCGGAGACGCATGCCGATCAGGCTTCCGATTCCAAGCGGCACGCCCGAAAAGCGCGCCTCGATCCAGAGGCGTACCGGAATGAAAGACAACAGCGCCGCAAATCC
>JBDRBC010000596.1:0-3814 GCA_043823125.1 bacterium | reverse complement strand
GCACTGCCGCCTCGTGCCGCTCGTTGGCCCGCCGCAGCTTCTCGATGGTGTCCTGGTAGTCGTGGAACAGCTTCTGGCGCTCCATGGCGTACCGGATGGCCCGGTCCAGCGACGCGGGATCGTACTTGCCCTTCACCAGGTAATCCTGGGCGCCGACCCGTAACATGTTGATGGCCCGGTTCTCGCCGTCGTCGCCGGTCAGGACCAGGATCGGCGCCGACTCGGCCTCCTTGCGGATATTGACCACGGTCAGGCAGCCGTTGCTGTCCGGCAGGCCCAGATCCGTCACGATGATGTCGTACTCGTGGCTCTGCAGGTAGCCGGCGGCCTCGGCCATGCTCTTGGCGTGCGATACCGTGCATTCGAAATACCGGGACTTCGAGAGGATACCCTGGAAAATCTTGGCGTCGACCGGGCTGTCCTCGATGAACAGGACATCCAGCGGTACGATTTCCGATGCCAACGCCATTGCTGTTCCTTCCTTCAGTGGTTTGTCCCGGCCCGGATCACTGTGGAACCAGGTCAGCACCGAGCCGCACGCAGTCGCAGCCGCTTTCCTTGGCCTCGTGCAGAGCCGTGTCAGCCACCGCAATGAGTTCTTCACCCGAGATCTTTTTGCCTCGCACCACCGTCGCCGTGCCCAGACTCGCGGTGACGAACACCGTCTCGCCGCCGGGAATCTCGTAAGGGTAGCCGCCGATTTCACGTCGGAGTCGTTCCGCCGAGTACTGGATCTCGTTGGTCCCGGTGTGGGGACACAGCAGGAGGATTTCCTCGCCGCCCCAGCGGATGGCGCTGTCGTACTTGCGCGAAGTGTCGCCGATCCGCCGTGCAACCTCCTCGAGCACCGCGTCGCCGGCGTCGTGGCCCCAGGAGTCGTTCACGCGCTTGAAGCGATCGAGATCCATCAGGATCACCGACAGCTCCTGCAACCCGCGGGACACCCGGGACAACTCGGCGTCCAGAATTTTCGTGCCTCGCCGACGATTCAGCAGGCGAGTCAAGGGGTCGATGGTGGCCAGGTACTCCATCTCGCACCTGGCCGACCGGAGTTCATTCTCCATCTGCAGCAGGCGGAGCCCCACCTCGATCCGGGCGGTCAATACCCGGGGATCGAACGGCTTGCGGACGAAGTCGTCCGCGCCCGCCACGAGCCCCTCAACCAGGCTCTGGTTGTCTCGCTTGCCGGTGAGCAGGATGAAGTAGTTGCGCCCGCCGTCCTCCAGCCGCTCCCGTTCCCGGAGTTCCCGGAGAAACTGCAGGCCGCTCATGCCGGGCATGAGCCAGTCCGACACCACGACGGCGTTGCCGAATTCGGCCAGATACGCCATTGCCGACCGGGCGCTGGGGAAATACTCCATAGACCAGCGGTCGAGGTATTCGTCCAGGCTGCGCTGGATGCCCTCCAGCACTCGCCCTTCATCATCCACGAAAATCACCCGTCGTTTCGTCGAACTGTCAGCCATTGCTGATTCGCCCTTCATGAGACTATGCGGCTCCACAGCCGACTATCCCCCGAGAATCGGCGCTACTCCCCTCCGTCCGGAAGGATCGTTTTTCCTGTCCTCAGTTATCGGCGAGTTGAATGACGGCTTGACGCTCAACCCGGAGATTTCTGCTTCGTGAGGGGGTTGGCGCCGTCAGCCACATCTTCTTCCACTCAACTCTTCCGGAATAGATCTCCCGGGTAAAAAGCAGGTGATGCGGTGTGACATTGCATCGGATCTCGTGGCGAGCTAGAGTACTCGCAGCCGAGATGGAAACCCGCTTCTGTTCGTCTCCACAACCCGAGGCGCAGTGTGAGCAAGAACCTGCACACCCATATCGAGCAGCGATCGGTGGAGTCCCTGATCGAGTCCACCTGGGACTGTGTCGTCGTGGGGGCCGGGCCCGCCGGCGCCATGACCGCGCTGCATCTGGCGCGTCGGGGGGGACAGGTGCTGTTACTCGATGGCGCCCGGTTTCCGCGAGACAAGGTGTGTGGCGACGGGCTGACGCCCACGGCCGCCGCCAGCCTGCAGCGGGCCGGTTTGCTGCCCCTCGTCCAGGAGGCCGGCCACGCCGTGGCCGGCGCGGCGGTCTGGACATCATCCAGTGACGAGTACGTGATCCAGCGACCGTTCATCACCCTGCGCCGACGACTGCTCGACAGCCTCGTCACCGGGGCGGCAGTGGCTGCCGGCGCCGAATTCTACCAGGGACGAGTCGTCGATCTGGAAATTGCCGGGGACGGGGTGGTCATCACGGTGGCCGGTCGCGCCACCCCGCTCCACGCCCGGGTGACCGTGCTGGCCACCGGTGTGGAGCTGAACCTCTGCCGTCGGCTGGGTCTTGGTGGGCCTGGTCCGAGTGGGCTGGGACGGCCAAGCGCCATCGCGGTTCGGCGGTATGTCCGTTCGGCGGTCCCAATCGAGCGTCTCACCGCGTTTTACGACCCGACCTGTTTCCCGGGATACGGCTGGATCTTCCCCCTGGGGGACAACAACCACAATATCGGTGTCGAGCTGTTTCCCAGGGTGTGGCCCGCTAGCGGCCAGCAGGCGAAACAGGCGTTCGATCGATTCAGCCGTCGGTTCCGTCTGGCGCGCGATCTTCTGGCGGCCGCCACGGAAATCGGTCCGCTCCAGGGTGGCGCCCTACGCTGGGGACTGAAGTCGGCGCCCCCACTCGGCGTTGCCAATGTTTTATGCGTGGGAGACACCATTGGGGCCGCGGTGCCGTTCACCGGCGAGGGCATCAGCCGCGCCATGGAGACCGGCGAGCTGGCAGCCCAGATCATTCACAAGGCCCTGGACAGGGGGAAACTCGAACGGTTACGCGATTACCCGCAGATCATCGAGCAGGAACTGCGGCCATTGCAGGCCGAGAAACGGGACCGCTGGAAACCGCTGTGCCGGAGTGTTTGATAACCGGATGGAAAGACGGTCCGGATCGGTGGCTACCGGAGCGTCGTTCGGGAACCTTCAGGGTGTTTTCTTTATTCATCCGTCCCGGAATGCAGAGAACTTGCAGCAGATCCCCCCACGGTCATATGTTGGGCGGTACTGGCGCGGGAATCCTCCTGCCACAAAAGAGTGATGATGACCACGAGACAACACGGTTTTACCCGCTATTTACGGACTGGCGGTGGCCAACCTCGCGACGGCCGCTCCTGGTTCTTGTCCGAAGGACTCCTGTGCGCCTTGCTGGTCGGTTGCGTCTGGATCCTGACCGCCACGAACTGTCCAGCCGGAACCGGACAATCCGCCGGGATAAACAGCGGAACCGACGACCCGCCGCAGAACGATACCCGGGAGGGCAGGTGGTTCCGGAATCGCTTGCGGCCGTCCCGCCAGTCACTCACCCAGCAACAGCGGCAACAGATCGCCCGACTGCAGAGTTTGGGATACGTGGGCGGCTCCGCCAAGCCGGTCTCCGAGATCATGATCACGGTTCACGATCCGGAGCGTGCCTTCGCCGGCTACAATTTCCACACCACCGGCCGCGGCCCCGAGGCGTTCTTGCGCGACATGGAGGGCAATATCCTCCACCACTGGCGCTGCGATTTCTTTCGGGTGTGGCCGGACCGGGAAATCGACCCCGACCAGCATCATTTCCGTCGCGTCCACCTGTTCGAAAACGGTGACGTGCTGGCGATCTTCGAGGGCATGGGCATCGTCAAGATCGACAAGGACTCCAATCTCATCTGGGCCAACGCCATCAACGCGCACCACGACCTGCAGGTAATGCCCAACGGCGACATCTGGGTGCTCTCGCGCGTGGCGCACATGTTGCCACGCATCGATCCCGAGGAACCGACTCTGGAGGACTTCAT
>JBDRBC010000595.1:0-18922 GCA_043823125.1 bacterium | reverse complement strand
TTTATCTTATCTGATTGATTTTGTAGTATTTTACGGTGCTGTCAATCCCGCCTGGCTCGATAGTACGAAGAAATACGTAGAACTATACGAAACATTTCGTATAATGATCCGTAACTCTGGCCCTGGAGGTTGATCACATGGCACGAAAACCCGGCAATCGTCCCACCGATGCCGAGCTGGCCATACGCCCCCAACAAACTGGCCAGGCAGCTCCCGCTTGCCTGGCCAGTTTTCATGAGCCCACTGTATTTACTTGATGATGGCCATCTTCCTGATCTGCCGACCTTCGTGTGTATTCAGGATGTAGAGATACACACCGGAGGCGGTGCGACTGCCGTTGCCGTCCTTCCCGTTCCAGGCCACACTTTTCAGCCCCGCAGTCTGGAAACCGTTCACGAGATTCCGCACGTGAGACCCGCGGATATCGTAGATGTCGAGCTGCACCAATCCGCCGCCGGCCGGTACCTCGAACTGGATCTCGGTGGTGGGATTGAACGGGTTCGGACTGTTCTGATGCAACACGAACCGCTGGGGTTGCCGGGAGTCGTTGACACCCGACAGCAGCGGTTCGCCGGCCTGGAAGCGCTCGGTGCCGGTCGTGATGCCCGCCAGGTCCTCCAGTGGGCTTCCCGGGCAGCCCTCGAATTCGATCTGGTAGGTGATGTCGAAGAAGCTGTCCACGGCGAAGTCGCCGCTCGGCAGTTCCGTCAAGGTCGTCTCGCCCGGACTGGGCAAGCCGTTGTCCGAGCCAGCCCGCACGATGAGTTCACAGAAATCCGGATCGCCGAAGAGTTCCCCCCGCAGGAAGTACATCTCCTGAGGGAACGTCTGCACCGGGTCGCCCGGGTTACGCGGTCCGGTGTGGACCTCGCACTGGACCGGGAGGCTGAGGTTCCGGTTGAACCCGGTCATGTCGCCGGTGCCGGTGCACACCCAGACCAGGCTGGCGTCGAACTGCTGGACCTCGCCGCCGAGCATACCGCCGGCGAAGCGGACGATGTTGTGGAAACCGGTCAGCGTGGACTCGCACTCGATGGTCGTGCCGGGGGGTAGACCGTCGACGATGGTCATGTGGCCCTGGTAGCCGTCGGGACACTCCGGCGGCAGGTCGATGGTCCCCAGGCCGTTGTCCGGCAAGATGCACGAGTGGGGCGGATCGGGATCGTGATACAGCTCGCCGGCCTGGTACCGTCTCGTATCCTGGGTGATCCCCGCCATGCCTTCGAGGATGCTGCCGGGACACCCCTCGAACTCGATCTGGTAGGTGATGTCGAAGAAACTGTCCACGTTGAAATTTCCATCGGGCAGCCGGGTGAGGGTCGTGCTCCCCGGACTCGGCAGGCCGTAAGCGGAGCCCGCCCTCACGATCAACTCGCAGAAGTCCGGGTCGCCGAAGAGCTGGCCGTGCAAAACGACCAACTCCTGGGGGAAGGTCTGGACCGGGTCGCCCCAATTGCGGAGACCGTAATGGACCTCGCACCAGACCGGAATCCACAGGGTCCGGGCGAAGCCCGTGAGGTCGCCGGTACCGGTGGCGTTCCAGCGCAGGGTGGCCTCGAATTCCACCACCTCGCCACCCAGGGTCCCGCCGGGATACCGGGACGGATTGTGGATCTCGATGATGGACGCCTCGCCCTCGATGGTCGAGCCGACAGGCAGTCCGTCGATCGTGATCAGGTTCCCCATGTAGCCGTCCGGGCACTCCGGGGGCAGGTCGATGGTCCCGGTGCCGTTATCCGGCATGACACAGGAATAGGGATAGTAGGTCTCGCCGGCCGTGAATCTGTCACCGCCGATGGTGGAACCCGCCATCCCGTCCAGCATGCCGCCGGGACAGCCCTGGAAGTCGATGCGGTAGGTGATGTCGAAAAAGCTGTCCACGTTGAAGTCGCCGCTGGGCATTCGCGCCAGGGTCGTGGATCCCGGCGACGGCAGGCCGTTGTTGCTGCCGGCGGTCACGATCAGCTCGCAGAAGTCGGGATCGCCAAAAAGTTGTCCCTGGAGGAAGAACAGCTCCTGGTCGAAGGTCTGAACCGGATCGCCGGGATTGCGGGGACCGGTATGCACCTCGCATACCACCGGGATGGCGAGTGTGCGCTGGAAACCCAGCATATCGCCGGTGCCCTGGGCAGACCAGATCAGGGAGGCCTCGAACTGCTGCACCTCGCCACCCAGTGTCCCGCCGGGAAAGGTGAAGACATTGAAAAAATCGGTGAGGGTGGCCTCGCAGACGATGGTGGAGCCCGGAGGTAGGCCTTCGACGATGGTCATGGTACCCTGATACCCGTCCGAACATGAGGGGGGAAGATTCACTGTGCCGGCCCCGTTGTCCGGTAAGACACACGGAGCGGCGACGGCGCATGCTGCGAAACCGAGCAGCCATACCACTGCGATACCTGTTATCATCGCGCGCATCGTTCTCTCCTTGGCTGGATGGGACTGTTGCTTGCCTGGGTCACTCACCCTTGCTGTTTGGCCAGAGGGCGCGACCTTACACCAACGTGATATTTTGGCTCCATCCGAGGTCATTCGGATAATTCCTGGGAGATACTGTTGGCCTTCAGGTTCATCTATTCTATGTGTGAGCATAGCATACTTTGGCTGGCAAGGGAAGGTGCCCAGGGATCCGTGCGACTGGTGGATCCCCCAGGTCACAGTTTACAGCCGGACGGGCCGTCGGTAGACTCCGCTCTGGCGGTATCCGGACCAACCCGTATCAATCCGAACCGGCGGCAGTAACCGGTAGCAACAAGTATGGACGATTCCCCACTCTCACGGTTCGAGAATCTCGTAGATATCGGTTATTACGAATTGGACCAGGTCCAGCGAGCCGACGAGCCCGAGGCGGCTCGCCAGGTGGCCATCCTGCGGCTTCCCGAATTCGCCGGCATTACCGAGCCGGGTCGTGCCGGACGACGTGAATCCATCCAGGCAGCCGGCGCCCTCTCGCACCCGAACCTCTGTGCGCTGTACGAGTCGGGGGAGGATCAGGGGCGGCTCTACGTCGTGCTGGAGTATACCGGCGGCACGACCCTGCGACAGATGATCGCCGCGGGGCAGCTCCCGTTACCGGGCGCCCTCGACATCGCCGTACAGGTGGCGCACGGCCTGCGGATTATCCACGTGGCAGGTTCCGTACACTGTCAGCTCGAGCCGCGGTGGGTGCTGGTGAACGACCGCGGACGGGCCAAGGTCTTGTACTTGGGCGTGCCGTTGCCCGGCGAGGAATCGGGTGGTGATGGTGCCGACGACACGTCGGCGGTTTCGGCTTACGTGGCGCCGGAACGGCTTCAGGGGGGAAAGGTGGATCCCCGGACCGACATCTGGTCCTTCGGGGTGATGCTCTATACCATGGTCACGGGGCGGGCGCCGTTTCAGGGTGACAACCCGCAAGCACTCCGGCAGGCCATCCTCCAGGAACAGCCCCAGGCCATCACCAAGATCCGCGTCGGGGTACCTTACGAGGTGGAACGGATCGTCAACCTCTGTCTGGCCAAGGAGCCCGCTGACCGCTACAAGACCGCCACCGAACTGGTGGCCGATCTCATACCCCTCCAACACGCTCTGGACAACGCCACCGTCACTGACGAGCCGCCCGGTGAGAAGGATCCCGCTGAACCTGCCCCGCGACGTCGGCGCTCCATCCCCCATCTCTGGCTCACCGTGGGTTTGCTGGTTCTGCTGGTGGCGGCGTTGATTTGGTGGAACCCGAGTGGTTGCCACTGGGGCAGGCTGCCGTTGCTCGGCGTTGGCGATACGCCGGGCAATGACCCGGGAAGGGAATCCACAGCAACGGCCGAATCCGCGGGACGGACCACCCCGGTCGCAACCACGCCTCCGGTTTCTCCCCTGTCGGTCGGCAGGGGGGGCGTTAGGGAGGCCGGTGATGTCGCTGCGGCCCAGGCGAGCCTTTTCGCCTGTCAACAGGCCGTGGCCGCCGATAGCTTGGATCAGACCGCCCAGGCAGAGCTGGCCGCGGCTTTTTATGCCCTGGCGCTGACCACCGCCGATGAACAGCAATGGCGCGCGGCACGGCTGGCCGCGGAAAGAGCCCTCACTCTGGGTGACTCCTTGGCCCAGGCTCACTTCGTGCTGGGGAGTTTGCTATGGCGTCGTGAGGGCGTCAGGGCCGCCGCTGGTGAGGCCTTGCAACGGGCTGTCGATCTCGAACCGGACGCCCCGTTTTTACACCTGGAGTACGGGCTATTCCTGAGCGCCGGCGGACAGTTCGACGAGGCCAGGAACGAGATCCGGATGGCACAGGAACTCGACCCCACCGCCGTCAACACCGTTCTCGACTCGGGCTGGTTGTATTACTGGGCGGGGCAGTACCGCGAAGCCTTGCGGGAAATCGAGACCGTGCTCGCTCACGATCCGGATTGGCTTGCGGGCCAGTACCTGCGAAGTCTCTGCCTGGTGGAGTTGGGGGAATACGGTTCTGCCCTGGCCATCCAGCGAATCCTCACCAAACAGGAACCCGCCTGCCTACCGGAACTGGCCCGAATGCTGGCCCTGACCGGGGATGCCGCCGCGGCGACGGAGGTTGTCGCACGGGCGGTGTCGGCCGCCCACGAGGGGCAGGTCTGCCAGTACGATCTCGCCCGGATGTACGCGGGCCTGGGTGATGGAGACGCCACCTGCGATTATCTGGAACGGGCCTTCGCTGCCGGAGAACAGCCGGTGCTGTTCATACAATTCGACCCCGCCCTGGAGTGGCTGCTCGACGACCCCCGGATCGTCGACCTGCTCCGCCGAATCGGATCCAGATGAAACTCTCCATGGTCTGGTCACGTTGGTGACCTACCGGATCGGACCTGACAGACCAGAGAGGACCTGATAGACCGGGGAGAAATAATGGCGAGCACCACCAAGAAATGGCTGGTCGGGTGCGGCATCGGCTGTACCGCAATGATCGTGATTGCGGGTTTACTCGGAGTCGGCGGCGTATTCCTGGTCAGGAATATCGTCGACGAATTCAAAACGGTGGATGCCGAATTGGCAGCGTTGCAGCGGGAATTCGGCGAGGTGACCGATTTCCGGCCCGAACCGGCCGGCGAGATCCCGCCGGCGCGGCTGGAGAGTTTCCTGGAAGTCAGACGGCTCCTGGAACCCGCTCGCCAGGAGATGAGCAGCACGCTGGACCTCTTCGCCAAGGTAGATCGGAGCGAGTACAAACCGAGCCCATGGGAGATCATCAAGCTCATCAAGAACGGCATCGGTCTCGTTCCCGCCATCGGTCGCTTCTATCTGCAGCGTAACGAGTCCTTGCAGACGGCAGGTATGGGGCTCGGCGAATATCACTTTCTTTATGTTGTCATCTACTATTCCTGGCTCGGGTATTCCCCCGCCGACGGCCCGCCATTCACCCTGCTCGGAGACGAAGACGAGGGGGAGGACGACGAAGAAATCGGCTGGGAATGTCACTTCGGTGACGAGGACGAAGAGTGGGTTCGGGAGCGACGGGAGGAGCGGCTGCGGAAGTTCCTGAATCCGCTGATGCGGTCCATGTTGCGTCACCAGCTCGACGATCTGACCGGCACGACCGCCGAGTCCGCATCCGATGCGCCCGGTGCCTCGAGAGACTGGCAGCAAGAACTGAGGGCGGAGATCGATGCCCTGAGCGAGGACGACTGGCGACTTCCCTGGGAAGATGGACTGCCCGAGATCATCGAGAACTCGTTGCGTCCCTATCGGGAAACACTGATGGCCGGATACGACAAACTCTGCAACCCGCTGGAACTGGGCCCGCCGGGTTGCGAGTGACGGGGGCGTTCCGACTACTCCGCCAACGACCGCCGTTCGGCGGCGGGGAACTTCACCCGGCGCCCGTAGAATAGATTTTCACCCCAAGTAGCCAGATAACGCGCGATCCGGGATCGCTCGATACCGGTCCTGACGATGTCGTGCACGAACGCGCGGGGATGACTGTACGGGCACACCTTCATGCAGAGGCCGCAATCCGTGCCGATGAAACGCCAGTAGTAAAGACAGGTCTCGACACTCAGCGGCCACTTGGCCACCCCACGGACCGTTTCCTTTGCTTCTCGCGGGATGGATCCGGAGGGACAGTTCACGGCGCACCGCTTGCAGATGGCGCAGAATTCCTGCACACCGAAGGCGAACGGTGCGTCCGGCACCAGCGGCAGATCGGTGGTGACCGCCCCCAGTCGTACCCGGGCGCCGAAGCGCCGGGAAATGAGGTAGCCGAACCGTCCCACTTCGCCCAGCCCGGCGTCCTGCGCCACCGGCGGCAGCATGATCTGATAGTTGCTGCCCGCCACGTGGGCGCGGGCCGGGTAGCCGAGTTGACGGATATACTCGGCCAGGGTGACGGAGATGAGCGATCCCTTGAGGTACTTCCGCGCCGACTCTTCCGTGATGGGCAGGCGCGGCGCCGCCTCGACGTTCCGGTACCGCATCTCCAGACTGAAGACGATGGCGTAGCGGTGTCGGTTCTCGATCCGGTTGCCCCACGGTTCGGGCCCGCGTCCCACGTGGGAATATACGAAGGCGGGATCGAGTGGGGTGATGCCGACCTCCAGGGCGCCGAGTCGGGTCGCCAGTCGTTTCACTGCGGCGGTAAACGCAGGAGCGTCGCTGGTGGCGGGGAGGGTGTTCACGCCGGCTACGCTTTCTCCACCAGCCGGATTCTCGGGTCGCTCCTTGGTGTCTTGACCCGTCGGCCCAGCCACCTCGGGAGTCAGCTCTTCGATGATCTCGAAGAGAGATTCGACGGCTCGTGATTGATGGGGATCGTAGAACTTGCCGCCGGGAGTCAGCAGCTTGGGCAGGCGACGGATCCGGTCGTCCATGGCCTTGAATTCCGGCCGCCGGTCGTAGTAGCGTTGGTACTTGTCCGAGCCCGAGGCATACTCCTCGCGGGCGAAGATCACATCCCGCTCGTCCACCCGTGAAGTGATGTTCCTTGTGGTCTCGGTGACCGGTCGACCCGGGGGCGTGAAGAAAAGCAACGTCAGGAGTCCCGCGAGCGCCACCGGGATCAGGAGTTGACCACCCGGTGGCTGGAGCAGGAAAAACCAACCGAACCAGACAGCGCCGAAACCGAAAGCGACACCGCCACTTATCACGGCCGCCCGTTTTTTGCGCTCCCTGACCGAAGTGACGGCGAACACGATCCAGAACAGGGTGATCGCTCCACCGGTGAGCAAGTAGAGAAGCCGGGCCATATATCGGTTCTTTTCCGCACCGCCCACACGAGCTGAGTGGTGTCCGCAACGGGTGAATACCAGGGGGATCCACCGCAGGATATGGTGATTACCCGCCCAAGTCCAGAGGTTGCCGCTACCGGGTTGTCTTCAGGGCGGGAAGTCCCCAAAAATCCATCAAGATACTTTGACCTTTCCCGATACATGGTTAGAGGAGAAACAGCGCGGAACACCGGGGTGGTAGGCGTCAGCGCTGATTACCTGCTGCAGTCTGTTTTGGCCAGGTGGAGAAGAGCCTGATCCGGGGAGTACGATTCGTGAAGCGTGACAACGTTGAACGAGACCAGGCGGCGGAAGCGGCCCAACGCTGTTCAGAAACGCGGTTCGAGGACATCGCCAAGAGCATGTCGGACTGGATCTGGGAGGTGGACGCCACCGGTACTTACACCTACTGCTCGCACCAGGTAGAGGAAATCCTCGGATATCCATGCGAAGAACTCATCGGTAAAACCCCCTTCGATTTCATGCCAGCAGAGGAAGCCGAGCGGGTAACGAAGAGCTTCCAAACCATAGTTTCAGAGAAACGTGCCTTCCGTGATCTGGAAAATTGGAACGTGCACAAGGATGGCCGGCTGGTTTGTCTGCGGACGAGCGGAGTGCCATTCCTGGACGCCACCGGCGAGCTTCTGGGTTATCGAGGTGTCGACACCGACATCACCGCGCAGAAGAATGCTGCCCTGGCCCTGGCCGAAAGCGAGGCCAAGTTCCGCTCCATTGTCGAGACGATTCCCGACACCATCATGAGTCTCCATCGTGACGGGACGATCACCTTCATCAATCAGGTGTGGAGTGAAACTCCGGTTGCGGACGTCATCGGCACCCGACTGGTAGATCACGTGGCTCCGGCCCATCGGGACGGGCTCCAGCAGGCTATCGACACGGTGCTCGAGACCGGCAACATGACCGGATACGAGCTGGAGCTGGATCTGGGCCGGGACGACGTTCGTCTCTGGCAGGCCAGCCGTATCGGCCCACTCGTGCGTGAGGATGTCATCGACGGGGTCATCATCATCTCCACCGATATCAGCCAGCAGAAGCAGGCCGAAGCGGATCTGCTGCGGGCCAAGTCCGAGGTGGAGGAGATGAACAGCCACCTCGAGCAATCCATCGCGCACGCCAATCAGCTCGCCCTGGAAGCGGAACTCGCCAGCGCGGCCAAGAGCGAGTTCCTGGCCAACATGAGTCACGAGATCCGTACACCGATGAACGGGGTCATCGGTATGGCGCAGCTCCTGATCGACTCGGACCTGCCGCCGGAACAGAACGACTACGCCGAGACCATCCGGAGCAGCGGCGAGGTTTTGCTGACGATCATCAACGACATCCTCGACTACTCCAAGATCGAGGCCGGCAAGCTGGAGCTGGAATCGATGGAATTCGAGCTCGGCCCCATGCTGGAGGAGATGGGCGATCTGCTGGCTCTGCGGGGGCAGGAGAAAGGTCTGGAGTATGTCTGCCTGGTGGCGACGGATCTGCCCGACACGGTCCAGGGCGACCCGGGCCGTCTCCGTCAGATCATCACCAATCTGGCGGGAAACGCCATCAAGTTCACCAGCGAGGGTGAGGTGGTGGTCAGTGTCTCCATCGACAGCGAAGACGAGCAGACTGTCAAGGTGCGTTTCGCAGTTTCCGATACCGGCATCGGGATTCCGCCGGAACAGCAGAATGTGCTGTTCGAGCCGTTCGTACAGGCCGACGGTTCCACCACCCGCAGGTTCGGCGGGACCGGCCTCGGGCTCTCCATATCCAAGCAGCTCGCGGAATTGATGGGGGGCGAGATCGGCGTCGAGAGTGACGCTGGTAAAGGCTCGACCTTCTGGTTCACCGCAGTGCTGCAGAAAGCGCCGTCCACCACGGCGGCTCTGCCGGCACCACAAGACCTGGCGGGTGTCCGGGTGCTGGTGGTCGACGCCAATGCCACCAACCGAGACTGGCTCATGGTCCTGCTGGACAACTGGGGTTGCGACTGCGAAGAACTGGCCGCTGGACCCGAGGCCCTGGCCGCCATCAAAGCCGCCGCTGGCGGGAACACGCCTTACCGGATCGTGCTGCTGGACGCCGATGTCGCCAAGCGGGATGAATTCGGCCTCGTGCGCCAGATCAAAGCCGATCCAGACCTGAGTAGCACCCTCCTGGCGTTGATGGTCCCACTCAGCGAACGGGAAAGTGTCAGCGATCTGGGTGAGCTGGGCGTGGCGGCTGTCCTTGCCAAACCGGTCAAGCGTTCGATCCTCTGGGAGAATCTCTGCGCCATTCACAGCGGTAAGCAACGGGTAGTGAGCAAGAGCGACCGGGCTGCGGCTGCCGCGCGGACCGGCCAGCAGAAAAAACGTCGTGCCAGGATTTTGCTGGCCGAGGACAATCCCACCAATCAGAAAGTCGCCCGGGCAATTCTCGGCAAGCTGGGTTACGAGGCCGATGTCGTGGACAATGGCAAGGATGCCATCGCGGCCCTCGAAGTGCAAGCCTACGGCACGGTCCTGATGGACTGCATGATGCCGGTGATGGACGGCTACGAGGCGACTCGTCGTATCCGGAGTTCTCGTTCCAAGGTACTCGACCCGGAGATTCCCATCATCGCCATGACCGCCAATGCCATGCAGGGGGATCGGGAACTCTGTCTCGATGCGGGCATGTCGGACTACCTGGCCAAGCCGGTCAATCCGCATAAGCTGGCCGAGGTACTGGAGAAGTGGTTGCCCGATGATCTCGAGGATCCAGTCCCGGAAACCGGGGCGGTCGACGGGCCGGTAATGGAGCCGGTAATGGAACCGGTGGTGGAGCCGGTGAAGACTGAACCGGCGCAGAACACCGATGACGAGATTTTCGACTGGCCCGGTTTGCTGGCGCGTGTCCTGGACGACGAGGAACTCGCTCGGGAAGTCATCGAGTTGACCCTCGAGAACTGTCCGATCCTTCTGGCGGATTTACAGGCCGCCATCAGTGACGGGGACATCGATTCCACCCAGCGGATTGCCCACACGATCAAAGGTTCGGCTGGCAACAGCGGTGCTCTGGGCTTGCAGGCTGCAGCCCTGCAGCTGGAAAAGGTGGCCAAGATCGGAGATCTGCCACAGGCCGCTGAACTCATGAAGTCTCTGAATGAACAGCTCGACATGTTGACCGAGAACTTGCAGCAACGCGGGCTCGCCAAGGCGCCAAAGGTGCCGCTCGGTGCCTGAGAAACTGGCCGACTGACCGTTTCCGGAAAGCGGGGGCCAGACGGCGAGACAACCAGAACGGAGGATATCATGGGACAGGGTGGAGCAGCGGGGCCGGTGGTTTTTGATCGAGAAGACTTGCTGGAACGGTTGATGGGGGATGAGGAGCTTGCCAGCGACATCATGAATCTGACCCTTGAAAATGTGCCGACGCAGCTCGCAGAGCTCAAGGACGCCATAAAACAAGGCGATCTGGACAGTATCCGGTCGCTGTCCCACAACCTCAAAGGGGGCGCTGGCAACGTTGGCGCCAAGGCGATGCAGGCAGTGGCCTTCGATATGGAACAGGCAGGCAAGGCAGACGATATTGCCCGGGCAGAGGCACTGATGCCTAAACTCGAGGAGACCTTCAACCTGTTACGGGACGAACTCCAGCGGCAAGGACTCATCGAGAGTGTCGAAGTGGAGCGTAACGTCTGAGTCCGATACTGGCCCGATACACCTCCCTCCTTTCCATCCTTGACGACATGGTTGATACTAGGTGAACAGCCCCGGAGTGCCGGGGCGCCACCAGAGGTCTGGACCTGCTGCAAGATCCGGGCGACCGGCCCGGTGCGGGAGCGAATCATGTCGAGTACATTCGGAAGCCATTTCAAGTTGACATCGTTTGGTGAATCACACGGAAAAGGTGTCGGTGCGGTGGTGGACGGCTGCCCCGCCGGGATCGCCCTCACCGAGGCCGACATCCAGACCCAGCTCGATCGGCGTCGTCCGGGTCAGAGCGACCTGGTCTCGCCGCGCCAGGAAGCGGATCAGGTTTCCATCCTGTCCGGATTGGAAGATGGACAGACGCTGGGCACTCCCATCGGCCTGCTCGTGGCCAATCGTGATCAGCGGCCCGGGGATTATCGTGAACTCCGTCAGATCCCGCGACCATCCCATGCCGATTACACCTATTTCCGTAAGTACGGTCTCGCTGCCCGGAGTGGTGGTGGGCGGGCCAGCGCCCGGGAGACCGTGGCGCGAGTGGCCGCGGGCGCCGTGGCCGAGATGTATCTGCGCGTGACTTTCGGCGTGGAGATCGTGGCCTGGGTCCAGACCGTCGGGTCGGTCGCCTGCCCGCTACAGGATCCTTTGACGATCCAGCGCCAGGCGGTGGATCGATCCGTGGTGCGGTGCCCCGATGACACCGCCGCGGCCGCCATGATCGCTCTGGTGGAGGAAGTCCGAGATGCCGCCGACTCCATCGGCGGAGTGATTAATGTGGTCTGTCGCCACGTACCTGCCGGCTGGGGCGAACCGGTTTTCGACAAGCTCGAAGCCAAGCTGGCCCAGGCCATGCTGTCGATCCCCGCCACCAAGGGATTCGAGGTCGGCTCCGGGTTCGCCGCCGCGGGCAAACGTGGTTCGGAGCACAACGACCGGTTCATCGGCAAGGGTGAGTCGCTCGGGACCGTCAGTAATCACAGTGGTGGGATTCAGGGGGGCATTTCCAACGGCGAGCCCATCCTGTGCCAGGTGGCGTTCAAACCTCCGGCCACCATCGGGCTCCCGCAGAAAACGGCCGATTTCAAGGGGCAAATCCAGGAACTGCGCGGTCGGGGGCGTCATGACCCGTGTGTGGTGCCGCGGGCTGTACCGATTGTCGAGAGCATGGCCGCTCTGGTTCTGGCCGATATGGCCCTACGTCAACGTGCCAATGAACGGTGAGTGCAGTCGAACTCAGCGGGTTCTGACGACGGTATTGAGCAAGTTACCCACGTCCTCGGAGAGATGATCCAGCAGGTGAACGATGGCTGCATGGGGGATGCCGAGATCGGTCAAGGCACGCAGATCATCCGTGCTGATGGGGGCGGGACTGAATCCTCCCAGGCCGAGCCCCTTGGCCACCTGATTGGCGGCATAGACGACTCGTACCAGTATCCCGTCTTCTCCACAATCCACCGGCTCGTGATGATGGCGAATGGCCAGGCTCAGCATGTCCGGGAACTGCCAGGCCTCGGTGAGTGCCGCCCCCGCCTGGCAATGGTCGAAACCGAGAATGTCGTGTTCGGCCTGGCGCAGGTTGACCGCTGAGACAGGGGCTGAAATACGCGGGCCCGCGTCACTGCCCAGGTCGTCAAGGGTCTGGGTGCTGCGGGGGAGTTGATCCACCTGTTCCGTCAGCAGGTCGTTGAGCAACAGCTTCCCGATATCGTGCAGGAGACCAGCGGTGAAGGCGCGATCGCTGAGTTCGTGGATCCGGGTCTCGCTGGCCAGGTAACTGGCGGCCAGGGCGGTGGCGAGGGCGTGTTGCCACAGCTGCTCGCGCCCGAGGCCATATCCCAGCAACGGTCCCCGCATGATGTTACCCATACTGGAGGCGAAGGCCAGGGTGAGAACCGTCTTGTTGCCCAGCAGGATGAGCGCTTCCCGGGTATTGCCGATCTTGCGTGGCATGGCGTAATAGGCGCTGTTGCAGAGTTTGAGTAAATTGGCCGTCAGCGCCGGATCCTTGTCGATGACCGTGAGCACACGGTCGGCTCCCACCGTGATGTCATCGAGTAATTCCAGGATTCGAACCACAGACGTTGGCAGCGCGGCGAGTTCATTGGTTCTGGATATGAGATCTGGTAGTGCGACTCGTTGCATAGAGAAAGGCTCTCCCCAACCCGTGAAGGAATTACAATATAATTACAGCTGTAAAAAACGAGAACTATCCCCGTACACTGGTATCGGTGGATCGCCGGATTTCTTGAGTTATTCGTATCCGCCTGAAGCGCCAGCACCGACCCGACGGGTCGATGCTCGCAACTTCGGAACCGACTCGGGCAGGTAAACAACGCGGCTCAAGATTCCTCCATCTTGCGCTTGGCGAAGAAATCGGCGTAGTCCACGGCGAATTCGTGGAATCCACGTGGCCGGTGCCCGGTGATCCGCTCGATGTGGTCCGTGATCTGGTCGGCTTGTCCGGCGCTGAATACCTCGTACTGTTCCATGATGGCGTCAATGAGCCATTCCGGCGTATTGGATCTGAGCATCCCGACTCTGGCTTTCTCCGACGTGATATCCATGTAGGTGACCCGTCGTTTCCGCACCGCCGACAGAATCTCTGACATGTCGTAGAACGAAAGCGCTTCCGGCCCGGTGAGTTCATAGGTCGTACCGCCGTGAAAGTCCTCTTTCAATATGGTGGCCGCCACCTGCGCCACATCACGCGCGTCCACGATGCCAATCCGACCGTCCCGCATGGGCGCGCAGAAAATGCCCTCGTAAGAAATGGTGGTGGCGAACATGAGGAGATTCTGCATGGAGTAATGCGGTCTCAGGTTCGTGAAATTCACACCCGATTCCACGATCTTTTCCTCGATCTCCCCATGCAGACGGCTGAAGCGATCCGGAGCTTCCGGATGGGCTCCCACGCAGGACAGCTTGACCAGATGTTTCACCTTCGCCTTCTTGGCGGCCTCCAGCAGCATGGTCTGGCGTTCGACCATACCGGGATCCGCTGGCGAGAGCATGAACATCTTATCGACTTTTTTCAGGGCGGAGACCAGGGATTTCAAATTGTCATAATCTCCGCTGATGGCATCGAAGCCAGCTTCGCGGAGTTTCTCACATTTCTCCGGGTCTCGGGTCATGATCCGAAAATCCAGATCATCAACCTGCAATAGTCGGGTGAGTTCTCTCCCGACATTGCCAGTCGCTCCAGTAATGAGAATCATGACTGCTCCTTCTATCATCCAGGTAATGATTTACAGTGGCGAAATCTCGAGATTGAGAGTTGACGTCAAGCGCAAGATAGGAGGGTTCCGCCGAAAACGCTACGCGAGGGCTGCGGTTCACAGCTTCACGACTGGAAAGGCCTCCACTCGGACAGGCTGAGGCATCAGCACTGCCACTCTTTGACTCGGGTCTCTCGCTGCGACTCCAAATTGATTATAGGCGACCTCGACAAGGTCGTTGCCTTGTCCGTCACTCAGTTACCAGTAGATCTCCGATTTGCGGGCCCTGCCGGCATCGATCCGGGGGAGAAAATAGAGTTCCTGGTCAGCTTGAATATATTCGGTTTTCAGGCAGGAGCAACTCGTAAGATACACCGAGCGCGATTTTCATCGGCTCTGTTAATGGGGAACAATTGACGAAATTTTCCCCAATCAATACCTTAACGAGGTGTGTGGCTGCCGTGACGTGCTGGCATCTCCCCGCTCTTTTCTCGCCGGGAGGCAATCATGAATCGTCTACCTGTATTGTTCTGGCTCCTTGTCTTTTTCTGTCTGGGGCTGATCTGGTTGGGCGGATGTGATGACGCGACGGGGCCTCTGGTGCGACCGGCATCGTTGGGTGGTGTCGTCTGGGAGGGGCCCGATGAACCAGTCGAAGGGGTCGCGGTGGGGCTGGTGTACAATCTCCCGTCCCTTGCTGCCGGTCTATCGCTCGCGACCGAAACCGCACCGCCGCTGATCTCGACCGCAGCCAAGAACTCGCCTCAGTTCCATCAGAATTTCCCCAACCCCTTCGACCGCGAGACCACGTTCCAGATCGACTTGCCAGCCACGGCGCTGGTGTGGCTGGAGCTGTTCAACCTGGTGGGGGATCAGGTCGCCACGGTGATCGAGAATGAAGCGCTCGCCGCCGGCGAACATCGTGTCACCTGGTCTTCGGAAACGGAATCAGCGCTGTTGCCCAACGGCTACTACCTGGCGCGGCTCCGGACCATCATCGGCGAAACGGTGCATATGGATTTCGTCTATGGTCTCTTTGCCCATGCCACCACGGCTGATCTGTTCGTACCCAACGATGTCACAACGGCGACCGGCGAGTTCTCGATCCCGTTTCCGGAGATCGCTTCCGGCATCCGTATTCCACGGACCACCGCCGATGGTCCCACCGTCGTGGAGTTTTTCGTCGTTCCCACCCGCCTGGACGTGATTGTCCGGGAAGGGGGGCGGTCCAGCAGCAAACGGGTCGATCTCGAGGAAATGACGCGTTGGTACTACCTGGAGTTTTCGTTGCCGTAATCGGTCAGGACCTGTTGCAAGTCGTCAGTTTCGGTTACAATCAGTCAGGCCCGATTCCGAGAGGAATTGTGTTGGAGTCCAGATCTCGTTTTCCCGATGACCCTGAAGGTCCCGATGGCCCTGACGATCTGGGAACCGATGAAGGCACCTCGACGGAGCCACCGGTCGCTCGCGAGGAAACGGAAGGCGTGTCTGCAACTGACCCGAATGCCAAGATTATCGGTCGCATTGGTCCCTACGATCCGCTCGCCAGTCCAGTCGGTCCCCCCAACCCGGAACATCAGGAGTACCCGGATAGAGCTGACGAGCTGGAGAAGGAGCGGCAAATCGAGCGGCAGATGCTTTTGAGTTCCTCACTGAACTCAGAAAATTTCATGTATTTCTACGACAAGTATTACGACGAGATCTTCAGCTTCCTTTTCCATTGCGCGGGCGATCGAGATTTGACCGAGGAGATGACGAGCCGGGTCTTTTTTCAAGCCTTGACCAGTATCGACCGATTCCGCTGGCGTGACATGCTGCTGAAGAGTTGGTTCTATCGCATCGCTCTCAATGAATGGCGGCAGCGGTGTCGACGGCGCAAGGTGCGCCGGCACGTGAATTCCGACCTGCTGGAATTCCAGGCGACTCCTGGCCCGGGGCCGCTGGAGCAGACCCTCGCCAACGATCTGCAAAGCCGACTCCGCAGCGCCATCATGGAACTGGATCCGAACCCACGCGCAGTCATCATCCTGTATTACTGGGAGGACTGCTCGGTGGACGAAATCGCCGATATCCTTGACAAACCCACCGGCACGATCCAGTCCTTGTTGAAACGGAATCGCGACAAGCTCCAGCGCCAGCTGAGCCAGGCGGACGATCACGACGGATTGGGAGTTCCCTAACCCGGATAATCCGGATCCGCGCGACGGCATCTATCCACCGCGAATGCTCACCTGAATCGTCTATTCTCCCGTTTTTTGCGAAAGGATCCTCGATGAAGGGATGGAACCTGAAAAATCAGTTCTGGCGGGGATTACTCGCCTGGTCCTTGCTGATCGGTTGGTGTGCTCCCACCATCGTCACAGCCCAGGCGGCCCCCGATTTCGAGACCTTGGTGACGACGTTTCTGGAACGGACCATCGCGGATCGTCGCTGGTTTCACGCCAACCCGGAACTCTCTCTGCGCGAATTCCAGACCCAGGCGCACTTGCGGGATGCCTTGCTGGCAATGCCAGGGGTAGAGTTGGTGCCCGGTGAATGGGGGACGGGGCTGGTGGCGCTGCTGACCGGCGAGCAGCCAGGCCCGCTCATCGGTTGGCGAGCGGACATGGACGGTCTGCCCATCACCGAGATCACCGGCCTCCCTTACGCCTCCAGTCGTTGCGACACCCTGTCCGGCGGCCGTGAGGTGGGCGTGATGCACGCCTGCGGACACGATCTCCACCTGAGCATCACTCTTGGTGCTGTCCGGGTGCTGGCGGAACTGCGGGAACAGATGGCGGGCAGTCTCCTGCTGATATTTCAACCGGCGGAAGAAATCGGTGAGGGCGCCCGGAATATGCTCCAGGCAGGGGTCTTCACCGCTGAGCGACGTCCGCTCCGTGTGTTCAGTCTGCACGATCATCCCGATTATGCTTGCGGCGACATCGCCGTCTGCCCCGGCGGGGCCACGGCCAATGTGGACGGCTTCGTGCTGACAGTCAGGGGACACGGGGGACACGGCGCCTATCCCCACCACGCGGTGGATCCGGTGATTTTGGCGGCGCAGATGGTACTGGCCTTCAACGGCATCGTCGCTCGCGAGATGGACGTGAACAATCACTGTGTGATCACGGTAGGCAGCATTCAGGGCGGTGCCCAGAGCAATATCATTCCCGACGAGGTCGTGTTGCAGGCCACGGTCCGGAGTCACGACGAACCGACGAGACAGGCGTTAAGAACCAAGATCACCCGGACTGTGGATGGACTCGCCGCCGCCGCCGGGGCCCCCGCGCCCAGACTCGAGTACTATTTCGGCACGCCGGCGGGACTGAACGATCCGGTCCTGGTCGCCGAGGTACGTGAAGTCGCCGGGAGTTTGCTCGGCCCGGAACACGTGATCACCCACGCGCCGCAGATGATCGGCGAGGATTTTGCCCTTTTCGCCCGAGCGGTTCCCGGCTGCCAGTTCCTGCTGGGAGTGGCGCCCCCGTCGGGCACTACCGGCCTGCACAGCCCCGAATTCAATCCTGATGAGGGCGCAGTGGCGGTGGGCATGCGCTTGGTGGCGGAAATCCTCTGGGACCAGCTTCAGCGGTGTGTTTCCGTGGCACCATCCGAGGAGTGATATCATGGCACGATCAGGTTGGTGTGGTGCTGCGACGAGCCGGCAGCCGTCGCGGGGGGCCGTTGTCTGGATGGTTTTCGTGTTGACCGCCTGTTATTTCTGGGGAGGCAGTGGTTGCGCAATACGGAGCGAGGCCGATCCTGACCGGACTCCCCACGAGACGTCCGCTCAAGCCCCACCGATCCCCTACCTCCAGCTGGCCGGGAGTGGCACCGGAAATCCGGTGGTGTGCTGGTTCACGCCGGAGCCGACCACCTCCCGGGTCGAATACTGGCTGACTTAAAACGACCGCACCCAGCGCGGCGACTCGACACCAAGCCGGCACCACCAACTGCAGTTGACCGGTCTTTTGCCCGATACTCTCTATCACTTCCGGATCGTCACTGCCCCGGCGGATACCCCCGTTCACACGGTGCGGACGGCACCGTCACGGACAGTCGCGACCGGGACGTCTGCGGGTTTCAGTTTCGTCGCTTACGGCGATAGCCGGAGCCACCCCGAGCGACACGGCGCGGTTATCCAGAGCATCTTGGCTGCGGCTCGACCGCTGTTTGTGGTCCACACCGGTGATCTGGTGGCGGCGGGGGAGGATTCGGCTCGCTGGCACCAGGAGTTTCTCCTGCCGGGCGCAGCACTGTTCCGCTCGACGCCGATCCTGGCGGTACTGGGGAATCACGATCTGGACGGCCGCTCGCGACCCCAAGACCTCTCGCCCTGGTGGCGCCGGGTGCTCGTGTTTCCCGGTCAGCAGGAGGCAGCCGGATACGGCCGCTGGTTCTCGCTGGACATTGGCGGTATCCACCTGGTTTGCCTGGATTCCACGGCGCCCGACGCCGACGGGCAGACGGAGTGGTTGTCTGCCGATCTCGCCTCCCCGGCTGCGCAGCAGGCCGATTTCATCGTGGCGGTCTACCATCACCCCTCGTACACGGCCGGGAATCACCGGAGCGACATGCACACGCGAGCCAAGTGGACACCGCTGTTCGATCGGTACGGAATGGATCTCGTGCTCAATGGACACAATCACTTCTATCAACGAACGTTTCCCATCCGGTACGGGATTCCTCAGAAACCGGCGGCAACGGAGGGGGATCCGGGAAGTGGATCCGTCTATCGAGCCGGCGAGGGGACCGTGTACTGCGTTACCGGTGGCGGCGGCGCCCCCTTGTACGAGCCGGATACGGCCCATTTCGTGGCGACGGGCGCCCGGCGGTACCATTTTCTCCA
>JBDRBC010000594.1:0-2068 GCA_043823125.1 bacterium | reverse complement strand
CCACTTGTTATGCGGAATCGAATTTTCCAGGCAGGGGCGATCCCAAGTGTTCGCCCCTCTTTATTGATTTCCCGGTTTGAAACAGGAATTAGCTCAAGTCGCCTCGTCACGGGACGAATCCTGGGTGGGGATTATCTCAAGACCGTACACCAAACGTATGTTGCTCGCCCAAAGCAGGAAGTATTTCTATGCAAAAGACCAAGGATGAATCAAACGAGGTAGTCGATCGGGAACTGGTGCGTGAAAAAGGTCCGCGCCCGGAAACCGAGACGATTCCGTCCGGAATCGGATCAAGGGAGGACGGCTCATCTCGCAAGACTCACTCCGCCGCCCAGGTCAGCCAGGCTGACATCGCCGCGCTCACCGGGTATGAATCATCCTGTGCAGAAATCGAAAAGCCCAGCGTGTCCGCCATGAGGTCTTCCCGTCGTTCCCTGGCGTCACAGATGATGGAGGTGAACAAGGAGATCTGGTTGATCTTCTCCATCACCCTCCTGGCCGCAGCCCTGAATTACCTGGTGACATCGCACCAGGTCATCCTCGGGTTCTACACCTTGCCGACCGTGTTCTCGGCGTTTTATCTGGGACGACGCCACGCGGTACTGACGGCGGTGGCCTCCAGTTTCCTGGTGGGGCTGATGGCGTACTTCAATCCCCAGATTCTGGCCATTGGCGGGCAGAACGGCCTGATCAACGAACGGTGGTTCGAGCTGTTCTCGTGGGGCGGCATGCTGGTCTTGACCGCCTACGCCATGGGGACACTCCACGCGCGTCACCTGCAACGCACGGCGGAACTCCGGGAAACCTACGAGGGTGTGCTGATGATCCTGCGCCAGTTCATCAGTAACGACAAATATACCGAGAATCACTCCTACCGGGTGTCGGTCTATGCCGTCACGATCGCCACCTACCTCAACCTGCGTCCAGATACCATCGAACTCGTCCGGGCCGCCGCCTTGTTGCACGACATCGGCAAGCTGGAGATCTCGCGCAAGCTGCTCCACACGGCCAGTTCTTTGAACGGGGACGAAATGGCGAGCATGAGCACGCATACCCGCAAGGGCGCGGCTATTCTGAAACCGGTGGGATCGAGTCTCGGCAAGATCCTGCCCATCATCCTGGCGCACCATGACAACTTCGACGGATCCGGCAAGGATGAAGGCGTTGGGCGCACAATCCCCCTGGAGGCTCGGGTCATTGCCGTGGCCGATGTCTACGATGCCCTCACCAGCGACCGTCCCTATCGCAAGGCCATGTCGACTTTCGAGGCGAGGCAGGTCATCGAAAAGGGCTGTGGCAAGGAATTCGATCCCGCGGTGGTCCGGGCGTTTCTCGAGTCGTTCCAGGATGGCGTACTGGAAGTGCCGGAGATCTTTATCTGATTCCCCGCCAATCCACATTCTCTAGCAGCCGACTTCAGCGGGAGCTGTTTGGTTGCTTCCGGGTGCCGTGGTGGCGTACACTCCGGTCCTGATTTCTACCCGAGGAGTGCAAGATGAGGACATTCGTTCGTTTTCGCTGGATCGTGCCGGGCCTGTTGCTGCTCTGTTTGCCGTGCCTGATTTCCTGCGCCGGGAGCGCCCGCCGTACGGCGGACGAGGACAGTCGCGACACCTCGTTTTCCCTGTACAGCTCGCAACCCGAAGCCGAACTGGACAAGGGTCTGTTTCAGAAGCGGGAGGGGAATTACCAGGCGGCCGCTGAGCTCTTTCTGGCTGTCTACAAGGATCGGAGCGCCGACAGCGAGTACCGGGAGCGGGCGCTGTACGAGCTGGCCCAGGTGCACTCGCATCTGCTGAATCCGACCAAGGATTACGATCAGGCTCTGAGTTATCTCGAGAAGCTCATCACGGAGTTTCCGGACTCCGAATACCGAGCCGACGCCGAGGAGAAGATCGAGCACATCAAGAGCGTGCGTCCGTCCGGGGGGTAGATCGCTCGGCGGCGGCGGCTTCCATAAAACAAATTACCTTGTGCACGGGCGTGGGCTGACCAGTGGTCATAAGCGCCCGTGTTTCCTTTCCGGAACTGGTTCGGATGATTCTGGATGATCGGAAGTTCGACAATT
>JBDRBC010000593.1:0-11466 GCA_043823125.1 bacterium | reverse complement strand
ATCGGAAAACACCGGAGGTGGCCGATGCAGGGCAGAATTCGCTTGCTGGCGTTCACCGTGGTCCTCGCTACGACAACCGGCGCCATCGCCCCCACCGCCGCCCAGGATCGGATCGGCATCTACTTCGATCCCGACGACCTGACCATGTGCGCCGACTATCCCCCGAATCCCACGAGCTGGCAGTCCGGCATCTATCTCATCCTCACCGATCTCACGGCCACCTGCGGTATCGTCGGTCTCTCCTGCCGGGTGGACACCGAGGGGGACGGCGCCGTTCTGGGCGCGGCCACCATCCTGCACGATTTCACTGGCGACACCGGTCTCGACACCGGTGCGATATGCATCGGATTCGCCCCCTATCTGCCCTGGGCGCCGGTGCTGCCCATCGCCGAGTTCTCCATCCTGGTCCTGGAACCCACCGAGGTCCGTTTTTTCATCCGGCCCAATCCCGCTTGCGGCCCGGCCCAGATCTACTGCACGCCGGCCATGGAGCTCTCACGGACCATCACCCTGACACCCACCAGCGGCCACTCCGCGCGGCACGTGGCGGTCATCAACGGCGACTGTTCCACCCCCGGAGAGATCGTGACCTGGGGGCGGGTCAAGGCGCTCTACCGCTGATCCCCACCGTGTCACCAACCTGTTGGTCGACAATCCCGCACCGGCTATTATACTGATCCAGACTGATCCAGACTGATCCAGACTGATCCAGACAGATCCGGATAGGTCCGGAGTAGTCCCGGGGGCGGCCGTTTTGATTCCGGGCTCAACCCGCCAACCACCTGGACGAACGTGAAGGTTGGGGCCGCACAACAGGACGCACTGATGAAGAAACGCATGAAACGGATATTGCTGAACTTGCCGGGATTCGAACCGCTCTGTCGATTCCTGACGCGTTCGCATGTCCGTTCGTTGATGTACCACCGGTTCGCCGATCAGGCCGACGGCGACCCGCGGTTCGTGGACCGTGATGCGCTCCGGTGGCAGGCCGCGTATCTCGCGCGCAACCATACCGTCGTGACCCCGGACGACCACCTCCGGAGCCTGACGCAACCGCTGGCGGGCCACTGCCCGGTGGTGGTCACGGTGGACGACGGGTACCGCGATTTCTACACGGTGGCCTTTCCCCTGTTCAGGGAATACGGCATTCCGGCCATGCTTTTCGTCACCACCGGTTTCGTGAGCGGGCAGACCTGGTTCTGGTGGGACCGGCTGGAGTACATCAAAACGCTGGCGGCCAGCCAGCAGACCAGCTTCACCATCGGCGATCAGGAATTCCAGGTGGACCTGACCAGTGAGCCGGGCCGGCATCGGGCCTACCACCAGATCGCGGATCGTTGCCGCTTCCTCCCCAACGAGGAGAAGAATCAGGTACTGCTACAGCTCGCCCGGAAACTCGAGGTCGAGGTGCCGGAGCAGGCCGCGCCGCAGTACGCCGCCACCACCTGGGACGAGCTGCGCGAGATGATCGCGGACGGCCTGCTGGTGGGCGCCCACACCATCAATCATCCGATCCTGTCCCGGGTCCCGGTGGAGGAGGCGCGCCGCGAGATCGTGGAATCGAAACAGGTCCTGGAGGCGCAGACCAACGTGTCGGTGAACTGGTTCTGTTATCCCCAGGGTGGTCCGGCCGACTTCACCCCGGAATTGATGGCGACGGTTCGCGAGACCGGTTTCGACGCCAGCTACGTCGCCTATCAGAACCTGGAGGCCCAGGGCGATCCGTATCAGATGGGTCGTTACGGCATCGTCCCGGACCTGACCGACTTTCGCTGGATGCTGTGCGGCGCGGAACTGCTCGTGCTCCGCCTGCGCAAGCTGTTCGGTATGGTGTCCGATGTCAGCCCGAGTTACTGGTCCGGCTCTGAATAGGATTATCCGAATTGCGTGGCCGACGGTGAGACCATCTTCCCTGTACTCGAGGAGCTCGCATGAGTGACACCCCCCTGGTTTCCGTGGTTTGCGCCTCGTACAACATGGGCCATTACCTGGTCGAAGCCGTGGATTCGGTCCTGAACCAGACCTACGACAATCTCGAGGTGATCGTCGTGAACGACGGTTCCACGGACGACACACTAGAGGTCCTGGCCACCTACGCCGACAATCCGCGGGTCATCGCCATCAACCAGGAGAACGCGGGCCAGACCAAGGCCAAGAACCGCGGCCTCCAGGAGGCCAGGGGCGAACTGGTGGGCTTCTGCGACGCCGACAACGCCTGGCTGCCGGACAAGCTCGCCAGACAAGTGCCGTATTTTGCCGAACCGGGTAGTCTCGGGGTGGTCTACGGCGACATCGTGCTGATGGACGACAAGAGTAACGATCTGTCGACTCCCGCCATCGAACGGCACAGCGGCCGCATCACCGGCCGCCTGCTCGCCAGCAACTTCGTCACCTTCAACACCACCCTGGTGCCGCGGCGGATTCTGGAAGAGGTGGACGGATTCGACGAGAGTTTGAGCATGGGCATCGATTACGACCTGTGGCTCCGGATCTCGGTGAATTACGAGTTCCTCTACTTACCGCAAACCCTGGCCCGATACCGGATCTGGGGCGGGCAAATGTCCCACCGCACCGGTGAGCGCATGGACAACTTCTTCCGCCTGCTGGCCGGTTTCCTGGAGAAACACCCCGACAGCGTCACCCCGGCCGAGGCGAACCGGGCCTGGGCCCACTCCCTCACCACTCGTGGTCGGTGGCACGCCAGCATGGGCAACCGGGGCGAGGCGTGGCAGGATTACCGGCAAGCGCTGCAGCACCGGCCGCTCGACCTGCGGACCTGGAAAAGTCTGGGGCGGTTGCTGGCGGGGGCAAGATGATTCATATTTGCGAAACTGAATAACTGAATTAGGTTGTGGTCATACCCCCAGCCGAATCGATAGAAGATTCAACCGAAACGACCGATCATGCGCCGACAGCACCTCACGAGAATCCTCGGCCCCTTGGCTGGCGGCGCCATCGGGTACCTGCTCTCCTGGGCTTCACTCTGCGCCGGCAGCACCTGAGGCATCACCTCGAGTCCCGTCCTGAGCGTTTTCCTGGGCGCTCTGGTCGGGATGATCGTGGTCTCCGGCGGAGGCACGGAAAAAAGGGAATCCTGAGTATCTGGAACTAGGATATGTACTCGCCACTGCCCTGGTGGCTGATGGTCTTGGCCGGCACACCCACCACCACCGCGTTCTCCTCGGTGTCCTTGGTCACCACGGCATTGGCGCCCACCACGGTGCCGTCGGCCAGCTTGATGGGACCGATCACCTTGGCTCCCGGCGCGAGGTAGACCCGATCGCCGATGGTTGGCGATCCCCACACACCATCCCGCCGCCCCAGCCCGATGCTCACGCCCTGGGAGAGGTTGCAATCCCGCCCCAGCACCACGTCGGTGTGCAGGATGATCTGGCCGAAGTGGCCGATGTACAACCCCGGGCCGATGGTGCAGTCCGGCGAGATGGAGATGCCGGTGAGGCACTCGATTTGTTTCCAGTAGAGGTGATAGAAGAACATGACGAGTTGACGCAGTCCCGGCGGCGGACGGTGGCGATTGAGGTGATTGCCGATCCGGTAGCAGATCACCGCCCAGACCCCCTGGTTGAACAACAGGATCCGCAACGTGCAGTCCTTCACGCCGTAGCGTCGCAGCCGTCCGATATCCGCCTTGACGTTGTCGAACACCGCCGTCTCCTCCAGGCCTTGATCAGATGAAACCGAGGCACCAATCGGATGCACCTGCCCACAGGGTATACATCCATTCCTTATCAGTCGACAGTTATCCGTCCGGATCAAGTGGGGATTACTATACGGTTATCCAGATATCCGAAAGGGTGCAGTTGTGATCGGGATTGAACGAACGCTCGGCGATGGTCACCAGGCCCCGCCGCTCGCGCAGGATCACGGTGGAGCAACGGGTCCCGTAATCGGGGGATTCGATGAACATGGGCGAGAGTCTCCGCTCCCAATCGAGCCCGACGCCGGTGTCCGGCAGCTCGTCGTCGGGGGCCAGCTCTCCATCGCCGAGCAACTCCAGGAACGGTGTCGGTAGCGGTTCGTCCGTCCCGTCCAGCAGGGCGGCCATCGACTCCTTGCCCCGTCTGACCTTGGGCCACGGCGTGTCGAGCAGGTGATTACTCAGTCCGTACAGACCGGGCGCCAGCGGAGTGGTCACCACACCATCGACCGGCTCGCGATTGGAGAAGTAGTACAGGTCCTGCCCTTCCCCCAGCAGCAGGTTGAAACCGTTGTAGCCAGCGGCCCGTCCGGCCAGCTCCTGAAGATGCTCGCTGGCGCCGGCCCGTCCGGTGAGGAAGTCGGTGACCAGCTCGCCGCGTGACGGTGCGCCAGAACGGTGGACGCCCGGTTCCCGGTAATTGGTCACCGCCGCCAGACGGCGGGAGCGGGTCAGTCCGAGCCAGGTGCCGCCCGCGTGCAGGTCCCGACCGGCGAACAGATCCGGCTGGTCGTCCCATTGGGCCAGCTGGGCGGTGGGACGGTCGTAGAACTCGTCCCGGTTGGCCGCCAGCACGAGGGGGTAGTCGGGATGGACCTGATTGGCGAAAAGGATCAGACACATCGACAAACTCGCTCGTCGAGGACGGCCTGATCAGACCATCCGCTCCACGTCGACCTGGAAGGCTCGTATGGGACGCTCGGTCTCGTCCTCATCGTACATCTTGCCGATCTCCTCCATGATCGCGTCGGCATGGCTGTCCCCGATGATCGCGAAGCAGAGGGTCGAGTAGAATGGGGTTTCGTTGTCCGAGGCGAACCACCCGTACTTCGTGATGGTATCGATCGTGTGCCCCTCGATGTCGACCTTGCTGAACACCTGGACATCGTGCTTCTCGAACAGGTCGTGGAGGACTTCCTTGTCCTTCACGAGGCTCATCAGTCCTATCAGTTTCATCGCTCACTCTCCTGATCGAATCCGACCCGCCGGGCCTTGTTGCCCGTGAACTGCGGCGGTAGTTATGGTAGCATGTCTCGCCTCGGTTCTCCTACACCTCTCCGGGGTGAAACCAGGCCCGCCGACCGAACCGGCGCCACGAGGGGTAAACTCACGAGATGAAGACACCGTCGGCAGAGACGATCGTCCGCACCGGCTGCCCAGCCCACAACTGCGGCGGCCGGTGCCTGCTGACGGCGCACCTCCGCAACGGCGTCATCGTAAGGCTCGGCACGGACGATCGTCCCACCGACACGACGGCCGAGC
Organism: bacterium; assembly: GCA_043823125.1. Classification (GTDB taxonomy): domain Bacteria; phylum Krumholzibacteriota; class Krumholzibacteriia; order LZORAL124-64-63; family LZORAL124-64-63; genus JBDRBC01. Next base: position 6,266 of record JBDRBC010000593.1, on the reverse strand, counting down.
CCCAGCTGCGGGCTTGCGTGCGGGGACGCGCTTACCTGCGGCGACAGTACCATCCCGATCGGTTGCTGCATCCCCTGAAACGGACCGGTCCCCGCGGTTCGGGCCGGTTCGAGCGGATATCGTGGGACGAGGCGCTCGACCTGGCGGCCGGCGAGCTGCAACGAGTGAAAGAGCAATACGGCAACACCGCGCTGTTCGTCCCCTACGGCACCGGCGGCTACAGTCAGCTCACCGGTTCGCCCACCGCCCGCCGGTTGCTCAACCTGTTCGGCGGCTGCCTGGGGATCTACGGCAGCTATAGCTGGGGCGCCACCAACATCGTCACCCCGTACATCTACGGCACCCGGCGCAGCGGCAACCAGCGGCAAGACTGGCTCAACTCCCGTTTGATCCTGATGTGGGGCTGGAACCCGGCCGAGATGCGCGACGGCACCAACAGCGCCTTCCTGGTGAAGCAGGCGCGAGCCGCCGGCGCCCGGGTGGTCAACATCGACCCGCGGCACACCTCGAGCGCCCTGAGTCTGGCCGACGAGTGGATCCCCATCCGGCCCGGCAGCGACACGGCCATGATGTCCGCCATGGCGTACGTGATCATCAGTGAGGAGCTGCACGACCGGGAGTTCATCGAGCGCTGCTGCATCGGTTTCGACTCGTCGCAGATGCCGGCGGGTTACGAGGACGCCGAGAGTTACAGCGACTACATCCTCGGCAGGCGCGACGGCGTGCCCAAGACACCGGCCTGGGCCGAGGCCATCACCGCCGTCCCAGCACAGACCATCACCCGCATCGCGCGCGAGTACGCCACCAGCAAGCCGGCGGTGCTGTACCAGGGGTACGGCATGCAACGGCGCGCCTACGGAGAACAGGTGGTGCTGGCCGGGGCGACCCTGGCCGCCATCACCGGCAACGTGGGCATCCCGGGCGGGTGGGCCGGCGGGCTCGCCTCCCCCCCGGGTCCGGGGCCGTTCTGGAGCCTGTTTCCCACCGGCGAGAATCCCGCCAAGGCCGAGATCCCCTGTTTCCTCTGGACCGAGGCGGTCCTGTACGGCAACGGCATGGGATCGGAACACGGACTACGTGGTGTCGAACGACTGGACAACGACATCAAGCTGATCTACTCGGTGGCCAGCAACGTGCTCGTCAATCAGCACGGCAACATCAACCGCACGGTGCCCATCCTGCAGGACGAGTCGCGGGTGGAATACATCATCGTGCAGGACAACTTCCTCACCCCGTCGGCGCGGTTCGCCGACCTGGTGCTGCCGGCCTGCACCCAGTTCGAGACCTGGGGCCTGGCCGACGGCTGGAAATTCGGCGAGGAAGTGATCCTGATGCCCCAGGTGGTCGAACCGCCGGGAGAGTGTCGCAGCGACTACCGCATCTGCGCCGACATCGCCGGACGTCTGGGTTTCGGCGACGCCTACACCGAAGGCCGCGACGAACGCGGCTGGGTGGACTGGATCCTGGATCGGTACCGGGAGCAGTGGCTGCCCGGCGTGCCGACCCTCGACGAGTTCTTGATGAGCAACCAGGGAGTCTACAGCGTGCCGGTAACCGAACCGGACGTGGCCTTCACCGATTTCCGCGCCGATCCCGAGGCGAATCCCCTCGACACGCCGTCGGGCAAGATCGAGATCTTCTCCGGGCGGATGTACGACCTGGGCCGGCCCGACGAGATCCCGGCCGTGCCCAAGTACATCCAGGAATGGGAAAGCCCGTTCGGACCCGAGGCGGAACGGTTCCCGCTGCAGGTCATCGGGCACCACTACCTGCACCGGGTGCACTCGACCCACGACAACAACGACTGGCTGGACGAGGCGTTTCCCCAGTTGCTGTTCATCAACCCGCTGGACGCGGCGGCGGGGGGGCTGATTGACGGGGAGCAGGCGCGGGTGTTCAACCATCGCGGCGTCACCATCCTGCCGTGCCGGGTCACCGAGCGGATCATGCCCGGCGTGGTGGCCATTCCCGAGGGCGCCTGGTGGACACCGGACGCGGACGGGATCGACCGGCGCGGGAACGTCAACGTGCTGACGTCGGAGCGGTGGACACCGCTGGCCTTCGGCATGGCTCTGCATACGGTGATGGCGCAGGTGGCGAGGGCCGATGATCAGGAAACGGCCCGGGCAGCGAGGTCCGGCCCATGAACCACTCGATCATCAGGAATACCACACACCACGCCTTCCATTTCGACGCCGCAGCCTGCTCCGGTTGCAAGGCGTGCCAGGTGGCGTGTAAGGACAAGCACGGCCTGGAGGTCGGGCGTCTGTGGCGGCGGGTGTACGAGGTGTCCGGCGGCGACTGGCGGCAGGTGGGCAACGCTTGGGTGCCGGATATCTACGCCTACCATCTGTCGATGGCGTGCAATCACTGCGACCTGCCTATCTGCGCCGAGGTCTGTCCAGCGCGCGCCATCAGTCGGCGTGATGACGGCATCGTGCTCATCGATCCGGATCGCTGCCTCGGCTGCGGGTACTGCGACTGGGCCTGTCCCTACGGAGCGCCGCAGTACGACGCGGCGGCCGGAAAGATGACCAAGTGCACCTTCTGCGTGGACGAGATCGACGCCGGCCGGCCGCCGGCCTGCGTGACGGCGTGTCCCATGCGGGTGCTGGAGTTCGGCGAACACCAGGTAGAAGATGACCAGGCGGTGCCGCATCCCTTGCCGCCTCGGCAGTTGACCGAACCGGCGCTGGTCATCGCCGCCCACCGTGATTCGGAACGGGCGGCGCCGACATCGGCACGAGTGACTCCCGCCCTCCGGCGCGAATTGCGTGAATGGTCACTGGTGGCGTTCACCCTGCTTTCGCAACTCGCGGCGGGGATCGTGCTGGTGTTCGGCATCGTCCAATCTGCGGTGCGAGACCGGGGGGCAGCAACTGCCTTCGATCAGCTGAGTGATAACGCCGTCGGTGTGGCCGCGATAGCCATGGTGCTCGGTCTCGGGATTTCTCTGCTGCACCTCGGCTCACCGCGACGCGCCTGGCGGGCTCTGCTCAACCTGCGATCGTCCTGGCTGAGTCGCGAGGTGTTGCTGGCGGCAATGTTCACGGGTGGTCTGGTGGCTCTTTTCACCATGTTGCGGTTCGAGGCTGGCGCGGCGTGGATGCAGCAATGGTTGCTCTGGCTCACTGCATGCCTGGGGCTTTTACTGGTGATGATCATGTCCCGGTTGTACATGCTGCGAACGGTTGCTGCCTGGAACAGCTCGGCGACGGCCGGCACTTTTATTGTCACCACACTATTTCTGGGGTGCGTGGTCTTGCAAACCATTTCCTGGTGCGACCTTTCTCTGGATCGCGCCGGGCAGACGGTCGCCAGCCGTTCGATTCTCGTGGGTGTCGCCCGGAGCCTGGCGGTCATGGCGATCCTGATGCTGGGAATGTCGCGGCTGTTCATCCGTCGGGCGGAGATTGGACCTACCCTCAACCGTCGCCGGCGGGGACTCGGATTACTGGGTGGGATTTGTCTGGGTACCCTTGCTCTACTCCCCTCAGCGGGAATCGTGCATGAGGCTATCCTGACCAGTTTGGCGCTGCCGGCGGTGATGATCGTCGGGTGGATTGCGGTGCTGGAGCGGAGTGTGTTCTTCCGCACGTACAAGTAGGCCAACGGGAGATTCCTTACCCGACTCCAGCCCGCTGGTTGAGAATTTGCCCCAGACAAGTTGATCTGATATACTCCGTTTGCCTCGGCCCTCGCCCAGCGCCTATCTGGAGGGACATCGTGCATCCTCCACGCTTGATCATTCTGGCGATTATCGCACTCGCCTGGCCGTTGTCTGGATCTGCAGCACAGGCTGATTTCTCCCCTGGGATATGCCACGGTATCCAAGCCCACGATGTTCAGGTATTGAACACCATTTCTGGAGGTAGATGATGCTCAAATATAATTGCGGTAAAAGTTTGGCGGTCGTGTTCACGCTCCTGCTCGCCCCCGCCCTTACTGCAGGATCAACCTACCAGGTCTACCCGGATGGCACGGGCGATTTCCCGACAATCCAGGCGGCTCTTGGTGCCGTCGTGAACGGAGATGTGATCGAACTGGGCAGCGGTACTTTCTCCGGACCAAACAACCGTGACCTGTTTTTCCTGGGGAAAGAAGTCACAATACAATCGATCAGTGGTGATCCGAAGATTTGCATCATCGACTGCGAGGGGAGTAGCGGAGATCCCCACCGCGGATTCAATTTCATTCTCGGGGAAACGTACAAATCCGTCATCAGAGGCCTGACCATCACCGGCGGTTGGGTGGCGGATGATCTCAGCTTCCCGGACGGAGGGGCAATCCTCTGTACATCCTCACCCATAATCGATGACTGCATCTTGACGAACAACTACGCATATGATGGTGGGGCCATGATGATTCAGGGCGATCCCGTCATTTCCAACTGCACAATATCGTTGAATTACGCGACTCACAAGGGCGGCGGTGTTTTTACCACAAACTCTTCGCTGAAGTTCACCGGGTGTGTATTCCAGGCCAACAATTCAGGCGTGAATGGCGGTGCCCTGTACTGCGAATGGTCCTCCGTTATCATCGAGCAGAGCACGTTGGTGTACAATGACGCCCCCTTCGGAACCGGTAGTATCGTCTTGTTCGACGATACACATCTGATCATGGCCAACAGCATCATCGCTTTCGGGCTTCGCGCCAGCATCCGGTGTCGGAATAGTTCCAGTGCATCGCTTGCTTGTTGTGATATTTACGGGAACACCGGGTATGACTGGAGCGAATGCATCGAGACCCAGCTCGGCCTTGATGGTAATATCCGAAAAGATCCGCTGTTCTGCGATGCCGGCGGTGGGGATTTTGCCCTGACCGAAGCATCCCCCTGCGCGCCCGATAACCACCCCTCATGTGGACTGATCGGGGCTTATTCCGTGGGTTGTGGCATCGCTGTTATTGTCTCGGATGTGCCGGACGACCAGGGCGGCTACCTGAATATCTTCTGGGAGCGGTTTGCCGAAGAGGATCCGGGGTCTCCCAGCCCTGTGACATATTACGAGGCCCAAAGATTCGAAACCGACTGGACCACTCTCGTGGTGGTTTCAGCGCAGGATCTGCCGACGTACGAAACAATTGTCGAGACAGACGATATCTTCACCGTCGGAGAACCGGCGCCAACCGCCCCGTACCGTGTTGTCGGACGAACGGATAATCCGGAATATTACTACCCATCACGATCCATGGATGGATATTCGATAGACAATCTCCCTCCCCCCACTCCTGTGTTGAAACTCGTTGAAGATCTTGGCTACCGGCACATTATCTGGAGCAACGAGGAACCATTCCCCGACCCCGGGACATTCTGCCTGTATCGGGGGACCGAATCCGGCTTCGAACCCGGCCCGGCCCTGAATTGCTGGCCAGATACGTCGGGGCTCTTCACGGAAGAGCCCCCTCTGCGTCTGTACTTCTATGTCGGCCGGTACATGGATCTCCACGGCAATCTGGGTGACTGGAGCGACGAGCTGGCCAGTGAGTACCCATCGGGATTCGACGATCCACCTGGTCCGATCACCGCGCTCGAAGGGGTCCATCCCAATCCATTCAATCCACAAACGACTATTTTCTTCTCGATCAGCCGAACCCAGCACGTGAACATATCCGTGTTTGATCTGGCGGGGAGATGCGTGGCCCAGGTCACGAATCAACAGTATGGAGCCGGGACTCATGATGTGGAGTGGGATGGCCGTGACATGTCAGGACTTGTGGTTGCCTCGGGGACCTATCTGGTTCGGATGGACACCGGGGATTCGGTCTATGCGAAGAAGGCGATACTGGTTCGCTGAGCGGGGCTTCGGGATGGCGCGGTCGATCTGTCCTGCGTGGTGCAGTTCTCGTCGCACTACAGTCATGCGTGCTTTTGAGGTAGCGCGATCGCACAGTAATCGGATCGCACTCAAATCATGTGCCGTTGACGCTTCGTAAACCGATCTGTTATAGTCGAAAATCCAGCACTCGAATGTGATGGTCATCTATCCAGGCGACATCTCACTTCCAAGCGCCTTGACCGATATATATGCCGGTTCCACACCTCGCTCGACACCTCCCGATTTCGAGACCCTTTTGCTGCAACACAAAATCAATCCAACCGAGGAGCACACATGAAAACCGACCATCTCACCCTGGGCATGATCGGTTCATCCCACAAGGAGAACGAGAAACGGGTCGCCATCCACCCGGTGCATTTCCCGTTGATCGACCGGAATGCGCGCAAGCGGGTCTTCGTCGAGAAGGATTACGGCGCGCGTTTCCGCATC
>JBDRBC010000592.1:0-3559 GCA_043823125.1 bacterium | reverse complement strand
ATCGGTGCGTATCTGCTCGGTCTATGGAGTCTGCCCTATCCGGTGGTGGAGGCGGTGGCCTACCACCACGAGCCGACCCGGGTGCAACAGGTTTCCGGCCTCGACACGCTGAATGCCGTACACATCGCCGACGGCCTGGTGAACGGACGCGAGCCGGACCCGTCCTATCTCGACAACCTGGGAGTCGTTGACAAGTACGTTACGTGGCAGAAAATAGCGCGGGAGCTGGTTCCCGCGTGATCGGATGCCTGAGTGAAGGCCCGAGTGGATGCCGTGGAGGAAAACAATGACAGTAGCGACGGACACGGACCTGGCCAAGATTCTCTGTGTGGATGACGAGCAGAACGTGATCGACGCCCTGAAACGTAACCTGTTCGAGAATTACGACGTGACCACGGCGCCCAGCGGCCGCGAGGGGCTGGAGATCCTGGCCAACGACGGGCCGTTCGCCGTGGTGGTCTCGGACATGCAGATGCCGGAGATGGACGGCGCGGCCTTTCTGCGTCAGGTCAAGGAGATGGTGCCCGACACGGTGCGGATCCTGCTGACCGGCCATGCCGACATCAACGCCACCCTGGCCGCGGTGAACCAGGGCAACATCTTCCGCTTCATCTGCAAGCCGTGTCACAAGGAAGACCTCATCAGCGCCCTGGAAGATGCGGTGGAGTTCCACCGCTCCATCACCGCCGAGCACGATCTGCTGGAAAAGACCCTGCACGGCACCGCCCAGGTGTTCGTCGACATCCTGGGCCTGGCGGCGCCCACCGCCTTCAGCCGGGCCAACCTGGTTCGGAAATACGTCACCCACATGGTCGATCACCTGGAATTGCCGAACCGCTGGCAGTACGGCCTGGCGGCCATGCTGTCCCAGATCGGCGCCATCACCCTGCCCCCGAACACCCTCGACAAGTACTACGCCAAGCAAGCGGTGTCGGCGTCGGAGCAGAAGATGCTGGACGATCTGCCGGAAACCGGCGCCCGGCTGCTCGAGGCCATTCCCCGTTTCGCCCCGGTGGCCGCGATCATCCGACGGCAGAAGGACGAGAAAACCCGCTGTCACCCGGCGGACGAAGTGCAGACCGGCGCCGCCATGCTGCGACTGGCCCTCGAGCTCGACCGACGGGTGCTCGGAGGCGAGCGTTTCCAGGATGCCCTTTTCGTTCTCCGCAAGGAAAAGGCGCAGACCTACGATCCCCATCTGCTCGAGACCTTGAAGGAATACCGGTGCAACGAGCAGCTCGACGTGATCAAGTCGGTGGCGGTGACTGAGCTCACCTGTTTCATGGTGCTGGATGAGGATGTCAAGACCGTGGACGGCCACGTGATCGTCGCCAAGGGGCGCGAGATCACGCCGACGCTACGGGAGCGACTGGAGAACTTTTCCTCCAGTGTGGGTATCTTGGAGCCGATCCGGGTGCGGATTCCGGGGTAGGTCCAGGTCAGGACTCAACCACTCGAACCTGGCCCCGTTCGGGAATCTCCGGACGGGGCCGGTTCTTGCCATCATTCACCGATCGCCGACAACGAGATGCCGATGCCGAGGAAAATCTGGAAGTAATCCGGATGGATCTCGATGGCGTCGTATCGTAGCTGCTGGGGCACCCCGAAGCTCTTGACGTACCGCACGCCGCCGTCGATGCAGATCTGTTTCGAGACCTGCAGATCGGCGCCGAGGGTGAGGTCGTAGCCGAAGTTCGCCTCAGTGTCGCTGTCCAGGTCCTGGCGTACTGAATTGTCGGGATCATAGTCGTCGGGTATCTCCAGGTAACTATCGATGCTGTAGACCACGAGGGCCACTTTGAGGCCGGCGTACGGCCGGAAGAAGGCGGGACCGTGGCCGCCGATCTCACCGCCGAAATAGAACCGGAAGTAGTTCTGGTTCGTGTGCAGATCGTAACGAATGGGTGAATAGCGATCGCGCACCTCCACGACCTCGGCAAGCAGGTTGATGACCTCGAAGCCGATGACCCCGGCCACGGCCTCGCCCAGGACGGGCGCCGGCACCACGAGCCGCACGCCGCCACCCCAGCCGGCGTTGCTGTAATCCTCGGCGTCGTTGTTGTGCGGCTCCATGTACAGGCCGTACAGGCCGACCTTGCCCGCGGCCCGGGCGGCGGGTGCCGCGACGAGGAACACGATCAGCGGCAGGCAACAGGCGGTCAGGAAAACCATCGCGTTTCGGGCGGAGAACATGGGATCCTCCTTGCTGGGGAATCAGGACCTTACAGATGGAACGTGATACCGCTCGCCAAGTTGGAGAGCTTGCCGAAGCTCGCTTCCAGGTTGAACCGGACCGGCCCGCCGAGGGTACCCCCCAGGGTGAGCCGCCGCCCCTGCTGTCCCTTGGCCTCGAACGTCACCCGCTCGCTGCCGCCGTCGAATAGGTAGAGGTAGTCCACATCGGTGCGACTCCGCTCGAAGGCCAGCCCACCGTAAAAGGTGGAGAAGCCGGTGGTCTTGCTGGCGGCCAGGAACAGGCTGGTGGCGCGGCTACTCACCACGTCGTCCAGGCCGAAGTTCTGATGGAAGAAGCCGGCCATCAATTCGATGCCCGCCGGCGGTTCCTTGATGTGCTGGCTCAGGTTGTACTGCACGCCGAATCCGAGCAAGCGGATGGTGCCGGCCTCCTCGGGCAGGGTGATGGGCGACAACCAGCGCAGGGTGGCTCGCAGGCCGGCGATGCCGCCGCAGGTGACCTCGGGCATAAATAGCGGCAGCCAGCGCGAACGCCAGACCCCGTTGATCCCTTCCTCCGTTCCGAGAGGGACACCGTTGTAGTAGGTCGTGTAGGAGCCGGTCACGTCTTCATCGCCGAAAAAGGACGGCCCCTCCATGACCAGCGTCCCGGTCTCGCCGAAAACGCCGGCGTCGGCCACCTGATCGAAGCCGAACCGTTCGTCCAGCACCACCTGCTTGACGGAGCGGAAAGTCTGGTCGGACTCCGCCAGGTGACTCCCCATGAACTGCAGACCGAAGGAGACGGTGAGCTGGGTGGTCGGGATATGGGCGGTGGAGAACAGCCGGCTGTTCTGATCCACGCCGAGGGCCGTGACGAAGGATGCCAGGTAAGCCGCGGCGTACTCTTCCCCCACGTCCTCCAGTTGATGCTGCAACCTGACCACCTCGGCGTTGGCGAGACGGGGCACGGACCCGGCAAGGGTCAGTACGAGCAGGCAAAACAGCACGGTGCGGCAAGCGGCGCCCGGTGATTGCATGGGGGGTTTTCCTCCGGCGGCAGGGGTGATGATCTGATGATCCAACCGGATCTGGACAGGGTGTCGGGGAGTGGGTTCCAATCCGGGACGGTAGCACGCCCGCCCCGGCTGGAACAACCGGCATTTGACGGCCGGGCCGGCGTCGCCGAGTCGATTGCTCCGGAGGCAACCCCCACGCCGACCCGCCGTATGATGCCAGGACGGATGGCCCCCCCCCGGTGATATGCCAGGAAAGGCTGTTGTGAACAATCCAAGAGCGCAGTTCAAGACGCGGGTGACCGGTGTTTTCAACCGAGCCGCCGTTGCCTACGACCGGGTCGGTCCCCGATCGTTTTCGTTTTTCG
>JBDRBC010000591.1:0-3487 GCA_043823125.1 bacterium | reverse complement strand
GCGACGTCTTCAATATGTCTCATGAACCGCCGTGGTACGTGAACCGTATGCCCGGTGGTGTGGGAGAGCGGGGCCGCGAGGCCCCGCCCTACCCGATTCTCTCCAATCCAAACTGTTCACCGGACGCGTCGGCTCGGGCTTGAGAACTCCGCCCGGCAATGCTAAACTGCCGTTGCCCGGACGGTATTCCGGTTTGATGCTCTGGCGATAGACCCCTTTTCCCGAGCGAGGAGAAACGTGATGATGAGGATGAATGCCAGCCTGACGACCTCCCTGGTCGTTTTGACACTCTGCGTGCCGTTCGCCGGATGTGGCGGTGGCGGCGGCGGTGGCTCCAGCGAGGAGGGATACGTGGACTTCGTGGCGCAGGACTGTGCTTGGGTTGGACACGGCGAGGTGACCGCGATCGCCGAGATCGAAGACCGCCTGACGGCCTATGCCGAAACCGATCTCACCGCCGATATCACGACCCTGACCGCATCGGAACGGCAGGTGCTCGACAAGCTCGTGGCCGCCGCCAGGATCATGCACGAGCTATTCTGGGCACAGGCGTGTCCCTGTCGGGAAGAAATCACGGCAGTGCTGGACAGAGCCACCGGGCCGGGCGCCGAAGCCGCTCGTGCCTATTTCCAGATCAACATGGGGCCGTGGGATCGGCGTTTCGGGCGCGAGCCGTTCTGCGGTCACTGGGAACATCCGGAGGGAGCCAACTACTATCCGCTCGATCTGACCGAGGCGGAAAAGGAGCAGATCTCCAGCAACCAGAACCGGCTCGGCGATCTCTTCACCATGGTGCGACGAGATGATTCCGGGGCGCTGGTAGCCATCCCGTACTCCGAGTTCTTCAAGGACGAACTGGAGCAGGCCGCCGGACTGCTGCGTGAAGCGGCAGCCATCACCGACAACGAAAGCTTGCGTCTGTTCCTGGAGTCGCGGGCCGACGCCTTTCTCAGTGACGACTACTACGAGTCAGACATGCTCTGGATGGATCTGGACAGTCGCGTCGAGATCACCATCGGGCCGTACGAGACTTACGAGGACGGACTGTTTGGCTTCAAGGCCGCTTTCGAGGCGTTCGTGACCGTGGTCGACCCGGAGGGCTCGGCGCGTCTCGATCGCTTCAAGGGTGAGCTGCCCTGGCTCGAGGCGAACCTGCCCATTCCCGATCAGTACAAGAATCCCAACCGCGGGGCGGAATCACCCATCCGGGTGGCTGACGAGTACTTCACCGCCGGGGATACGCGTGCCGGGGTCCAGACCATCGCCTTCAATCTCCCCAACGACGAGCGGGTACGGGAGGCCAAGGGGAGCAAGAAGGTCATGCTCCGGAACATCATGAATGCGAAGTTCGAACAGATCCTGGTGCCCATTGCCAACAGGTTGCTGGCCGAGGGCCAGCTGCCCGATCTGACGGGGGAATCGTTCTTCCTGCACACCCTCCTGCACGAGATGAGTCACGGTCTCGGACCGGGAAATATCGTCGTTGACGGCCGTCCCACGGAGGTGCGTCTGGAACTCAAGGACCACTACTCCACCATCGAGGAGGCCAAGGCGGATCTCATGGGTGAATGGGCCATCTTCCAGCTCATGGACAAGGGGCTTTTCGAACCGACGTTGTATCGGCAACAGGCGGCCACCTACCTGGCGGGACTGTTCCGCTCGGTCCGGTTCGGTATCGAGGAGGCGCACGGCCAGGCCAACGCGATCCAGTTCAATTACCTGCTCAGCAGGGGCGGCATCCAGTATGACGAGGAGACCCAACGTTTCCGGGTGAACCTGGCTGAATTCCGCAGTGTCATCGAACGGATGGTCAATTCCATCTGTGTGTTGCAGGCCGAGGGGAACTACACGGCGGCCCACAAGATGGTCACCAACTACGGGGTCATGTCACCGGAACTGGAGCAGGCGCTGGCTCGCTTGACCGACCTCCCGGCAGATATCAAACCGATTTTCGTCGTGGAGTGAAAACCGCTACGTTCACGATGCTCGTCTGGTCGTGATTGACCTGCCAGAAGATAACGGGAGGCTGATAGCCTCCCGTTATGATTGCAGGATCCCTGACGTCCGCGAAACTCCCTCAAGAATCCTCGCGAAGCAGGGTCAACAATTCCACGATCAGCTCGTCATCGAAGGGGGCCATTTCGATCAGCAAATCAGCGTGGGGGCCAGGGATCTCGGCCGTCGCGACCACTCGGCTTTGGGCAGCAGCTTCCTGGTAGGCGCTGATGAATGCGGGGGCCGAATTGGAGACCTGCTGCAGCCGCTCTTGGCCGAATCGCGCGACGATGAGCGCAGCCATGGCGAAGCCGACCGATTCGTAACTGTTCGCGCCCCGGATCACCTCGTCGATGATCAATCCTTTTTCTGCTATCATTTCCGGTTGCTCGAAAATGATCCCGAGATACTTGTTCATCTGCTGGATGATGTGCCCACACCGGCGAACCGAGTCCGTTCGGAAATCCGGGGGAATGCCGAGCGTCGGATGTTCGTCATCGAACTGGACCTCGACATACCGTTCGAGCCAGGATGCCACGCCCTCGTGAGCCATCTTGAGGAAGGTGGCGCGCAGGGCGGGGATGCCGGCCGTATCGGTCGGTAGAGTGGACGAGGCACGGGCGGTTTCCCGGTAGATCACCGAGGCGAGAATGTGTGCGAGCTGTTCATGGCCGGCGGCGACCAGCAGACCGGCGTCCACCAGCAGGTGCCCCTCGAACAGGCGGATGTCGGGACGCATGGGCAAGACGTGCAGGATCATTCTGGAAATCTGCTGCGAACTCGGCTTATAGGGGGCGAGCAAGGCAGTGATTCGGTTGCCGAGTTTTTCCAGCTCGGCCGGGGCCACTAATTGCTCCACCAGTTCCTTGCGATCGCGCAGGTACTCGTAATTCTGGAAGGTATCCACGCGCTTGACTGGTTTTTTCCACGGTGAATTCGCCGCGTCTGCATCTGTTGTGCTGGCGGTGAAGACTCTGTCCATCACCCGGGAGATGATGGCGGCGTTGTACTCCGGCTCACGCGAGGTCATCGCCAGGACCCGGAAGCCGTCCTCCTGGAGCAACGCTTCGTAGTCGGCCGTTGCAACCGTCTCTCCCGCTTGAAGTTGACCGGCGAGCGCCCAGAAACTTTCCAGGCTGGCAGTATCAAATCTGATGCCGTTTTCAGCCTGGACCAAAGCCGGGCCAGCTACGAGACAGCAGAGCCCAAGCACCAGAAACAGCCCGTTTCGCACCCTGGCTGTCATCGTGTCGGTGCGGGTTGCGGCACCGGGAGGGGAGCCGTACCATTTGTGACTCCGGAAGCCTTGCATTATTCTTTTCACGGTCGTGTTCTCCTTCGCCGGCATCGGAATGTATTTTTATACGATTATCGTGCTTGCCTCCAGGTTCATCAACAGGAAGTAAAATCCAATTCCGCGCTCTTTCAGCCGACAAGCGCGTTCTCCAGAATCGTTTGCACCCCAAGATACGACGCATAGAAAGCGACGAGG
>JBDRBC010000590.1:0-7416 GCA_043823125.1 bacterium | reverse complement strand
GGAGAACTGCAGCCAGACCGTGCTGTTGATGGGCACCCCGGTGGCGCCGTTGACCGGCATGGTGTTCTGCAGGATCACGGCGTCGGTGGCGGTCCAGAAGCTCCAGGCGAAGGCCGCCGCCAGCCCGTTGCCGGCGGCGTCGGTCAGGCCGGTGCCGGCGGTGACCGTCACCTGGGTGCCGGTGGGCCAGTTGGTGTGCGCCACCTGCAGGGTCTTGTTGTCCGACCAGGTCAGGGCGCCCACCGGGCCGGGCGACACGGTGACATGGCCGGCCGCGCTCCCCGCCGCCATGGCCTCGTTGAAGGTGATGGTGACCGTCGCGTCCACGGCCACGTCGGTGTCGTTCTGGATCGGCGATACCTGGACGACGAACGGGGCGTCCGTGTCGCCGTTGCCGGGTCCGGTGGGATCGGATTCGCAGGAAGAGGAGGTCAGAAAGGGGTAACTCGCCAGTATGAACAGCAGGCTCAACAGGATCCGGGTTTTCATGGAGGCCTCCCTCGGTCATGAGCGGTAGTTGCTCGTTTCCGTGAACGGGGGTTCACGAGAGCATCTTGGCCGGACCCGGGGGATCCGTCAACCGAAAGACGGCACGCGGAAACGCTCGGCCAGGTGGGCGGTGAACCGCTGGTCGAAACCCATGGTGAAGGTGTTCTGGTCGGCGTGGTAGTCGTCGCCGACAGATCTTTTTCGGCTCTGAAACTGTTTGCCCTGAAGTCGATTACTTGTTATCATAGTATTCCAATATCGAGTAGTCAGATATTGACCATAAATTCCCCAAACCCGGGAGCAACCAGGTGCCACCACGGCAACTCCCTAACAAGAATGAACTTGCGGCCCTCGGTCTCATCAACTGGACGTCCATGCACGGTTACCTGCTCAACCAGATGATCCAGCGCCTCGGCCTGGATCAGTGGGCCAACGTGAGCCAGTCGTCCATCTACTATTCCCTCGGCAAGCTCACCGAGCGAGGGGCGGCCACCAAGACCACCGAGCGCGAGGGGAAGGCGCCCGAGCGGACGATCTTCCACATCACCATTGTGGGGCGACAGATCTTGCGGACGCAGCTACGGCAGGCGCTCCGGCACATCGGATCGGACGATCTGACCTTCTACCTGGCCATGTCGTTCATCGACGCCTTGCCGCTGGCCGAGACCGTCGAGCTGCTCACGGCACGTATCGCGCGGCTGGAGGAGATCATCAACAACGAGGAACGAGCGGCCTGCAAGGCGGCGATGGCGCCTCACTTCGCCCTGTCCTGCCAGGCGGGGGCGAAGCACATGACCGTCGAGCGCGAGTATTGCCAGCAGGTCGTCGACCTGCTCACGGACCAGCCGGACTATTTCGAAAAACTCGGAGGTATGATCGATGATATCTGAACGATGGCGTGGGGAAGGTCGACCCGGAGCACGACTTTTTCCGCGCTGGCTATGCCTGCTCCTGCTGTCCATGATGGTCGGCCCGACACCGGCCCGCGCCGAGCTCACCCTCGCCCAGGCCGTGAATCACGCCCTGGCCCACAATCACAACGTGGCCGCCAAGGAGCACGCTCTGGCCGCCGCCATCTGGGCGCAACGGCAGGCGCGGTCGCAGCTCTTCCCCTCCCTTTCGTTGCAGTCGTCGTACACCCGGCTGGACGACGAGACGGTGCAGCGCGCCAACGCCTTCGGGCGGGAGCTCACGCTCTTTTTTCCCGATGGCGGCGGCGGTTTCGAGCCGGTCACCATCGAGATTCCCCAGACCGTTTTCCGCGACGGGTACGAGACGCAGCTCACCGCCCAGATGCTGCTGTTCAATCCCCAGGTCTGGAACGGGGTGGCGCTGGCCGGCGCGAGCAAGGAGGTCGCCTCCTGGCAGGAGATCGTCACCCGGCAGGAGACCGCCCACCAGACCCTACGCGCTTTCGTCGAGCTGCTGAAGAGCGGTTCGCTACTGGAAATCCAGAAGCAGCATCTGGACCAGGCGCGCCAGAACAGTGCCCTGGCGCAGCGGCTCTTCGATGTGGGCCGGTACTCCGAGGCGGACATCCTGCGCTGGCGAGTGGAGGAGGCGCGGCAGCAAGGGGAGTTGACCCTGCAACGGAGTAATCGGCGGGTCACGGCCATGGGCCTCGAGAACCTGCTCGGCGAGACCCCCACCGGCACTGTCTCGCCCGCCGATCAGCTCCCCTCGTTGCTGGAGGCGCAGATCGAACGGTTCCGTCAGCTATCCGAGGTCGATTGGCTGACCTTCGCCGAGATTCCGGTGGCGCAGATAGTGGCCGGCAATCCGGCCCTGCAATTGCTGGCCGGCGCGGAGGATCTGGTCGGCATCGAGCACCGTCGCAGCAAGACCAACTACCTGCCGAGTGTCGCCCTGAACGGGAGCTACGGCTGGATGAACAACGACACCGTCGACCTGGACGGCGAACGCACCTGGTCGGCCAGTGTGGTGTTGAGCCTGCCCATCTTCACCAGCTTTTCCAACTACAGTACCTTGAAGTTGACCCGGCATCAGATGGAGAAGACACGCGAGGAGAACGAGGAGGTGCGGCGCTCCCTCTACCTGTCGGCCGAGGTGGCGCGGACCGGACTGCACAGCAATTCCGAGCTGCTGCGCCTGGCCGAGACCAGTCTCGAGAGCGCCCGGCGCAACCACGAGATCCAGCGCAATCAGTACACCCTCGGCCGCTTGACCAACCTCGAATGGCTCGACGCCAACCTCGCCCTGCAGGGGGCGGAGCAGGTGTACTCGTCGGCCTATTTCGACCTGGTGCTCGCCATCGCGGACTACTTTCAGGCCCGCGGTGAAATCCTGGAGCTGCTGGTCCAGTAAAACGACTGGAACAAAAAACGGAATCGCCGGAAACCATGAAAGGTCACAAGATGAACCGGACGTTTACCAAACCTGAATCGACTTCTGAATTGTCCGGGGCCAGGTACTGGCTCATGGCGCTGACCGCGATAGCGACGGGGATCGTGATCCTGACGCTCCTTTCCGCGCTCACCGGCTGTCAACGGGAGACACCGTATCAGGAGGCGCCGCCGGCCGTGCCCGTGGAGGTCCTGGTGATGACGCCGGAGTCGCTCCGTGAGACCACCGAGCTGACCGGCGTGCTCGAGGCGTACCGCGCCGTGGACGTGGTGAGCGAGGTGGCGGGCGAGACCCGCGCCATCCGTCGCGATGTCGGCGACCTGGTGACCGCGGACGACGTGCTGGCCACCCTGGACAAGCAGGTGCCGCGAGAGAACCTGAACCAGGCCGAGGCGGCACTGCTGGCCGCCGAGGCGAGGTTTGAAATGGCCTTCAACGATTTCCAGCGCGACTCGACCTTGTGGGCCGGCGGCGACATCGCCGCCGCGATGTACGACAACAGCCGGCTCGTCTGCCAGGCGGCCCGGGCCGAACAACGCAGCGCCGGGGCGGTGCGGCAACTGGCCGCCCGCGACCTGGCCGAGACCGACATCCGGGCGCCGTTCGGCGGGTACGTTTCGCGGCGGTACAACGAACTGGGCGGGTTCGTCAGCCCCGGGGTGCCTGTATACAGGGTCGTGGACATCGATTCGTTGAAGCTGCCCCTCGGGGTCTCGCAGCATAACGTCCCGCGGTTGCAGCGCAACCAGCCGGTAATCGTGGTGGCCGACGCCCTGGCCGGGCGGGAGTTCAGCGGCCGGATCCGCTCCATCTCGCCGGAAGCCGACGAGTTGACCCGCACCTTCCGCGTCGAGGTGATCCTGGCCAATCCGGCCGGCCACCCGTTACGGGACGGTTTCGTGGTGAGCGCCACCCTGGCGCTGTCACGGCCCGGCGGCATCGACTCCGATCCGGCGGCCCAGCTGCTCGCCGTACCTCGCGAAGCGGTGTTGTACCGCGGCGGCGAGGGGTTCGTTTTCGTGGTGAACGGAACGGAAGCCCGTCGCCGCACGGTGGGGATCGGATCACTCATCGACGACCGGCTCGTCATCACCCGGGGCCTGGCCGCGGGCGAGCGGGTGGTGGTGGTCGGCATGCGGAACCTGCGTGATGGATCCGTGGTGAGGATCGAGGGCGAGGGGGACGGGACACCGGCCACGGACCTGGCTCCCGACGGCGATTCTCCCGCCACCAGCGCGGCCCGGGGCGAGGAGTCGGGATCATGAACAATTTCCTGCCCCGCTTTTCCGTCAGCCAGCCGGTGCTGGTGAACCTGCTGATGATCGGCATCTTCCTGGGCGGTGGCTTGGCGTTGCTGAGCATGCCGCAGGAGCTGAACCCGAACATCAGTTTCAACTGGGTCTTCGTGACGATCCTCTATCCCGGCGCCTCGCCCCAGGAAGTGGAGGATCTGGTGGCCATTCCGGTGGAAAAGGAGCTCGACAAGATCGATTCGGTCACGGAGCTGCTCACCACCGCCGGCGAAGGGTACGCCTTCTTCCTGGTGAAGTTCGACGACATGTCCAACGCCGAGTTCACCACCAAGATGCAGGAGGTGCGTCTGCAGATCGACAACGCGAGCATCCCCGACGAGTGCGAGGATCCCATCGTCGACGATTTCGGCTCGGACGACTTCCTGCCGGTGATTGCCGTGGGGGTGACCACCGACGGCGATCCGGAGCTGGCCGCCACCGTGGTGGACGACCTGGTGGACGATATCGAACGTATCGCCGACGTGGCCAAGGTGCAGCTCTCGGGTCTGGAGGAGCGCGAGATCTGGGTGGAGATCGACCCCCTGCAGCTCAACGGCCACCGCCTGACCCTCGGCGCGGTGGTGCAGGCGTTGCATGCGCGCAACGTCAACTTTCCGGGCGGCAACATCACCATCGGCCGGTCGGAGTTCCAGGTGCGGGCGCTGAGCCGCTTCGCCTCGCCGGCCGAGATCGAACGGCTGGTGCTGCGGACCGGTCCGGACGGCGGCATCGTCTATCTGTCCGACGTGGCCACCATCAGCGAGGTCCGGGCCGAGACGAGCATCCTCTCACGGCTGGACGGCAAGCCGGCCATGACCGTGTCGGTGTCCAAGAAGGCGGGCGGCTCCACCTACGCGGTGGTCGATCGCATCAAGGAGCTGGTGGAGGAGTACCGCGAACGCAGTCCCGAGGGAATCGAATACAAGATCACCATCGATTCCACCAAACACATCGGGCGGATTCTCAGCGTCTTGCGCAACAACGCCATCATCGGCATCACCTTCATCTTTTTCATCCTGCTGGTCTTTCTGGGCAAGGCCAACGCCGGGCTGGCGTCGCTCGGTATTCCGCTGTCGTTCATGATGACCTTCATCCTCATGCAGATGACCGGCAACACCATCAACGGCAGCAGCGTGTTCGCCCTGATCATCGTGCTGGGGATCATCGTCGACGACGCCATCATCGTGCTGGAGAACGTGCACTCGCACCGGCAGAGCGGCAAATCGTTGCGCCAGGCGGTCATCGACGGCACGTCCGAGGTGATCAGCCCGGTCACCGCCGGCATCCTGACCACCATCGCCGCCTTCCTGCCGCTCATGCTGCTGCCGGGCATCATGGGCAAGTTCATGCGGGTGATCCCGTTCGTGGTGACCCTGGCGCTGGCGGCCTCGCTGTTCGAGGCGCTGGTGATCCTGCCGTCCCACATCCACGACTGGACCGGCGGCAGCAAGCGGCACGAGCGGCCGGAGTTCCGCGGCTACCTCTGGCTGCGGGAGCGGTACGAGCGGCTCATCCGGCGGTTCCTGCGCCGACGGTACCTGGTCATGGCGGTCACCACGGTGATCCTGTTCGGCTCCTTCGCCCTGATCCCGCTGATCGGTGTGGAGATGTTCGGCGACGAGGACTTCGACTACTTCACGATCCTGGCCAAGATGCCCGAAGGCACGTCCCTGGAGGAGACCGACCGCATCATCGGCAAGATCGAGGCGGTGGCTCTGGCGTTACCGGCCGAGGAGCTGGACCTCGTCGCCTCCAATGCCGGCCTGTATCAGGGCAACGACGACTGGATCACCCGCAAGAATGTGGGGCAGGTCATCGTCAGCCTGGTGCCCGAGGGCGATCGCGAACGGACCATGGAGCAGATCATCGATGAGTTACGTGGCGCCATCGCCGGCATCAGCGGCATCACGTCGTTGATGTTCGAGAAACCCACCAGCGGGCCGCCGTCACCGCAGCCGGTGAGCATCCGTCTGACCGGCAAGTACTTTTACGAGCTGAACGGCGCCATGGCCGACATCAAGGCGATCCTGGCCGGCATCGACGGCGTGTACGACGTCCGCGACGACTTCCCGGGCGGCAAGCAGGAGATCCGCATCGAGATCGACGAGGAGCGAGCCGCCCTGGTCGGCCTCTCCCCGCGCGAAATCGCCCTGGAACTGCGCACCGCCGTGGAGGGCCTCACCGCCACCACCTACCGCGACGGCGACGAGGACGTGGACGTGGTGGTGAAGTTACGCGAGGAGAGCGCCAACTCCCTGGCCGAGGTGCGATCGTTGCGCATCACCACCTTCAGCGGCCTCTCGATTCCGTTGTCGGACATCGCCACCATCAGCGTGAACGACGCCACCACGGAGATGAAACGACGCAACCTGAAACGGACCATCATCATCGGCGCCGACATCGACGACGCCGTCACCACCGTTGATCGGGTCGTGCGCCAGCTCACGCCGCATTTCGAGGAGATCAGCCGTCGCTACGAGGAGGTCGACCTGGAGATCGGCGGCGAGTTCGAGGAGTTCAGCCAGGCGTTCAACGACATCGGCAAGCTGTTCGCCATCGGGGTCATGCTCATCTTCCTCATCCTCGGCACCCAGTTCCGCTCGTATATCCAGCCCATGGTGATCCTCTGCACAGTGCCGTTCTCCTTCATCGGCGCCATGATCGGCCTGCTCGTCAGCGGCGACAAGTTCGGCATCGTCACCCTGTTCGGCGTGGTGGCCCTGGCCGGCATCGTGGTCAACGACGCCATCGTTCTGATCTCGTTCATCAACAACGCCCGCCGGGACGGCATGGACCGCTGGGAGTCCATCGTGGCCGGCGGCGTCAAGCGTCTGCGGCCCATCATCCTGACCTCGGTGACCACCATCGGCGGTCTGCTGCCGACGGTGCTGGGGATCGGCGGCACGTCGCTGGTGTGGCGGCCGCTGGCGAACACGATTGCCTGGGGCTTGCTGGCGGCGACCGTGCTGACCTTGCTGGTGATACCTTGTATCCTGGCGATTGTGGATGATGTGAAGGCGCGGTTGGGGGTGGGGATGGTCAAGGAGGGGTGAGGCGAATAAATCAACCGCGCCGCGCCTGCTCAGCCCTGCACCGCGGGCGGTTTGTGCGGGGGAATCTGCTATCGCCCGGGTACATATTTCCTGCCCGCCCTCCCGCAAGTGTCCGGCTTGCGGCGCCATCGTCTTGCCGCAAGGGAAATGGGAGTAGCGGGGGGTAAACGGGGAAGATCGTGTCGGATGAGTGCACCCGGGTACACTAGCGCAAGTGA
>JBDRBC010000589.1:0-5026 GCA_043823125.1 bacterium | reverse complement strand
ACAGCGACGGCAACGCCACGCCCCGCATGGACTCGCGCGATTTCCAGTTCATCCTTTCCGCGGGCGGCGACTACGTGGTCCAGCAGGGCGATCCGATGCTCTACGAGATTCATGACTGGCAAGTGCCCAAGCGGGAGCGTCAGGGTATCGCCATCGAGGTCGCCACTGTTTTCGGTGACGAAAGGTACGTGGTGGAGTGCGCCATCCCGTTCCAGGCCGGCGGACTGCACAACGACAACTACTCCTCGCCCATCCTGGAGAACTGTCGATTCTCGAACAACCGTGCCACCAGCGGGGGCGGCGGGATGCTCAACACGGATGATTCGGATCCTGTTCTGGCAAACTGTCTGTTCACCCGCAACAAGGCCTGGAATGCCGGCGGCGCTCTACGCAACGAGGACGGGTCTCCGAAGTTGATCAACTGTATTCTCTATGGCGAGTCCACCGGGTGCCTCTATCCGGAGTTGGGCAACGATGTGTATTCGCACCCGCAGTTCTCCTGTTGCAATATCATGTCATGCGGTGGGAGCGATGCCTGGATGATCTCCACCGGCACCGACGACGGCGGTAATATCGACGAGGATCCACTCTGGCTGGACGAGGGTGCGAACAATTTCCAACTGCTGGCCGGCTCGCCCTGTATCGATGCCGGCAACAACATCGACATCTACGATCTGGACGGTGATGCCGATATCACCGAGTTGCTGCCCGTGAGTCTGGACTACTATGACAATCCGCGGTTCGCCGACGATCCGGCGACCAGTGATACCGGGAACGGGACCGCTCCGATCATCGATATGGGGGTCCATGAATTCTGAGCTGGAGCCGGTGACCTTCAGCTTGTTGCGGCCGGTCAGATCCCTGCCGGTCTCAGCTCTGATCCTCATCGGCATCAACCTGCTGCCGATCCTTGGTGTGCTGCACTGGGGCTGGAATCTGGTGGATATCATCTTCCTCTACTGGGCGGAGAGTGTGATCATCGGCCTCTCCGCCCTGCTCAAGATGCTCATCGCCAGGATCGACGAGGTCGGTCTGCCCATGCGGGTCGTGACCGTGGTGATGCGGATTGTCGGCTTCCTGTTCTTCATGTTGCATCTGGGCGGTTTCCTCGCCGCTCTCGGGCTGGCGTTCTACTTTTTCGTGCAGGAGTTCCTGGATGCATCGGTCCGGCCGCTCTCGCTGCTGGCCACCACCTGGCCGGTGCTCGTTGCGTTGCTGGCGAGCCACGGCTTTTCCTTCGTGGTCAATTTCCTGATCAAGGGCGAGCGCCAGATCTTCCGGGGCGAGGATCCCATCACCACGGCCTATTCCCGGGTGCTCGTGCTGCACCTCACGCTGGCGTTCGGTGTGGGGCCGGTGATCTTCCTGGGGCAGCCACTGTACTTGCTGGTCATCTTCATCGTCTTGAAAATTGCGACGGATCTGTGGGGGCATTTGCGGGAGCGGCGGAAGTTCGGGACGGCTCACCGCTGAGTCGTCATGGAATCCAGCACCGCACGGGTAGTCAGCACATAAGCCGTCACCTGTTCGGTCTGCTCCCGGTCGAGCTGCGCCCGAACGGTCATGTCCTGCAGGAAATCCGTCCAGGTCTCGGCGTCGTAGTCGGCCACCGTCATGGGGCGGTGACAGCGGGTGCAGGCGTTGAGAAACAGGTCACGCCCGGATTCGAGTTGCTCACGGGTGACTCCCCGCTCCAGGCCTGCCGCCACGGTGTGTTCGTCCACGGGCGGGGCGGCTTTATCGTTCGAGCAGCCGCCGAGCAACAGAACCAGCGCGGTACCGATCAGGATCTTGCGAAACGAAAACGACACGAGCGGTCTCCGCGCCGGGGTGAGAAAATGTCCATTCGGGGCAACCGGCCCAATCTATTCACCCGACGGGGGCGCGGCAACGTTTTCCTCCCGGGCGGCGAATCGCTCGACACAAAGGAGGGTCAGGTCGTCTTGCCGGCTCTGGTCGCCGGACGAAGAACTGCAACGAGTTCTCCGGCTTCCACTCGTCCTCCACCAGGGCCAGCCGGTCGCCATGCCGGGCTGGATCGGATATCCCCTCGCCGATCCGGGGGCGATGGTCGGTGTCGTGCGGGTGGGTGAAGACGGCGAACCGCACGCTGTCGCCATCCGCCCGGAAGGTGTAGATGTGCTCGAAATGCAGGTCGGGATTCGCCGCCCCGATGCCGCGGAGACAGTGCTGCAGGTGAGCGAATGCCGATTCCTGCCACATGACCTCGGAGGTCATCTGTTCGTGCAGGTCGCCATCGGTGGTCAACGCGGCCGTGGCGGCGATTGCCTGGAGCTGTTTCTGCATCTGGACGACGGTCTGCTGACGCAACTCGTTCCGCATAGGGAGCCAGAGCGCCACGATACCGCTGATGATGACGAGTTCACCGATCAACAACAGCTTGAAACGAACGGTTCGTTGCTGCCAGCGAAAGTAATAAAAAAAATCCATTCATCTGCCTCGCCCTCATTCCACTCGTTTGTTATCTGAGGCTGGTGCGCACCGAGGCCCATGGTTTCCGATACGATATCGGACTAAAACGTTCGATATAACAACATAAAGAATACGTATGCACGGGGGAAGGCTATCACAACTCCTGATTTGTGACGTCTATGAGATCGGAATGGACAGAAACATGCCCACTGGTCACCGACCCGTGGGCATGTGGTTAGCGTATTGGAGCTATTTCCAGAGAACAGCCTTGCCCGCGGGACTGTCGTCTTCCTCTGCACAGTGTCCAGGACCGATATCACCTTTGTTGTAATCGTCGAGTGTCGTCTTCCAGCCGTTGATCTCGTTCTTCTCCGGCCGGCTGAAGCCGCTCCAGTCGGTCCAGTCGTGGTCGGCCAGGAAGGCATCCACCTCGGTGACGAGAGCGGACACGGCACTCGGGTCGGCGCCGGCGGCGAAGTTGAGCTTCGCGGCCAGCAGCTGAGCATACAATTTGGTGATGCCGTTGCTCGGGGCGCCGTAGGTGTGTTGCGTGAGCACGTCCACGGCCATCTGGACATCGGTGACCTGCATGCTCTTGGAGCCGCCCGCGTCACCAAGCCAGATGGGCAGGTGCTGCGTCACCATGTCGGGTTGGTTGCCATTGCCGAGACCGGTCCAGTTGCTCCAGTAACCCTTGGTGCGGGTGCAACCCTCGAAGATCGGCTCGTACAGACCGGCGTCGATGGTCAGGTCGTCGGCGTCGACGAGGGTCACGCAGTCGGTCATGCCGTTGTCGCCGGCATTGCTGTCGTCGGCCGGGTCACAGGCGTACTGCATTGTGAACTCATGACCGGCGGGGGCCACGAACTGCACCGTGTAGTCGCCGGGCTCCAGGCCGCAGAACATGTAGAAGCCATCGGCATCGGTCATGGTGGTGGCGATAACTGCCGTCGGCGGACAGCCGGTCCACAGGTTCACCATGACATCCGCGATGCCCACCTCGTCCACATTCTGGCAGCCGTCCATGTTCGTGTCGTACCAGACGAAGTCGCCGATGCAGTAGGTCGGCGGCACGTACACACCGGCGTCGATGGTCATATCGTCGGCGTCGACGAGGGTGACGCAATCGGTGATACCGTCCGCAGCAGCGTTGCTGTCGTCTTCCGGCGTGCAGCCAACAGCGTGCTGCATGGTAAAGACGTAGTTGCCGGGAGCCATGAACTGCACCGCGTAGTCGCCGGGCTCCAGATTGCAGAACATGTAGTAGCCATCGGCATCGGTCACGGCGGTGCCGATCACCTGCACCGGCGGACAACCGACCCACAATCTCACATCGACCCCTTCCATGCCCGGTTCGTCCACGTCCTGGCAGCCGTTCCGGTTCATGTCGTGCCAGACGAAGTCACCGAGGCAGAAGGTCTCGGGCTCGCGGATCGGCACCGACAGCGCGCCGGCGACCCACGACATGGAGGCACCCAGCGGATCGCTGCTGGGGGTGGAGATCAGTTCCGCGGTCAATTCCATGGCGTCGGCCGGGATGACGACCGGCAGGCTGAGCGTATCCCACAACGGCCCGTCCGAGCTGCCGAGCTCGTTGGTGAACACCTGATCCGCGCCACCCACGGTAACCCGGATCTCGTTGGGACGGTTCACGCCGACGCTGCCCGCGAAGAAGACCAGGTCGGCCGTCACCTCGGCGCCCGGCGCCGTGAAGGTGAAGGTCTGCGGCACGGTGGTCTGCCGCGGTTCGGGGAAGTTGAAGAACGCCAGGTCGAGTCCGTCCACGAGCTGGATGTCGGCGCTCGAGCCGTCGCTGTAGATGACCAGCAGGCCGACACCGTTGTTCTCGTTCTGGTTCGTGAAGACGTAATCCATGCCCGAAACGGCGATGGTGTTGGGCCCGAGGGCGACCAGGCCGAGATCGGTGATGTCGGCGCGGTACGCCGTGAACTCGTAGGCTCCGAAGAAGTAGGACGGTCCACCGATGAGTTCGCCGGTGATCTCGGTGCCGCCGAACACGATGGTGTCGTCACCGAGGAAGGGCGACGCGTCCGTCCCGCCCGACCAGTATACCAGCGCCTGCTCGATGGCGGTGCCGGGTACGTCGATCACGATGGAGCCGGGCTGAGTATTCATGCCGGTGCCGGCCTCGACGATGCCCGAACCGGTCGCGATGGCGATGCTCGGCGGGCCGAGGGTCTCATCGCCGTTTTTTACCTGAGAATCGGAGGTCTGCACGGTGACGGTATCGGATTGCTGCGAGCAACCGGCCACCAATGCGACCATCAAGATCAGTGCCACGAATATTCCAAGTCTTGTCCTCATGTCACAACTCCTTTGGTTTCGGATGGGGAAAGTACCCACGATTGATAAGTACGAAATCCAGAATCGGCCATTCGATCGAGCTAAACTTATCCAGAGGGACTGTATAGTTATATCACCTTTTGTCACTTTTTTCAATGATATTGACGTTAAGTACAATGAAAAGCGGTTTGGAAGAAACAACCAGAAACAACACGCCACAATGGTGCCATTCAGCAATTGTTGTCGCTATCATACAAATGTTTCCAATACCAGAAAAGGAAGCCACCTC
>JBDRBC010000588.1:0-3825 GCA_043823125.1 bacterium | reverse complement strand
AACCACCACCAGCGAGGCGCCTTCTGATTCCGGGGCGGCGCCCGTGAATCCGGACCTGCCTTCCGGAAACAACAGCGAACTGACCCGAGATGACCGGACCAAACTCGGCCCCTAGCAGGCTTCTGAAAAATGGGATTTGAGCGAGGTGTTGGTTCTCTTTCAGCCAAGAAGGCCGTGACCATTAGGGCAGTATGCTTCACAGCGTCCCCCCGATCAGAAGGCGGGCGAGGGACGGTACAGGGTACAGTCTACCACAATCTGGCGGCAGTTGACGGGAAATCCTGGCGCCCACAACTTCTTAGAGGAATAGAGGTTGCCGGCGCGAATCCACTCCCTACAAGGCCCTCTCAACTGCCAGCCCGAACCCGGGGCCAGGGTGCCGGCTCCGCTAACGCTTTGAAAACAGCGGCTTGTAGGGGCTACCTGCTGGGGGCCTACCCGACCTGCGGCGCGGAGCATTTTCCGTGGAGAGTTTGACTGGCTCCCCGGGTAGGACTCGAACCACCGGCCTTTTGGTCAAAAATCAACTCCGCGACCACTCACCGCAGCGGACTCAAATCTGCCAGCAGGCGCGACACCGAAACAGCCCTGATGCTCTCCGCCAGTGGGAACGTATTCTCACCTGCGTGGATCACATCGAGGCTTTTCAGTTTCAGGTCCGCGAGAGCGATATGCATGGATTTGGTGGTGCGAGGCGAGGTGGTTCTTTTCACTTCGAAGCCCAGCCGTGCTTGTCCTCTGACCACTAGGAAATCCAGCTCGGCGCCAGCATGGGTGGCCCAGAAGAAACACTCCTCGGGGTTCGCGCCGAGGCGGTTGGCGATCTCCGTGATTACAAACCCCTCCCAGGATGCCCCGACTTTCGGGTGCCCCGCCAGCTCGGACATGTTCTTCAGGCCGAGCAAGGTGTGTAACAGGCCACAGTCCGCAATGAATACCTTCGGCGCCTTGATCTGCCGCTTCTTGATGTTCTCGTGCCAGGGAGGCAACTGGCGGGTTACGAGAGTAGCGGTGAGTACGTCCAGGTAATTCCTGACCGTGGTGTCGGCGACTCCGAACGACCGGCCTAACTCCGATGCGTTCCACACCTGGCCGTGATTGTGGGCGAGCATGGTCCAGAACCTGCGTAGAGCCGGCGCCGGGATATTCACGCCCAGCTGCGGAAGGTCTCTCTCCAGAAAGGTTTGCACGAGTCCGCGCCGCCACTCATCGCTTGCCGCGTTGGAGCGAGCCAGGTACGAGCGCGGGAAACCACCCCGAAGCCAGAGCCGATCTTGATTTCGCACCTCCACTTCTGCCAGAGAAAGCCCGCCGATCTCATGAAAGAAGATGCGCCCGGCCAACGACTCCGAACCCTGACGCAACAGGGCCGGAGAGGCGCTGCCCAGCACGAGGAACCGCGCGCCTGGACCTTTCCGGTCCACCAGGACTCTTAGAATCTGGAAAAGGCCCGGCACCCGCTGAATCTCGTCGATTACCACGAGGCCTTCCAGATCCCGCAAAGCCAGCATCGGATCTTCGAGTCTGGCCAGATCCTCGGGATTCTCGAGATCGAAGTACGTGGAGGGACCCTCATGCCGGGTCATAATGGTCCTGGCCAGAGTCGTCTTACCGACTTGGCGGGCACCCACGATACCGACCACTCGATGTCGGGAGAGGAGCTTGGTAAGCCGCGCCAGGTGCCCGGAACGTTCTATCATGTCCTCATTTTACATTGAAAAATCTGCACTGTCAACAGAGATTTCAATAATAATCACAGGCCCGGAATTCGCCTGCATCACGGGATTTAAAAACCCCGCAACGACAACTTGTTGTGGGGTAATAAAATACGTTTGCTCCCCGGGGTGGATACAACTCGAACCCGGCTGTCCAGGCTCAGCGAGGCCGAAGCTGAAGCGACCCAGTGCTTTGGGCGGCTAGTGGCGTGATCTCGACGTTGCCGGCAGCCGCTTGCCGCTAAAATTCTCAGCTATCCCTGGAACCGCTCGACAAATGTCACAGAAAGTGTTATATATCTCGAGTGATTCCCGGGAGGCCCCCATGACAGCATCAGAACATATTGCGCACCTGGCCGCTCAGGGTCGGTACCATTTTTCAACCAATGAGATCGCCCAGTTCATGGGGGCGTCTTTGACTGCTGTCCGAGCGGCTCTGCGAAGGCTCAAACAGAAGGGCCTCATCGCCACCCCATACCGGGGCTTCCATGTGATCGTGGCCCCGGAATACCGGGGCATCGGGTGTCTCCCAGCCGACCAGTTCATCGGGCAGCTCATGGCGCATCTCGGGCTACCGTACTACGCCGCGCTTCTCAGTGCTGCCCGGTACCACGGCGCCGCTCATCAGCAACCACAGGTATTCCAGGTGATGGTGCAGAAGAACCGCCCCCCACTTGAGTGCAATAGTGTGCGCGTAACCTTCGTGGCCCGCCGGAACATGGTGGACATCCCGACCGTTTCATTCAACTCGCCTCGCGGTCTAGTCCTGGTGTCCAGCCCTGAGGCGACTGCGTTCGACCTCATCGGATATGCCGCGCATGCCGGTGGGCTGGAAAACGTAGCCACGGTCCTGGCCGAACTGTCGGAATCTATCGATCCACAGAAGCTGGCATCAGTCGCTTCGCTTTCACCGACTTCCTGGACACAACGACTTGGCTACCTTTTTTCGCTTGTAGGTGCGGGAGATCACGCTGATGTATTATCAGAACAAGTGCCTCGTTCCCTTCATGAGACCATATTGCTCGATCCACGCGGCTCAAGATCAAGCGGTATCCGTGATGCACGCTGGAAGTTGCTGATCAACGTGGATGTGGAGCCGGACCTGTGATCCCTTTCGACTTCATCACCGAGTGGCGCCAGGTCGCTCCGTGGATCGATGACACCCAGGTTGAGCAAGACCTGATCATCAGTCGTGCTCTGATCGAGATGTTCAGCCAAGCCGAAATTACCCGGTCATTGGCTTTTCGCGGCGGCACCGCGCTCTTCAAGCTCTTTCTGAGTCCGGCAGCCAGATACTCCGAGGACATCGATCTGGTTCAGATCTCGGCCGAATCGATCGGCCCATGCTTGACCTCACTGCGGCACGTTCTGGACCCGTGGCTCGGAGATCCCAAACGAGCCTTCAAAGAAGGTGGCGTGACCCTTGTCTACCGAGTGCAGTCGGAGGGATCGCCCCCGTTGCCAATTCGGTTCAAAATCGAGATCAACACCCGAGAACACTTCAACGTCTTCGGCCTTCAGGAACGGAAGTTCCAAGTCGAGTCAAGGTGGTTTTCCGGCAGCGCTTCGATTCTGACCTACCAGCTCGACGAACTGATGGGAACAAAGCTGCGAGCCCTCTATCAGCGCAAGAAGGGGCGCGACCTATTCGACCTCTGGATCGCCTCGCGCCTCGGCTCCGTGGACAACGGCCGAGTCGTCGAGTGCTTCCAGCGATACCTGGAGCAAACGAACCTGAGGGTTTCGCGGGCCGAGTTCGAGGAGAATCTGTCTGCCAAGCTGAATGATTCGAGATTCCTGAATGACATTGCTCCACTGCTTGCCCCGGGTTGTCCTTGGGACCTCGAGGATGCTGCTCGGTATGCGCGAGAGAACCTGCTGGTTCGTCTGCCGGGCAATCCCTGGAAAGGCCAGGATCATGGAGCCGGGACATAGGCATGTGTTATCGTCGCCGTGAGGAACTCCTGGCTAAGCTGGCCGCAGCTGAAACGCGACTCGCCATACTCGAAGAAGAACGTACCCGCCTCCAACTGCGGATCTCGTACTTGCAGACCGAGTTGTCCCCTGTCGGTGAACCGGATCCAGCTGCACGACAAGCCGCGATCCCCAT
>JBDRBC010000587.1:0-14114 GCA_043823125.1 bacterium | reverse complement strand
CGCCAGTCACCAGCTCTTCCACGAACAGTCCGTCCAGGTCGCTGCGCAGGATCCGGCCAGCGACCTCCTCGGTCCAGTACATGTAGCCGTGCACGAGGTCCAGGGCGAGGCCGTGGACATAATCGAGTCCGGTGACCAGATCCTCCACCAGGGTGCCGTCCAGGAAGGCGCGCTGGATCTTTCCGGCGCCCCGGTCAGTCCAGTACATCTGCTCGGCGGTCAGGTCCAGCGAGATGGAATACGGTTCGCTGAGGCCCGATTCGATGGGGGTTCGTATGTATTCGCCGTTCAAGGTCATCTTGTCGATGGTGCGGTTGAACTTGTCTGCGCAGTAGATGTGCCCGACGGTTTCGAACAGGGCCAGGGCGATGCCCCACGGGTCGGACATGTCCGGCGAGGCCACCTCCTCCAGGCCGGTGCCGTCCGTGAAGGCGCGGCGCACACGGTCATCCAGGCTCGTCCAGTACATCATCCCTTCGTCGGGGTCGACGGTGATGCCCGCGGGCGTCTCCAGCCCGTCCGTCATCACGACCTCGACGTTGTTGCCGTTCAGGTCGCACCGGTGGATGATGCCCGATTCGAACGCCGTCCAGTAGAGGTGGCCCATGACCAGGTCGAGCCCCAGGCCGAACGACGCCTCGATGCCCGACACGAGTTCCGTCGCGTGGTTCCCGTCCAGATCGGAACTCCAGATGGAGAGCGGATACCATTGCAGCCAATACAGCGTGTCGCTGAAGGGATCGATGGCGAGATCGACGGGAAAACCGATGCCGGTGATCATCTCCGTGGGAATCGGGTCGTTCAGGTACGCACAGTAGATCTTGCCCTCGATGCCGTCGCCCCAGAAGAGCGTGCTGGTCAGGGGATCCACGGCGATCCCCCGGGGGTCGGTCAAGCCGGTGATGAAATCCTCCACGATGGGACCGCTGCGATTGGCGCGCTGGATCTTGCCGTTGGTGTAGTCCGCCCAGTAGAACCGTTCCTCGCCGAGATCCAGGGCGAGATCCTGGCTCGGCGCCAGGCCGTCGATGAAATCGTACACGTAGGTGCCGTCGAGATCGGAGGTCTCGATGACGGCGGTGTACTCGAAGTTCCGGATCCAGTACAGCCGGTCCTGGAGGGAGTAGTGCACGATGGCCAAGCGATTGCTGAGCTGCGCGGTCTTCAGATCCTCCACGTCCGAACCGTCCAGGTTGGCGCGGCGGATCATGCCGTTGTACTCGGTCCAGTAGAGTTTCTGGGCCGCGCCAGGGCACGGCCACAGGCAGAGCGAGCAGGCGAGGATCAGCAGGATGGTGAGTCCGGAGCGTTGCATGATATTACCCCCTTTGGCAGAGCAAGATAAGGACGATATGTCGATTCGAGTCGCGTTCGGGCTTGTTATGGCGTCGGGTCCGGATGGTGGGAAGCGGCGATGTGGCGACCCGGCTGGGATCGATCGGAGATCGATACCGCGGGGAGTATAGCAGATATCGGCTGGGTGAACCGCCCCGGCTTCTCCGGAGCCTCCGTTACGTGAGTCTTATACTGGATCGACATCGAGGAAGGGCAGTCGCACAAGATCGCCCAGGAAGCCCTGTACAAGCCGATGAAGATGCTGCACGACGGGCCTGGTCGCCCCGGACTCGCAGGGGATCAGAACAGCCTGCTAGCAAACTCCTCCGCCTCAGCAAAAGCACACTCCACAATCACATCCATAGTCCCCTTCTCCAGCCCATAAACCTTCTCGGCAAACGCATACATAGCCGCCAAGCACTCCGGTTCCACACGATCCCGCACAAACGAAGCCAGCCGGATCCCCGGCTCCACCCCAGAATCAGAATCCTCATCGTGATGCGACGAGATGGCCCCGACGAGGTACTCCGGCAACCCCCATTCCCGCGCCATGCACCCGCCGACATCGGAATGGTCGTACGGCAGCTTGTCGCTCTCCAGCTCGTGCAACCACGCCGACTGATCACTGGCCATCATCTCGAGTATCCCCACGTACTCCTGCCGCTTCTGCGCGACCAACACCGGCACCGCCATGTCCTGCAGCAACCCCGCCGTGAACGATTCCACCTGAGTCGCCGGGTGCAGCCGCCGCGCCACGGCCCGCGCCAGACAGGCCCGCCGCGCCGCCGACTGCCAGAACTGCGTCATGCTGAAGTTCTCCGTGCTCGCGTGCGGCAACGAAGACTTCACCGCATGCGCCAGCAGAATCGTCTCCAGCCGGCTATGTCCCATTATCGAGATGGCGTTGTGCAGGTTGGTCACCTCGCGCGACAACCCGAAGGCCGCCGAGTTCACGGTCTTCAAGATCTTCACCTGCATACCGGGATCCTGCTCGAGCTTGTTGGCGATCTGGCCCAGGCCGATGTCCGGGATGCGCAGGTCGTTGAGCACCTCGATGACGATGGCGGGGAACGACGGAATCTCGTAGCCGTCGAGCAGCTCGCTCAGCTTCAGCTGGTTGTCCTTCTTTTTTTTGCGGAAGAGGTTGATCACCGTGTTCCTCCAGATTGTCGCAACTGGTCGGCGCGGTCAGTCGGCGCGCCGAGCGATCTTGTTACTGAATATGGACAGCAGTCCGCCGAGCATCAGGTAGCCGAGAAAGACCTCGGATGCCGCGATGATCTGCCCGGTCAGATTGGATGGAACCACGTCACCGTAACCGAGGGTCGTCAAGGTGACGATGCTGAAGTAATACGGAGAGAACCAGGTCTCGTAGTTGCCGAAGTCCACGCCGCCCAGCTTGAAGATTCCGCCGTATATCACGGTCAGCACCATGATCCAGAAGCACCAGCGGCCCAGGCTGCGGCCACAGTCGCACGAGATGAGCCACGGGTAATAGAGGATCTGTGCCCCGCGGCTGCTCTGGCGGTACTCCATGAGATAGTTCTGGTCCATGATGAAGCGGCGGAGCATGTAGCCGCCGGCGAAGTTGACGTCGCGGACGTCGCAGCCGATCCATTCGGCGTGTTGGTAATCCTCGATCATGCGGATGCGGGCGTCCCGCAGGTCGGCGTCCTTGAACGACGCTCCCCTGACCTGACTCAGCGAGAGTTGCGCCGAGCGCAGGTCGGCGGAGTTGAGGTTCGCGCCCTGGAGTTTGGTCTCCCGGATGCGCGCTCGCTTCAGGGAGACGTTGGCCAGATCGGCCCCCGGTAGATTGGCCAGGCTGATGGTGCTGTCGTTCAGGTTGGCCCGGCTCAGCCGCGCCCGTTGCAGGTTCGCCATGCCAAATCCAGCCTGGCGGGCCTCGGCGTCCTCGAGGTTGGCTTCGGTGAGATTGGCCCCCGAGAATTCGGCGTTGAACAGGTTGGCCGAGTTGAGCAGGGCCCGGGAGAGATTGGCCCCGAAAAACCTCGTGTTGGCGAGATTGGCTCCGGTCAGGATGGTGTCGGAGAGGTCTGCGTTGGAAAGATCGGCTCCGGACAGGTCGGCACCGGTGAGATTCATCCCGGCAAGATTGACCCCCGCCAGGTTTACCTTGGGGAGCTGCATCGGCTTGCCGGAACCGGACCGGAGATGCTCGTGAATCGACTCCAGTAGCTCGGGTTGCGCTTCTGGAGGCGCTAATTGGCTGATCTGCGGCATGGACGATTCTTCCGCTACAGGGTGATCGAAAACCCGCATCGGGTAATCCGGGGTCATCAATCGCAAAATATGTACCAGGCCGAGCCAGGCTGAGCCGTTGTTGCTTGATTCGATCTCTTGGGGTAAGCTTGGGAGCGAATTCACTGGATAATCTGCTCTGATCACGGCTGGGGGCGCCTTGATGAATCGTCAGACATTTTTCTCTATACTGGCCCCGACTTTCCTGCTGTCGAGCTACGCCAGCCGCCACACCGCCAGCTCGTACCCAGGGGAGGTCGGTATGTTCCGGATGTCCATCCAGCAGCACCAGTGGTTGATCCTGATCGGGATGCTGACCTCACAGCTCGGCCTGGCCGGCTGTGACACCGGACCGCGATCACCAGGCGAGCGCGAAGTGCTCGAGCTGCTGTTCGAGGATGTCAACGGGACCATGGAGCAGACCCGGGATCCCTGGGGATTCGGCGAGGCGGGGAAACCGGTCTCGGCCTTGATCTGGGAATCCGATCCAGGGGACGCCGGAGGCCTGGCGCTGGCGGGAGAGTGCGCCAGCGTCGTGGTGGCGTCACTGGATTACGTCGAGGCCGGCCTGTCGCACCGCCTCTACCTCACGGCCACCAACAGTCGCGACGGCAGTAACTCCTGCCACGCCTGCTGCCCCCTCATCGGGCTTGCCTTGTTCCGTGACGCGGGGGACGGCTACCTGCCCGTCCTGCTGGATCGCGAGTTCACCTGCTGGGGGAGCTGGGGCGAGTTCAACAGCGATGTGGCCATCCGCCGGATCGGCGCGTCGGCTCACGCCGTCGAGGTCTCCATCACCGACGGCAACCAGGGCTGGCTCGGCACCTGGACCGAGTTCTGGTTTTTGGGCGAGGAGTCGGCTGTCAGTGTACTCGCGGTACTGGCCTGGTCGGACAACATGGGCTGTACCATGGCCGGCGACGAGTACGAAGCCTGTCTCACCAGCATCGAATTCGAGCCGGGTGACGACCCCGATTTCTGGGACGCCGTGGCCACCCAGATCTGCCAGACCGGCATCGTCGACAGCACCCGGACGGTGCACGCGGATACCGTGGTGACCCGGTACGTCTTCGTTTCCGAGGATTACGCGGAAGAGTGATTCTGTCGGGTCGCGTTTCCGGTTCCTGCCGGCTCACCTTCCCCTGTCGGACAAATTCCAACCATAGGCGCGGGTTTTCTCTCAAGCCGCCATCCGCGGGGTTCGAAAACAATCATATCCGGGGAACGAATCCGTTTCTGGAATTGCAGTCCTTCCGGAGTTGACGTCCACTACGCAAGCGGTATCAAGCATGCTCAGGCAGCGTTTGCAGTCATATTCCGCCACGACCAGGTATACGGTCTATGGCGCGGGCTTCGGCCTGTTCTTTCCCGTCGTCGGGACGCTGGTTCAGGCCTGGCTATCCCACGCCGCCGTGGATCTCCCGACGTTGTGGTTGGTCCAGAAACAGCAGCCACTGCTCTGGATCATCGACTCGGCGCCGTTCTGGCTGGGGCTGTTCGCGCGGTTCGCCGGGGTCCGGCAAGACGTTCTGCTCCGTCTGATGCACAAGCAGGAAGAAACCAGCGCCATCCAGGCTGAAGTCCTCACGCACGATCTCCACCAGGCGGAAGAAGCCAACCAGCTCAAGAACCGGTTCCTGGCCAACATGAGCCATGAGATCCGTACCCCGATGACCACCATCATCGGCTACTCGGAAGACCTGCGGGATTTCAAGCTGGACGCCGAAGAGCAGGGACGGGCCATCGAAACCATCTGCCGGAACGGCCAGAATCTGCTGCAGATGATCGACGACATGCTGGATCTGGTGAAGATCGAGTCCGGACTGCTCGAGATCGAACAGACTGAATGTTCACCGGATCGTATCATCAGCGTGGTGGCCGCGACCATACGCAAGCAGGCGGAGGCGAAAGGTCTCGAGTTCGTGGTGCAACGTCCTGGCGACCCGGTCGGTGTCATCAGGGGTGACCCGGTTCGATTCCGCCAGATCCTCACCAACCTGCTGACCAACGCCGTCAAGTTCACCGAGCGGGGCAGTGTCACCTTGGCGGTGGTCCTGCACGAGATCCCTGACGAGGCGCGGTATCTGGAGATCGCCATCAGTGATACCGGCATCGGTTTTTCCGAGACGGACCAGGAACGCCTGTTTCGGCCCTTCGTGCAGGCCGACGAATCCAGCACTCGTCGCCACGGCGGCACCGGTATGGGCCTGACCCTCGCCAAGCATCTCCTCGAATTGATGGGTGGCAAGCTCACCGTGAAGAGCGCGCCGGATCAGGGCGCCACCTTCTCGTTCATTCTGCCGGCGGAACTGGCGCCGGACGATTCGGCGGCGGCGGCCGGCGGTCGGACAGAATCACCCCCAGGCTGTCTCGAGAACCTCTCACTGGCCGGCTGTTCGGTGCTGGTGGTGGAGGACAACCCGGCGGTGCAGTTCTACGTGGTCAAGTTCCTGCGCAAGTTCGACGCCGAGGTGAAGGCTGCGGACAACGGCGCCATCGGGTTCAAGAGCGCGCTGGCTGCCGAGATCTGTGGCGAGCCGTACGATCTCATCCTGATGGACTTGCAGATGCCAGAGATGGATGGGTTCGAGGCGGTGGCGAACCTGCGGCGCCGTAATTATACCGGCCCCATCGTGGCCTTGACGGCGAACAACCTGAGCGGCGAGCGGCAGCGCTGCCTGAACAACGGCTTCGACGACTACGCCACGAAACCCATCGACAAGAAAGTGCTGCTGAGCCTCATCGAGTTCCTCCACACCCGGCGACCGGCGTTGGTCGGGTAAGTGGTGGCTGCTTGATCCGGGTCGTCACTCGTCCAGCTCCAATCCGTAACGATCCCCCAGATCCAGCTCCGGCAGCGGCCCGTCCAGCGGGTGTAGATCCCGCACGTACCAGTCGAACCAGCCGGCGGCCACCTGCCCCGGACCGGCGTAGCGGGTCAGCCACGGATTGCAGTCGGTGAGTCGCCGGGGCTCGCCCTTGCCGGACCAGACGAACAGCTCGTTGGGGTGGATGGGGGCGTTGCCCCGGAATACCACCGTCTCGATACCCTGATAGCAGTGCGACAGGTCGAACACGAGCCCGATCTGTTCCGTGTGCAGCAACACCTTGCGTTCCGCGGGATCCTGTCCCACCCGCAACCGGCTCAAGGTGGTGGCGGTCCCTTTCGTGGCCAGATACCAAAGAGTCATCTCGTCGCGCCAGGTGACGCCGACCATGTGCCCCTCGAAATCGGGCGGGGCCAGGTCGGTGGTATTCACGGGCTCCTCCTCGGGGGGCGGTGTCGTGTGGATTCCGAATCCAGGGCTATAAACGCAGGACAGGTGTTTCGCTAGCAATAGGCGGCGAGGAGAACCGTCGGTCTGGCGGCACGATTCGAGCCTGAAAAACCGGGGACGATCTCTCTCGAAATCATCCCCGGTGTGAAGCCAACCCTGCCACGTTCGGTAACACCCCTCGTAACACTGCACCTCGCGTGGCAGGGACTGGTACCCAGGGCATGCCGACCCGGGCAAATCGGACCAGGTCAACGGCGCTTGATGCTGCCGATGACGGATACGTTGGTCGAGACGTGTTCCGGCTTGCCGTAATAGGTCAGGTTGCCGACTCCAGACACCACGCCACGCAGCCGATCCACGGCATACACCTTGGCGTTGCCCGCGCCGGACACCCGCACATCCACTTCCTGCGCCACCAGTTCCTGGGCGTCGACATTGCCGGCACCCGAGAGCTGGATCTCCAGCTC
Source organism: bacterium (assembly GCA_043823125.1). Lineage (GTDB taxonomy): Bacteria > Krumholzibacteriota > Krumholzibacteriia > LZORAL124-64-63 > LZORAL124-64-63 > JBDRBC01. Next base: position 6,772 of record JBDRBC010000587.1, on the reverse strand, counting down.
GCCCACCTCGCCCGCGATCTCGAGATCGCCGGCCCCGTGCAGGTTGAACTCGAAGAACTCGCCCCGGAAATCGGGGATCTCCACGTCACCGGCGCCGTTGATGGTGACCCTTGCGAGCTGGGATACCACGATCTCCATGCGGCACCCGTGGCTGGGATCGCAGTTCTTGTCCCAGTCGATTTCCAGGGTCCGGCCGCGAACATTAAGGATCAGATTGTCGAACAGGTTGTCGTCGATGGTCACCTCGACCCGCTGCTCCCCGCCGACCTGGACGTAGATGTCCATGGAACCGTCCAGCTCGATTGCATCGAAGTCGTCCAGCTCGATCCGTTCGGTAGTGAGGTCGCCGGAGCCGTCCAACCGGTCGGAACGCTTGAACTTCCAGGCCGCCGCATCGCCGCAGGCAAAGGTGAAGGCCTGTAAAACGGTGGCCGCCAGCAGAAAACGTCTGGCAGGCATGTTATCCTCCCTCGGGAAACTCGGGATGCCAGGTTGGTCGGGGTCGTCCATTATTTAGATGCTTGAGGATCCGAAAAGGTTTGAAGCGATTGGAATAATTTCGTGAGTGGGGAGACGGGGCATGAAACCAGGTGATGATGGTGTCGTTTCACACCTGGTCCAACAATCCGCCGGAATGATCCGGATCATCGACAACGGGTTCCGTATTGCCCGGACCGCGGCGCCGTGTAAAGATGTGCTATTCCGTCTCGCGCTCGCCGCCACCTCCCCGACGAGAACCGCCGGGAGAAAGGACCATCCAGCCCGTGCGCTTGCGACTCTTCTTTAGCCTGCTGATATGCCTGCTGTTGCCCGTGTGCGCCCAGGCCGCCATCATCAACACCCTGCAGGGATTCAAGGACCAGGAGCCGGGCTGGACCGGCAACTTCACCGGCAGCTTCAGCACCACCGGCGGCAACACCGAGCAGTTGACCCTCGAGGCCGCCGGGCAGGCGCAATTGCTCGGCGACCGCAGCCGCTGGCGATTCCTGTCCGGCGCGCGGCGCGAATCCAGTCACGGGGTGGAGACGGCGAAGTCGGTGATGGGGCACGTGCGACACAACCAGACCCTTTCGCCGCTGGTGCACACCCTCGCCTTCCTGCAGATCCAGCAGAATCCATTCCAGCGACTGGAATCCCGTTTCTTGCTGGGCGGCGGCTTCCGATTCGACCTGTTCCGCCGTCAGAACTGGTCCCTGTCGTGGGGGCTGGCGCACATGGTGGAAAAAGAGCGGATCGAGGACGAGGCGGGCAGCGATACGGATCACCGCGTCTCGAGTTTCTTGATGGTACGTTGGCGTCCGCAGGAAAACGTCCAGCTCGATGTCATCGCCTTCGCCCAGCCGCGCTGGGCCGAGTTCGCGGACCTGCGGGCCATCGTCACGGCCGGCATGCGGGTCAAGATCAGCGACGCCTTCTCGTTGCGACTGCAGGTGGACTATCAGCACGACGCCAACCCGCCCGCGAACGTCGATGAGGCCGACTGGGAATTCACGACCGGACTGAGTTTCGAACTCTGACGTGATCGTGATCCGGTTCCCGGTAAGATCTCCACACGGCATCAAACAGGAAGGAGCGAGAGGGTTGGGCCTGCCGAGACACTGACTGGAACCGATACCGATCCAGGTTTAAAACGGGAGGCACTATGATGAAAACGGCAAATTGGTGGCAAATCTTCACGACCGCGGCCATCCTGGCCATCGCTCTGACCACAATCGCCAGCGCCCAGGACCCGACACTGGACTTCGCCATCACCGGAGTGGAGGTGGAGAACAGCAAGGGCGATTTCCGAGTCATTCCTCAGGTGACCATCGCCTCCGTCGGCTCGCAGGCGAATCACGATCTATCGGTGGTCCTGCTCCTCGGTGAGCTGCTCGTGGAGGAGTCACGCTCCCTCATCGAGTACATCCAGAACGAACACACCTGCTACAACTACACCTGGCCCAACTGCGGCCAGGGGGACTGCCTCACCATCTACGGCTGGTATTACACCATCACGGGCATCTGCCAGGACTGGCAGATGTTCCGCTGCTCCTGCGTCTGGATCCTCTGGCCGGAATTCCAGTGGGTCGAGTACACAGGGCAGCTGACAGCCACGGTCATCGTCGATCCTTTCGACGAGATCGCCGAGCTGGATGAGGATAACAACGTCATGACCATCGAGCTGGCGCCGGTGACCACGGATGAGATGACCTGGACGGCGGTGAAGGTCTTGTATCGCTGAAATATCTGATCTGATTCGATCGTGCAAAGAATAACGTGAAGGCAAGGCGCGGGGAGCCGGCGGGACTCCCCGCGCCGCGATCTTGTTGGGATCCTATTCGTCGTAGCTGCCGCAGCGACCGCCCAGATGTTCGGCCAGGAACATGTCCACCTCGCGGAAAACGTCGAACCGGTTCTCCTCGTTGCGGAAGTAATGTCCCTCGTTGTCCTTGACCATGTACTTCACCTCGACGCCGCGCTCCTGGAGCGCCGCCACCATCTGATCCGCCTCGCGGATGTTGACCCGGGGGTCGTTGGCGCCCTGGAAAACGTACAGCGGGGCTGTGATCTGGTCGGCGTGGAACAGCGGTGAGATCTGCTCGAGCAGCTCCTTGTCCTGTTCCGGATCGCCCATCATCTCGTAGAACATCTGCCGGCCCAGTTCCCAGTATGGCGGCAAGCTCTCGAGCACCGTGAACAGGCTGGAGATGCCGACGTAATCCACGCCGCAGGCGTACAGGTCGGGGGTGAAGGCGAGGCCGGCCAGCACCGCGTAGCCGCCGTAACTGACCCCGTAGATGCCGACCCGGCCGCGGTCGGCGATACCCTGGCCGATGAGCCACTCCACGCCGTCGGTGATGTCGTCCTGCATGGTTAGGCCCCACTGCTTGAAGCCGGCCTGCCAGAACGACTTGCCGTAGCCGGTGCTGCTGCGGAAGTTCATCTGCAACACGCCGTACCCGCGATTGGCGAAGAACTGCACCTCGGGATCGAAACCCCAGTTGTCGCGCGCCCAGGGACCGCCGTGGGGCAAGATCACCACGGGCAGATTCTTCGGCTCCACTCCCCGCGGCAGGGTCAGGTAACCGTGGATGGTCAGACCGTCGCGGCTCTGGTACTGGATCGGTTTCTGGTCGCACATCAACGACTCGTCGATCCACGGGCTCACTTCCACCAGCTTGGTCAGCTTTTCCGTCTCGATGTCGTAGAAGTAGTACGCCCCGGAACTCTTGTCGCTGTAGGTGCGCACCAGCGCCTTGTCCTCGTCGTCACTCATGGCGGTGAGTGCCACCTCGTACCCGGGCAGCTGGTCCTCGATTGTCGCCTGCAGGTTGCCGCGCCACTCGTCGAACCAGTGGTACTGGCGCTTGTCGGTGGTGAAGGACACGCCGGTGATGATCTTGCGCTTCTCCGAATCGATCAGGTTGGAGACGTCTACCTGGTCGTGCTCGTAGATCAGGTCGAGGAATTCGCCGGTGCGCGGGTCGTAGGTGTAGATGGCCTGCTTGTCCCGATCGAGGTTCGATGAGACGTAAAGGTAGCGGTTGTCGAAGGTGAACTGGAGCGGATCCAGGCCGTCCTTGAAGCTCGTGGTGACTACGGTGGTCCAGTCGTCGGCCTCGGTCTGTCGGTAGAGCAGGCTGGTGTTCACCCCGTCGCTGGTCTTGGCGGCCCGGACCTTGCCGTCGTGGTCGGTGATCCAGTCCTCCACGGTGCCGGGATTCTCGGCCGCCAGCTCCATCTCGCCGGTATTGACGTTCACCCGGTAGACGTCGAACAGCTGCGGATCCCGCTTGTTCATGCGGATCAGCATCTCTTCCTTGTTCTCTTTCATGACGTCGACGATGCCGGCCCTGACCCCCTCGAACGGCGTCAGCTCCAGCGGATTGCCGCCGTCGATGTCCACGGCGAAGACGTGATAGTTCTCGTCCCCGCCGCTGTCCATGACGTAGATGATGCGATTGTTGTTGGCCCAGCCGTACCCGGGAATGTCCCGCTCGGTGGCCTCGGTGATCCGGATCACCTCGTCGCTGCCCACCTTCTGGATGTGGACGTTCATGCGGTTCTGCCACGGCATCCGGAAGGAGATGTACTGGCCGTCGTAGGAGAGGTCGTAGCCGCTCCGCTCGGGATTGCGGAAGAACTCCTCCATGGGAATGACGGGGGGGACATCGCCGCTGGCCAGGGCGGTGGAGACGGCGCCGGTGGGCATGAACTGAACGGTCAGAACGAGAACTGCCAGCAACAGCAGCCACTGCCCGGAGGACAAGAGTCGGGTGCGCGACATGGCAAACTCCTCCATTCAAGGATTAGACTTTTCTGGCGGGATTGGGAGCAAGAGCGTAGAGCAATGGCTGTTATTCGTACAGGAGAAGGTTTTGTTGCGGGGAGCCGAGGAGACGGCTTGTTATTCCAGACTCCCCACCTCAGCCTCCACCGCCTCCAAAATCTCGCCAGACTTCACCAGTTCCTTCATCCGCGTGTGATCCGGATACAGCGGCCGGTCCACATCCAGAAACTCCACGTGCTGCCGGATGATCTCCCGCGCCTTGCTGACGCCCTTGCCGTTCTGAAACTCGCGGAAATCCAGCGCCTGGGCCGCGGCCATGAACTCGATGCCGAGGATGCCGTAGGCGTTGTCCAGGATCTGGGCGTTCTTCAGGGCCGTGTTCATGCCCATGGAGACGAAGTCCTCCTGGTCGGCGGCCGCCGGGATGGAGGCGTTGGCCGCCGGGGCGGACAGGATGCGTTGCTCGACGATGAGCGTGTCGGCGGTGTACTGGCTCAGCATCATGCCGCTGAACATGCCGGCCCCCTTGGTCAGGAAGGCGGGCAGGCCGACGCTCAGGGCGGGGTGCAGCAGCCGGTTCAGTCGCCGCTCGGACAGGACGCTGACCATGCTGATGGCGACGCCGACCATCTCCATGGGGAGCGACACCGGCGTGCCCTGGAAATTGGCGCCGGTGAGGGTGAGCTGCTCGTCGGGGAAAAAGATCGGGTTGTCACCCACGCCGTTCAGCTCGGTCTCCACCTGGCTGCGCGCCCACCTGAGCGCATCGTGGGCGGCGCCGATGACCTGGGGGGTGGAGCGCATGGAATAGGCGTCCTGCACCTTGGACTTCATCTTGCCGGTCTGCAGATCGCTGCCGGCGATGCAGGCCATGATGGCCCGAGTGGCGCGCAGGGCGCCGCTGAACCCGCGCACCTGGTGGATGCGCTCGTCGTACGGCTTCAGGTTGGCCAGCAGCGACTCCAGGGTCATGGCGCAGGCGATCTCGGCCTGCTTCAGCCAGCGATTCATGTCGTACAGGTGGATGGCGCTCATGGCGGTGAGCAGGTTGGAGCCGTTGATGCAGGCGAGGCCGTCGCGCGCCTCGAGACCAGGCACGGGGATGCCGGCGCGATCGAGGGCTTCACGGCCGGGCAACAGCTCGTCCCGGTAGTAGGCCTGCCCCTCGCCCATCATCAGCAGCGCAACCTGGGACATGGGGGCCAGGTCGCCGCACGCGCCCACGGACCCCTTTTGACAGACGAACGGGGTGACGCCTTTGTTGAGCATGGCGACGAGGGTCTGGGTGATTTCCGGCCGGCAGGCCGAGTTGCCGTGGGCGTGCACGTTGATCCTGCCGGCCATGGCGCCGCGCACGTACTCGAGAGGCGCCGGCTCGCCGATTCCCGCCGAGTGGTTGTAGATGAGGTACTTCTGGAAATCCTTGGTCTGATCGTCGTCCAGGATGACCTCGCACAGCTCGCCGATGCCGGTGTTGACCCCGTACATGATCTCCTTGGCCTTGATCTTCTGCTCCAGCATGGCGCGGCAGACCTTGATGCGCTCCACGGCGTCGGGGTGGAGTTCCACCTGTTCGCCGTGACGGGCGATCTGTACGACCTTGTCGATTGTCAGTCCGGAGCCATCGAGTACGACGGTCATCGGGAATCTCCTTTATTGCGCACGAGGACTAGATTTGCCGGATTCTAATATGTTCTGCTGGTGGGGGGGGAACAACTGGAAACTTGGTTCTATCCTGGCAGGTGATGGAGGGCAACCCAGGAATCTCCTCGCCTGGCGGAAACCCCCGATTACACCAATATTGTCGATCTACCGCTCTGGAAGTGCCGTTGCACGTGATTCAGAAGGAGAGTGCCATGCCCGCGCCCCTCGATCTCGCCCAGAAACTGGTCAGCCAGTTCAACACTTCAGGTTGGATCTTCAACAAGACTCTTGAGGGAATCACGCACGAGGACAGTCTCGCCAAACCGGCGCCCGCCGGGAGCTGCCTCAACTGGGTGGCGTGGCACATCACGAATTCGCGTCTGGACGAACCGGCCCCTTTCAGCCCGGGCAATGACGAAGACGAGACGATCGGTTCGCTGCTGGCTCCCCTGTCCTTCCACTAGAGTTACCACTGTGGCCAGCTCGGTGTGCTGCGAAGACTGCTGGGCAAGGACAGCATCATCAAGTGAGACCGATCTGGTGGGCCCTGCAATCGCTCGACCCGCGCGACTGCGAATAGCCCCGGTTTTCCGAGCAGGGGAACCCACAGAATCCTTTCTCTGACGGCAACTCTGTTTCCGGCCGTTCCGTATCGCCCGGGCAACCCCTCTTGCTCCAGCCATCACAACCATCGCATCCGGGACCCGGCTCGCTCCCTTCGGTAGTTTTCCCGATCGATGCCTGAATTCAGCCCGGTTGCACCATTTTGAGGTAGTCCGCTGGCCCAGTTGATTCTAACATGGCGGAGGCACCCCCCGGCCGCCACGACCCGGGACCGCCGCGACCTTCTGGAAAGGA
>JBDRBC010000586.1:0-2218 GCA_043823125.1 bacterium | reverse complement strand
ATACAAAGCCACCGTGCTCCCACCCGCGCCAGGGCCCGACCGCTCACCGTAACCCTTCCCATTCGCCGAAATCGACCCTCCCGAATCAACCGTCAGGTCATCCGTGATCGTCAGATGAAATCCAGCTACGCCGGACCAGTGCGTTACCACGCCTCCTGAGGCAACGTGCATCGCCGGTAACGTCGCCGCCGTATTCAAAACGAACGTGCCGCCGTCCAATACCTCCACGATGTCAGCATCGAACCCAGCGCTGTCACCGACGGTAATAGTCCCTTGCGACGAGACTCTTACATCCGTGCAGGCCAATTGAGCGTCACCCATCAGCCTCAGGTCACCCCCTGATATTACCTCTGCCGAAGTGAAGCCACTCCCACCGCCACCAATCAACTGGCCGGCTATTCTCATCTCCCCTTCCTCGGCGATCGTCAGAACCTCCGGCCCCATCGTCAATGTTACGTCCGTCGGGATCTCCAGCTTCCCTTTGTCAATCACCTCCACCGTGTCAAATGTGTACGTACCGGTCGGCAATGTCGAGTTCGCCCCCGAATTACCACAGTTGGTCACCAGCAAATCGCCCCACGTCTGGCTTGATGACTTCCTAAAGATTATCCCCCCTCCGCCATACTGGTAGCCAGAGCCTCCGCACGCAGACATCGACCCGGTGAATGTATCCGCATCGTAATAGATGGCGATTCGTCCACCACCGCCACCGCCGCCGAGTGTATGCCCATTCCCACCGTTGGCCGAAATCGTTCCCTGCCCGGCCAACGCACTCGCCGTGACGTAAATGCTGCCACCAGACCCACCGCCGCCGCGACAACAACTCCCGTCCGCACCGTTCGCGGTCACACTGCCTTCAACCTGCAGCGTGCCGTTCACTGTAAGCACAAGCGCGCCACCACCCGCACCCCCGGCCTGATCGTGGTACGTGTGACGCCCCCCACCACTGCCCATGTTCACCGGCTCTGTGACCGAACCGTAAGGAGAACCCCCCGAGACGCCTTGGTTGCCAACTCCACCCCTACCTCCGTACCCGCCGCCGCCGGCACCAGCATACAAAGCCACCGTGCTCCCACCCGCGCCAGGGCCCGACCGCTCACCGTAACCCTTCCCATTCGCCGAAATCGACCCTCCCGAATCAACCGTCAGGTCATCCGTGATCGTCAGATCAAAGCCAGCGACTCCGGACGAGTGCGTCAGCACGCCGGCATTGATGATTGCCAGGCTGTTGAAGGTGTGCGCGCAATCGATGGTCACCACGCATCCGTCAACGACAACATCTTCCCCGTCGTACGTCGTATCATTGCAGCCGATCAGTGTGTCGGTGGTGAACGTTACGGCCATCGCCGGCCTCGCCGTCGAGAGCAAGGACAACAGAATCGCAACGCCAGCAATCAAGAGGAATCTTGGTGAACGCATCGTTTGCTCCATACCACAAAAAACGGGCTCGATGTGGACATCGCGTGGCTCGCAGCATCTGAATTAACGTAAGGCACTTCTTTCCTGATGCCACGGCGGCCTGGCTTCCGCAAGCCGCAACCACGGCGTTGCCGACGGGCCCGGACAGCCTCCGTCACGTAGGCCCCCGGTCCTGAGGCATATCTGATCTATCCCTATCGCTGGTTGGGCAGTCTCGGTGAGATGCGGCGGTTTCCGTCCCGTGCTTGACGCTCTAACAAAAGTGCCGCGTCAAGCTTCTCTGTAGCCGTCGCGTTCTCTAGGGCTTCCGCCTCAACGCGATGACAGCATTGTACAGGCCCTGCCCTTGGCGATCCAATGCGCGGATAGCATCCTCCTCCTCCTCGGCCACGATGGCGATGACGGACTCGATCGGCCCGACAACGAACGCAACAGCCGGAGTATCGGGCGGTCGGAGGATCTGTCGCCTTGCGCGGCGGAAAGGCTCATTTCGGGCTCGAAACAGGGCTCTTGACCCAGGAGAGGCCTGCTGTGAGGCCGAGCTGCGGTTCCTGACCTCCCCACTCGGCGGCCTCTGAACGGGGCTCAATAACCTGCCACGTCGTTTGAGCGGTCCGGAACCGCCAGGACCGAGGTGCGGCCAAGTTTCGCCGATGGCGCAGGGAGGGCCCATCGGATACACTGGTCGGCTGGGTCAGTCGCCCGTGGTTGCAACGGGCCCATCAGGGTCAGGAGGTGCAACATGGCGACTGAAAAAGTCGGCGTTCACAGGAAATGGCATGGACCAGTTCCCACCGAC
>JBDRBC010000585.1:0-11952 GCA_043823125.1 bacterium | reverse complement strand
GGACTCGACCTCGACACCTACGATACGGCGAGTCCGCTCTTCGACTGGGATCCGACCTACAACTGGACGACCAGCAAGTCACGAGGCGACAACCAGCCGCTGTTGACCGAGGAGGTCGCCCGGGCCATGACGGCCATCTGGGCGTATTGATCAGAGTGATCCAGGTGACCTTCCCGCTGCACACGCGGCGGGAGGTCACTCCCCACAGTTCTGGTCCAGACCGATCTGCACGAGCAGATGACCAGCGGGGGGAGCCAACCGGCTCCCCCCCTTTTCTCTGTGGGGGCGATAATTGCAGGTGCCGTGATTCCGTTTCTGGTGTTACCTTTGGCTTGAATCTGCCGAAGACATCGTCTCGGTCACCAACCACGACAGCGGGAGGAGAATCGGTTGCACGCTTGGCGCCAACCTGGAGGGAGCGGCGGCCGTTTTGGCTTCAGACGGCAATCCAGTTCCACGATTTTGACCCTGCTCGTGATCAACGTCTCCGTCGCCCTCCTCTGCTTCTTCAGCCCCGATCTGAAGGGACTCTGCCAGCGCACGTTCGGACTGGTCCCGGCCAAGGCGATCCCCCAGCTCCATCTCTGGCAATTCGGCACCTACATGTTCCTGCACGGCGGACTGTGGCACCTGGCGTTCAACATGTTCGCTCTCTGGATGTTCGGCTCCGAAATCGAGGCCCGCTGGGGACGGCAAGTTTTTCTGATGTACTACTTCTTCTGCGGCCTGGGCGGTGGACTCGTCTACACGGTCACCTCCTGGGGATCCCCCATCCCGCTGGTCGGCGCCTCGGGTGCCATCTTCGGGATCTTGCTGGCCTACGGCCTGATGTTCCCGGACCGCAAGATCCTGCTCTACTTCATCTTTCCCATCAAAGCCAAGTACTTCGTAATGATCATCGGGCTCTTCGAACTGCTGGCCGCCCAACAACAGCGCAGCGACGGCATCGGCCATTATGCCCACCTCGGGGGCATGTTGTTCGGATACTTCTTCCTCCTGTCCGGCAGTCGCGGCGCGGGCGCCGGTCTGGGACTGAGCAACCTGACCGCGGCCTGGCGTCGCTGGCGCACCCGCTCTCGTCTGCGGGTGGTGCGCCCGGAACCGGGTAACGGCCGCCCCGAACCGAACCGGGACCGGGTGGATGAGATCCTGGAGAAGATCTCCCGCAAGGGGCTGGACAGCTTGACGGAGGAGGAACAGGATATCCTCCGCAAGGCCAGTCGCAAATAACCTCTTTGCCCTTTTGACAGAAATCAGCGACCAGAATTATCAGAGGCCAGCCTTGGATCGTGATCTGACCATCATCATCGTCAACTGGAACACCCGCGATCGGCTGCGGGACTGTCTCGCCTCCCTGCCGGAGGCGTGTCACGGTCTGCAGATCCAGACCCTGGTGATCGATAACGCCTCGCACGACGGCTCGCCGGAAATGGTCCAGGCCGAGTTTCCCCACTGCCGTCTACTGGAGAGCGGTGGCAATCTGGGCTTCACCCGGGGCAACAACCTGGCGCTGGGCAAGGCCACGAGTCGTCAGATCCTGCTTCTCAACCCGGACACGGTCTGTCCGTCGGGCTCCTTGACCGCGCTCAGCCGTTTTCTCGATGACCACGAAGACGCCGCCGCCGTGGGCCCGCTCCTGGTGGACGCAACCGGCGCCGAGACGGCTTCCTACGGTTTCTTCCCCCAGGAATGGCACCACCTCGCCGCCACCCTCGATCCGCAGCGGCGCTGGTTGCCCGGTCGCTGGCGCCAGGAAGGGTTGGGCTGTGTCCCGGCTCCCGATATGCCCAGCGGCCCGGTCGATTACGTCAAGGGCGCCTGCCTGCTGATGCGGCGTTCGGCTCTCGAACGGATCGGCGTCCTGGACGAACAGTTCTTCATGTATTTCGAGGAGAGCGACTGGTGCCGTCGCGCCTGGTTGGCGGGATATCGGATTCTGCTCTGCAACGAGGTGGCGGTGGCGCATCTGGAAGGCCGCGCCACCCGGCAGGTGAGTTTTTTCAGCCTGATCCAGTTTCAGCTCAGCTACCGGCTGTTTATCACCAAGCATTACGGACGCTGGCGCCTACCGGGATTTCGTCTGGTCCAGTTCGTGGAATATGGTCTGAAGGGGCTGCTCCGCTCTCTCAGCCCGCGTAACCGGCAGGTCAACCGCAGTCTGGCGCGGAGTCACTTCGCCACCGCGCGCCTGCAACTCCGCAACCGACTGTTCGTTCAGCCGCCGGGCTGAACGAATAGTCGGTTGGGAATATTCGACTCACCGCCTCCCGCGTTGACGTTGTCCGCGGGTTTTCTTCTCGAATTCGGCAATGAGATCGCGATCGGAATTGAGCGAGATGATCCGGAATTCCTCCAGATGCAAGGTGGGGTCATCGAGCACGTTGACCTCGAGTTCGAAGTTGCGGCAGAGATCCTTGAACTGCTCGGCCCTCTCCTCCAGCAGATACAGGGCCAGGGTCGGGTTGGCCTGGATCTGCAATCGCCGTTCCCGGGTGGCGATGGCTATTCGATGGGTCAACCGTTCGATGCTGGCGCTCATGGTGCCCAAACTGAGCACCTTGCCCGTGCCAGTGCAGTAGGGACACGAATCACTCACTTGCGACTCTAGTGACGGTCGTACCCGCTGCCGGCTCATCTCCACCAGACCGAGATTGCTGACGGGGAATACCTTGGTGCGCGCCCGGTCGCGTTTGAGATGGGACCGAAGTTCCGCCAGCACCCGCTTCTTGTTGCCCTCGTTCTCCATGTCGATGAAGTCGATGACGATGATGCCGCCGAAATCGCGCAGCCGCAGTTGCCGCGCCACCTCCCGGGCAGCGAGCATGTTGGTCTGGAAGATGGTCTCTTCCTGATTCCGCTTGCCCGTGAAGCGACCGGTGTTGACATCGATGGACACCAGCGCCTCGGTCTGTTCGATGATGAGGTAGCCGCCTTTTTTCATCCAGACCCGCTTGTCGAGACACCGTTTGATCTCGGACTCGATCTCGTAATGGTCGAAGATGGGCAGACTTTCCTTGTACAGCTTGATCTTGTTCTTCAGCTGGGGCGCAAAGGTCTGGACGTAACGCATCAGGAGCCGGTAGTCGTCCTTGTCGTCGATGATGAGCCGGTCCACGTCGTCCTTGAAGATGTCGCGGATCAGCCCCACGACCATGCCGACATCCTCATGCGCGAGGCCGGGGGCTTCCACCAGTTCGGCCTGTTTACGAATGTCCTGCCACAGTTCGTGCAGATACTTCACGTCCTGGCGAACCTGGTCCTCTTTCATGTTCGTGGCCGCGGTGCGGATGATGAACGCACCCACATCGGGACGGATCGTCTGCAGGAGCTGCTTGAGCCGAACCCGTTCGCGCCGGTCCTCGATCTTGCGCGAAACCCCGATGTGACGCCCCTTGGGCATCATCACCAGAACACGTCCCGGCAGACTGAGATCGGCAGTGAGCCGGGGGCCCTTGGTGCCGATGGATTCCTTGGTGACCTGCACCAGCAGCTTGTCGCCCACCTTGAGGCTCCGGCCAATGTCAGGAATCTGCTGCTGACGAAAACCGCCGCGACCGCCGCTGGGCGCCGGGGCATCCGCTTCATCCGTGTCCGGTCCGCTGTGGACCAAGTCCGAGGCGTGCAGAAAACCCGCGCGTTCCAGACCGAGGTCCACGAAGGCGGCTTGCAAACCGGGTTTGACCGAACTGACCACACCCTTGTAGATGTTGCCGACGATCCGACGTGATTCAGCTCGTTCCACGAGCAGTTCCACGGGTTCACCGTCTTCGAGGATGGCGATCCGGATCTCGTGCGGAGCTGAATTGATGACGATTTCTTTTTTCATGGTTTCCCGGCTCGGTTCAGGCCTCGATCCGTTTGCGAAGCCAGAACAGCCGGTTGTTGTCACCCACTTCCTCAAGCGGCGTCCGGTAATGACCACTCCGGGAGACACCGAAATATCCCGTGCGCCGAATCTGGCAGAGCTGCGGTTCGGGTAGAGCCGATCCGCAGAGAGCGGTCAAAAAGTCGTGTATGGACAGACTGCTCTCCCCCGCCGTCCTGAGGAGCGACAGGCGCAAGCGTAGACCGCCCGGATTCTGATCTGGAGCCGTACTGCCGGACTTCTTTCCAGCCTTGATGTCCGCCGCGGCAGGCTCCACGGCCAGTCCCCCGGTTGGTACCAGGGCCCTGGCATCGATCTCCACGTCCCCCTTGGGACGGTGTCTGATATGTGGCCAGCTGTCGCTGGCCAGAAAACGCTCCACCCTGGCCGTCAGGGTGGCAGAGGTCAGGTCGTTATTCCCCGTGGCCGGCAGGGTGACCTCGTACTCGAACCGGGTAGCGTCCTGGTCGATGGACCTCGGTACGCTCGCCCCGACCACCACACTGCGCCGGATTTGCAATCCCGCCGGCAAGGCGGCGTTGCACAGCTCCTCCCAACCGGGAGTCTCGCCGGCGAAGGCGATGTCGAACAGTTCCCGCTCACCACTGATTCCCACCGGTAACGGCGGGCCGAACTTCAACAATGGGTGCGGGTGGAAACCGCGGCTATACGCCACCGGTAATCCGGATCGCCTGAGCGCCAATTGCAGCAGACGCTGGAAATCGAGATGCCCAAGAAAACGCATCTCGCCGCTCTTGCTGAACTCGGCACGATACCAGCACTTGCTGGCGGCTTGCTGACGCCAGACGACCCAGCGGCGTCGTTCCTGTTCCGGATCTTCAGGGCTCACGTTGCGCGGATCGAAAGCCGGAGTCGCTGAACGGTCCGTCAGCAGTGATAACACAGCTGCGTGATCGGATCCACTATCTGGCTCCTGAGCGGGCGATTCAGCGAAACGGTGATCCAGATTCTCGTCACAGGCAGCACAATCATAACACTCACCGGCCAGTCGGCAATCAGACAATGTATCCCCGCTGCCGGCCCGCTCCCATTCCTTTACCAGAAAGTCACGGTCCACACCCGCCTGAACCTGGTCCCAGGGCAGTGGTAACGCGGAATCCCGGGCATCCAGGTAGTACCGGGGATCGAGTCCGGCGGCGTCCAGAGCCGCGTGCCAGGTACCGGCGTCGAACCGCTCGGTCCAACCGTCAAAGCGCGCTCCGGCGCGCCAGGCGTGCAATACCACTTCTGCCAGACGTTCATCACCGAGACCCAGCAACGCTTCCAGGGTGGATACCTCGGGATCACGCAAGCTGACCTTGACGCGCAGCCGGCCGAGGCGTTCGGCCAAGTACTGATTGCGACGCGCCATCTCGGCGGTGGGAATCTGCCCCGCCCACTGGAACGGCGTGTGGGGCTTGGGCGCAAAGGGTGAGATGGAAACCGTCACCTGGCCGCCGCCGCGCGGGGCCTGCCGCACCACCTGGTCAACCAGCGCCACCAGGGCGTCGAGATCGGCATCGGTCTCGCTGGGCAGACCGATCATGAAGTACAGCTTGATCTTCTTGGCGCCGGCGGCGAACGCCTCCCGAACCCCGGTCAAAACATCGGCCTCGGTGATCTGCTTGTTGATCACGTCACGTAACCGCTGACTGCCGGCCTCCGGCGCGAAGGTGAAACTGCTCGGCGCTTCTCGCGATACCTGCCGGTACAGTTCTGGCGTCAGGGAATTCACCCGCAGACTCGGCAAGACCAGATTGGTGCGGCGCTCGGCCAACCGCTCACGACAGCCCGCGACCAGTGACGACAAGCCGGAATAATCCGAGGTGGAGAGCGACAGCAGCGACAGCTCGTCCCAACCGCTGGTCTCGATCCCTTCACTGGCGGCCTCCAGCAACGGGGTCACGTTCCGTTCGCGCACCGGCCGGGTCACCATGCCGGCCTGACAGAACCGGCAACCTCGGGTACAGCCGCGCATCACTTCCAGGGTGAGTCGATCGTGCACCGGTTCCAGGACCGCCACCGGCCCCGCCGGCAAGGGAGAATCGTTCAGGTCGGGCAGGACCCGACTCCGGACCGCCCCCCGACCCGGGCGCCAGGCGCCCTCGATGGCGGCGAGCTGGTCGAGCAGCTCCACGCGACTACCGCCGGACTGTTTCCACCGGTATACCGCAGTGGCGATTTCCGGCACGGTCAGTTCGCCGTCGCCCAGGAAAACCAGATCACAGAACCGCGCCGCGATGGTCGGGTTGAGCACGCAGGCACCGCCGGCGATGACCAGCGGCGCTCCCTCCCCCCGTTGCTCCACCAGCAAGGGAATGCCGGCCAGATCGAGCATGGTGAGCAGGTTGGTATAGGCCAGCTCGTAACAGAGCGAGAATCCCAGCACATCGAACTGCCCTGCCGACCGGCGCGACTGGAGCCCGAACAGCGGCAGACCACCCTCCCGCAGCCGCGCCTCCAGGTCGGGCCACGGCGCGAAGGCGAAATCGGCGTACGTCTGTTCGTGCTGATTGAGGATCTGGTAGAGAATACGCAGACCGGCATAGGACATGCCGATTTCATAGGCGTCGGGAAACGCCAGCAAGATGTTGGCGCGGTCGGTCTCCCATTCCTTCCGGACGGCGCCGACCTCACCACCGATGTACCGCGCCGGCCGACTCACCAGCGGTAAGATTTCCTTGAGCAGCGTGGAACTCAGCCGCGCGGGCGAGGAGAACTCGTCCCGTGGCCGATAGCCGCCTTCCACCAACAGTGTGTCCACCAAAACTCTATCCTGTTCATGACCGCTCCGGGGAGATCGTGGGAATCGATATGTCCCGGGACTCCGCCTCCTGATCGAAGACATTCTTCTCGTGATGATCCATGAAACCGAGCGGATAGTCGCCGGTGAAGCAGGCAGTGCAGTAGTGATCCGCCTCGCCACTGGCCGCCAGCAATCCCTCCAGGGAGAGGAACTGCAGAGAATCCACGCGCAGATAGGTTGCGATCTCCTCCACCGAATGACTGGAGGCGATGAGCTCCTTGCGCACCGGCGTATCGATGCCGTAGTAGCAGGGATGGGTGATGGGCGGCGAGGCGATGCGCAGATGCACCTCGGCAGCCCCCACCCCCCGGATCAACTTGACCAGCTTGCGCATGGTCGTCCCGCGCACGATGGAATCGTCCACCACCACAACCCGTTTGTTCTTGAGCACTTCCGCCACCGGGTTGAACTTGATCCGGACAGACATATCACGCACCTTCTGCGCTGGCGAGATGAAAGTGCGGCCGACGTAGTGGTTCCGGATCAGCGCCAGCTCGAACGGGATGCCGGTGGCCTGGGAGAAACCGAGAGCGGCGGTGTTGCTGGAATCGGGGACTGCACAGACCAGATCGGCCGCCACGGCCCCCTCGGCGCCGAGAATCTCACCACTCCGCCGCCGGACCCGCTCCACGTTGGTCCCGAACACCCGGCTGTCGGGACGAGAGAAATAGACGTGTTCGAAGACACAACGGCGTTCGGGCTGCGGATTGGCCAGACGCCGACTGCTCAACTCGCCGTTCCCGAGCACGATGAGTTCTCCCGGCTCCACGTCCCTCAAGAAGGTGCCGCCGATGATGTCCAGGGCGCAGCTCTCGGAGCAGACCACGTAGCTGTCCTGGAAACGACCGAGACACATGGGACGGAAACCGAAAGGATCGCGGGCCACGATGAGCTGATCCTTGGTCAGAACCGCCAGACAGTACGCGCCCTTTACCTTGCTCAGCGCCTCGGCGAGGGCGTCTTCCACTGTCTCGGCCCGGCTGCGCGCCACCAGATGGAGGATGATCTCCGAATCGCTGGTGGTGCTGAAAATCGAACCCTCTTTCTCCATTTCCCGACGTAAGACATGGGCATTTATCAAGTTACCGTTATGGACGAGGGCCAGGGAACCACGATGCGAAGTGACCTGGATCGGCTGGGCGTTGCGGATGTTGGATGATCCCGTGGTGGAATATCGCACATGGCCGATGGCGCTGGTGCCGTTGAGTGACTTGACCGTGTTCTCATCGAAAACATCCGCCACCAGGCCCATGCGTTTGTGGGTGGCCAGGGTGTGACCATCGCCGACGGTGATGCCGGCGCTCTCCTGGCCACGATGCTGCAGGGCGTGCAACGCCAGGCTCACCAGTTCGGCGGCGCCGCCACAGCCGGCGATGCCGACGATACCACACTCTTCACGCCAAAAAGGGCTCCCGCTCATCCCGGCCTCCCGTCCCTGGTGTCTAACCCGGGCGACCGGCCGTACTGCCGGTTCGCACACTGTACAGCCAGCCTTGCATGTGCGGATTGACGAGCAATCCCTCGCGACCGCTTCGAGTGGTGACGAATCGTTCCGCGATCGTCGCCGCCTGCTCGGCAGCTACCTGCAGAATCAATCGCCACAGTACACCGGCGAGGAGCGGACCGGAGGCGCCCAGCGCGTAGGCGCAGACATCCACGGCCACACAACCCGCGGCGGATTGTCCGCCCAGCATCCGTTCGTTCAGATCAGCCGTCGGTTGGCCCAGATCCGTATCGCGCGGTTCACCCGGCCAACCGGCGGGCAGGGCGAGTCCCCAGCGGTCGTTTTCGTTCTGGTACCACGGCCGCTCCGTGGTGGGCAAAACGAAGTGACCGTAAGAATGCTTGTTTGGATTGAAGTAGCGGGCGACCGAGAGCAACTTCGGCACGGACAGGTCGTGTTGTTCCGACTCCCAGAAGGTATAGAACTCGCCCCGCCTGAGCGCCACGAGCTTATCGCCGTCCGTGAGCCGATGGCGCATGACCCGCTCGGCGGTGGCCGCGTGCAGGTCGACCCCCTTGTGAACGGTCAACAGTGTGGTCTGCGTGCTCATGTCTACTCCGTGTCGATTCCCGGCCGTTCGGCTGCGAAACCCCTGAACGCAACTAGTGTTCTGTCAAACCACTAGCACAATTCCACCAGTCGCCGGAGTAACTGATACCCGGGCCCGGGACCGGCCAGGGCGTGACTGTCACCGGCAGCCGCTCGGCGCCGGGCGTCCCAGGCATGGGGCAGATCTTCCGGCACTTGGAACAGCCAGGTCGCGCGCTCGGGATGCGGCATCATGGCCAGCACGTTGCCCCGGCTGTTGGTCAAAGCCGCCGTGGCCAGCGCCGAACCGTTGGGATTGCCGCCGGCGCCAGTTTCCGAGTCGTTATACTGCAAGGCAATATAACCATCACGATGCAGCCGTGTGAAGAATTCCGGATCCTCGTGGGTGAAACACCCCTCCGCGTGCGCCACCGGCACGGGCAGTTCGTCCGGCAGATCAGGGCAGAAAGCGCAGCGGGAACCGGTCACCGGTTTGACCACGACCCAGCGCGAGTAGTAACCGTGGCGTCCGGGGAACCGGTTGGCCGCCAGGGCCACCTCCACCGCCCCCGGCTGCAACCCCGGTACCAACCCCGACTCGATGAGCACCTGACAGCCGTTGCAGATACCCAGAATCGGCTTGCCGGCGGCGGCTGCCTCGTGCAGGACATCCAGCAAGGGATCCTTGGCGGCCACGGCGCCGGCCCGAACCCGGTCCTGATACGAGAATCCGCCCGGGATCAGGAAGCCGTCGAACTGTGTCAACTCAACGGCAGTGCGGGTCCAGCGGAATATCTCGGGTGCTCCCCCGGCGGCAATGATGGCCCGGGCCGATTCGGTCTCGCAGTTCACTCCCGGCAACTGCAAGACAGCTATCCGGGGAGCCGGGGAACCACTGCTGGCCGTGGCGGCGCTCGACACAGCGATGGCGCCGGTTCCGGTTGCTGTCGTTTCGCTGGCTGGTCCTGCCGACCGCAGGGCGGCCGTCGCATTCGGTCCGCCGAGCAGCTCGGTCAGCCCGGTTTGCCAGGAGTGGGCCAGTTCGTCGAGAGCCACTTCGGTGGTTTCCTGCCGGGCGGGAAAATCCACCTGGAGCGTGTCGCCGTCGGTCACTTCACCCAGACGCCACCAGACCGCGCCGGACATCGCCAGGATCTTCTCCGCCTTCTCCGTCGCAATGGCGGGAACCGACAGGATAAAACCACCGCGTTCACTGAACATGATCTCGCGCTGGGTCAGCTCGGCCAGCTCCGCCGGCAAGATCACATGGGCGCCGCGGTTTAGCTGTCCTTCGAGCCCCAGGGCCATCTCGGCCAAGGCCACCGCCAACCCGCCATCACTGATATCGTGCGCCGCGTTGACCAGTCCCGCCTCCACCAGTGAAACCGTGGCGGCGATCTCGGCTCGGGCCGCCGGCAGGTCGAGCTCGGGCAGGTCCGGCCGGCCGGCCTGGAATCCCGCCTCCAGATAGGCGCTGGCCGTCAGGTCGGCGCTGGGCGCCCCGAGCAGATAGAGCTGATCACCCGGGTCCTTGAATCGCTGGGAGCGGCAGAACGAACTGTCCTTCACGATACCGACACAGGCCACGATGGGTGACGGCGCCACGGCGCGGCCGCTGTTGCTCTGATTGTAGAAACTGACATTGCCCGAAATGACCGGCAGCGGTTCGTCCGGCGCGTCGAGCCGGCCCAGCGCGCGGCAGGCGTCGGACACGCCACGCACCGCTTCGCGGAATTGCCAGAAGACCTCAGGATGTTCGGGATTCCCGAAGTTGAGACAGTCGGTCACCGCCGCCGGCACGCCCCCCACGCAGGCCACGTTGCGACAGACCTCGAGCACCGCCCTGGCGCCGGCCAGGTACGGATCGGCCAGGCCGACCAGAGGATTGCCGTCGGCGGCCAGCGCCACGCCGCGCGAACTGCCGGGCAGTGGCGTCACCACGCCGGCATCCGCCTCGCCCGGTCGCAACACGGTTTGCCCCTGCACCTCGGGATCGTAGTGGCGGTAGAGATACTCACGCGAGGCGAGATTGGGGTGCCGCAGCAACGCTACCCATTCGGCGGCGATCTCGGTCACCGGTGCCTCTGGCAAACGAGTGTCGGGAGCCACTTCCGGCCGCGGTCGCGCCTCGTACGGCCTCTCGTACCGAACGCCGGTGGTGATGGTCTCCACATCGGTCTGGCAGAGGATCCGCTCCCCGTACCGCAGGATGTACTGCCGATCCGTGGTCACCGTGCCGATGCGCCGCGCACAGGCCCCCGTGTACAGGGTCGGCAGGGCGAAGTCCTCGTTGTAGATGCGCAGGACCTGGTCGGTCAACCGCGCCGGCACCGCCAGTCCATACCGCTCCTGGGTCTCGGAACAGGCGATGACCCGGGCCGGGATGTCTTCACCGGCTGCATGTACCAGGGCGAGATCCACATCGCAGCCGAAACCGCCGGCGTCGGCCAGCTCGCTGGTGACGCAGCTCACACCGCCGGCCCCGAGATCCTTGAAGCCGACCTCGACACCCTCCCGGCGGGCCAGGGCCAGCACCTCGCGATTGGCCACGGTGAGTACTCTTTTCAGGAACGGATCCGGCACCTGGACGCTGCCCTTGTTCTGGGTGGCGGCCTCGGCATCGAGATTCGACGAGGCGAAGGCCGCCCCGCCCATGCCGCTCCAGTCCGTCGGTTTACCCACCAGGATGAGCTCGTACGGTTCCTCGGCCGCCCGGGGCGGCACGGCGCTGTGGGTGATCTGCTCCGTGGGCACGATACCCACCGCCACCACGTTCACCAGGCAATTCTCGTTGTAGGAAGGGTGGAAATAGACATCCCCACCCAGATTCGGTACGCCGATGGCGTTGCCGTACTCCCAGATACCGGTGACCACCTCCCGCGCGATCTCCAGCCGGTGGGCCGTCTCGGCCGCGTCCGTTTCCCCGGGCAGCGGCCAGCCGAACCTCAACGGATCCAGACAGGCGATCACCTCCCCGCCCATGCAGTAGACATCCCTGACGATGCCGCCGATCCCGGTGGCGGCTCCCTCCACCGGCATGACCTGGCTGGGGTGGTTGTGACTCTCGTGGGCGATGACGATGCCGTACCGCACCCCGTTCACCTCGCCGAAATCCACGATGCCGGCGTCTTCCACCGGCCCGACCACCACGTTGGACGCCTCGGTGGGCAGGAACTCCTTCAGCACCGGCCGGCTGCTCTTGTACGAGCAGTGCTCGCTCCACATGGTGTCGAACAGGGTCAGCTCGGT
>JBDRBC010000584.1:0-3004 GCA_043823125.1 bacterium | reverse complement strand
CAGCAACGCAAGGTCAGTTCGTTGCACCTATTGGATTCCCCTGCCGATCGAGCAAAATCGGCTCACCGTAACCAAACGCCTCCACGTTTTCGAGCTGCGTCTCGGCGTCCCCGACCACCACGTAGATCATGTGCTGTGCATCCAGGTAGCTGCTCGTCAGCTCCCGGATATCGCCCCGGGTCATGGCGTTAAGCACCGCCTGGTTGCGCTCCATGTAGTCCAAGGGAAGATCGTAGGTGCTGATATCCTGCAGGACGCCGATCAGATCGAACAGGGTTTCGAAGTTCTGGGTGTCCTGCTTGATGAGCATGTTCTTGCAGGTGGCCAGGTCCTCGGAGGTGTAGGTGTCGGCGTAGTCGCTGATCAGGTTCCGGAAGATCTCCAGCGACTCCAGGGTGGCGTTGGAGCGCACGGCCGAGGTGGCCAGGAAGGCGCTCCGGTCGAGCTGCCGTCGCAGGAACGAGTAGGCGCCGTAGGTGAAGCCCTTGTCGATGCGCAGGGTCTGGAACAGCCGGCCGCTGGAACCACCGCCCAGTCGCTCGTTGACCACGTCGGTGCGGTAATAGTCCGGATCAGTGCCGGCCATGGCCAGACAGCCGAGGAAGATCACCGACTGCTTGGCGCCCGGGATGTTCACGAAGTACACCTGAGGCGATGCCGGCGGCTCGGGCAGACTGTAGCCCGGGAAGCGGACGTCCTTGGTGCTCCAGCGGTCGTTCAGGCCGGCGAGGGAGGCCAGGACCCGCTGCTGGTCGATGGCGCCGGTGATGTGGAACCGGGCCAGGTTCGGCGCGAAGTTCCGGGCGTAGAATTGCTTCAGGTCGTCCAGGGTGATTGCTTCAACCGTCTCCTGGATGCCGTCAGTGGGCAGCGCTTTGATGTGCCCGTCGCCGTACAGCAGCTTGTTGAGCGTCCAGAAGGAAACCTGCTGCGGATTGGCGTCGCGCTGCTGGATCTGGGTGATGGCCCGCTGCTTCAGCCGGTCGAACTCGCCCTGATCCCAGCGCGGCTCCAGCACGATCTCCTCGATGAGGGCGAGCACCTGGTCGTAATTCCGCTCGAGCATGTTGGCCGACAGGGTCAGGTACTCGGTGCTGGCGTCCAGGTCGATGCTGGCGCCGAGCACGCCGATGGCGTCCTCCAGCTCCTCGGGGGTCTTGCTGGCTGTGCCTTCCATCAACAGCTGAGCCAGCAGATTGGCGACGCCGGCCTTGGCCGGGTCGTCCAGCACGTGGCCGCCCATGAGACGCAGGCTGAGCTGCACCAGGGGCAGCTCCTTGTGTTCGATGCCGTAGATCAGCATGCCGTTGTCCGCCTCGGCCGTCCAGACGGTGGGCGGGGTCAGCAGCGGCAGGTCACCCAGCGGCGGTTCGTTGCGCGGGAAGGAGGACGGTGTTTTCTCCATGACGAAATTCGGGTCGTCCGGAAACTCG
The DNA here is from genome assembly GCA_043823125.1 of bacterium. Lineage (GTDB taxonomy): Bacteria > Krumholzibacteriota > Krumholzibacteriia > LZORAL124-64-63 > LZORAL124-64-63 > JBDRBC01. The sequence continues at coordinate 1,571 of JBDRBC010000584.1, read as the reverse complement.
TTCTCCTCGGTGTCCTCGGCCACGACCTCTTCCGGGATGTCGGCCTTCACCGCCCCGGTGAGGATCAGATCCGGGGTCTCCTTGGGCACGAAGCTGGTGATGACGTGGTGCTGTCCCCGGAGGTACCGGTTGAAGACCCGGGTGATGTCCTCGCGGGTCACGGCCTTGATCTTCTCGATGTCGGTGGTGACGTAGCCGGGATCGCCGGCGTACTCGTTGTAGGCCGAGAGCTGGAACGCCTTGCCGAGTATACTGGAGATGCCGTTGTAGAAATTCGTCTCCTGCATGGCCTTGATGCGTTCGAGGTCCTTGTCCGAGAATCCCTCGCTGTCGAACCGGTCCAGCGCGGTGAAGATGGCCGCATGTACGTCGTCCAGATCGACACCGGCGTTGGCGCGCACCCGGACGGTGAAGCTGCCGGCCAGCTCACTGGAGTCGTTGTAACTCGACGGTTCGGGCGCCAGGCTCTGCTCCTCCACGAGCACCTTGTACAGGTGGGCGCGTTTGCCCTGGCTGAGGATCTGGCCCAGCGCGTTCAGGGCGTAGGAGTCGTCGTGGTACTGCTCCACCGTGGGCCAGGTGATCCGGATCTCCGGCAGCTCGGCGAAGTTGTCCAGGTGGTACAGCGACTTGGTCTCGTCCAGGGGTACCGGCATGGGGTCCAGCGGCGGTGAGACGTCCTTGTCGGGAATCTCGCCGAACCACTTCTGCACCAGCTGCTTGGCCTCGTCGATCTCGAAGTCGCCGGCGATGACCAGGGTGGCGTTCCGCGGGCCGTAATAGCTGTGGTAGAACTCCTTCACGTCCTCGAGGGTGGCTGACTGCAGATCCTCTAGCGTCCCGAGCACGGTCCAGCTGTAGGGGTGTCCCTCGGGATACAGATGCCGGCGGATGATGGTCTGGGTATGTCCGTACGGCTGGTTGTCCGCGCGCTGGCGGATCTCGTTCTTCACCACCTGCTTTTCGCGCTCCAGGATCGGCGTGGTCACCGTGTTGATCATGTAGCCGAGACGGTCGGAGTCGATCCACATCAGCTTCTCGAAGGCGTCCTTGGGGACCACCTCGTAGTAGACGGTGCCGTCGGTCCAGGTGCCGCCGTTCCGTGAGCCGCCCAGCTCGGCGATCAGCTTGCGGTTGGCCCCCTGCGGCACGTTCTCCGAGTCGTTGAACGACATGTGCTCGAAGAAGTGGGCGAAGCCGGTCTTGCCGGGACGCTCCCGGTTGGAGCCCACGTGCATCAGGGTGGCGATGGCCACGATGGGATCGGACCGGTCCTGGTGCAGGATCACGTCGAGCCCGTTGTCGAGGGTGTATTGCAGGTAGGGGATTTCGAGTTTCGCCTCGGCCGGGGCGGCCGGATTGGCGGCGTTCCCCGCGCGATTGGACTGGCAGGATACGCAGGTGGCCAGAATGAATAGAGCCAGCAGCGCCGGCACGACTTTCCGCATGAAAGCCTCCTCGTCTATCGCCTGCCGGGGGCGGGCGGTTTCGGGTAGGTCGGTTTGGTTGGACCGACATGGTAGAGCCGGAGATTGCCGGAGGCCTCGATATTCGTTGAGTGGCTCCCCCGG
>JBDRBC010000583.1:0-2417 GCA_043823125.1 bacterium | reverse complement strand
CTTCCCCGGGTGGGGGTGTTCGGTTTGCGTCGGAATCACTGTTCGTTTTCGATCGGAATCAGTGTTCGTTTTCGATCGGAATGCCTGTTCGGTTTGCGTCGGAATCAGTGTTCGTTTTGGGGTGGAATATGCAGATATGTCCGGGAATCGGAATCATGACTGGTCTGCCATCGAGATGGTTTCGGTTCTTCCTTGGTTTGCTTGGTCGAATTGTCATCCATGTTTACCTCCCCAGTGTCCTATAGGAGCGAACTTCTAGCGATCCATTCCCTCATCTGAATCCCCACTCAACAAACGCGACCACATCCGCGCACTGGAACGGCTCATTCCCTCACCCAGGCCCCGCCCACCCCGATAGCCCCAGAAGAAAGCCGTATGCACGACCGACACGTCGACCAGCAGCCCCGACCCGACCACCGAATCTCCGGCGAAGCGCAGATCCGCACCGAGCCCCACCGAATCGAATCGTTCTTCCCGGCAGGTCTGGATATTATCGAGGAAGGTCCTGGCCGTTTCGGCCGGGTCTGTTGCAGGAGACAGTTTCGACGGAGCGTCGGCCCCGGTCCGGGTCAGCGCATCCATGGCGTAACTCCGTACCAGCTTCTCGTGGAGGCGGGCGTACGCCTCCGGTCGCGAGAGCAGGTCGAACCCGACCACCTTTCCGTCGATCATCACCAGGACCCCGGCCTGACCCTCGACCAGCGTGAACGCCTGGCCATATTGCTCGAGGTCCTGCTGCCGATCCTCGAAAGCCTGGCGCATGGCGCTGGTGGGGGAGGCGCTCTGCGTTTTCCGGCTGAGGACATCCACCTCTTCCCAGACCGCGCCCTGATCGCCGGCGAAGGAATGACCTTCCGCCAGGGAAGTCGATACGTCGACACACTTTCTGGCCCGGCCGGAGCTGTGCATGACCACCTCCGAGTCCGAGAACCCCCGGCTGTTGTAGCTCCAGCGGCCCTGCTCGGTGCAGCTGACCGGGATGACGATCTTGGCCCCGGCCGCCACGAGCACGGTCGTGTTGAGAACCCGGTTCTGCTTGGCGCCCTTCAGTTCCTCGCCGTCCAGGATCAGGACCGGGCGATCGCTCTGGTTGAAAACGGCCAGGTTGGGGACGGAGCCGCTCTCGTCAACTTCTGTTACGAGGAACAGATTGGCGTCCAGTGCCTCGCCGAGGGTCAGGTATTCCGGGCCGACGGGCTCTTTCACGAAAAGGGGCAGCACGGACATGTTACCGTGCTCGAGGCAGTCGCCGAGTTCCAGCCTGGAGATATGGTCGAGGATGATCTGGTTCATTGTGGTTTTCCCTTCTTGTTCTTGGCCCGGCCGGTGAATTCACGCATGCGGCGGGCGAGCTGTTCGGTCATGGAATCCGAGGGTTTCTGATATTCGGACAGGGATTCATGAACACGGCTCATGGGGACTTCGATTTTCGAAAGTTGGTTTGCCGGGGAGCATCTAACTTCCAGCATTTTGGCATCAGGAACGTCGATCCGGGCTTCCCTCGCGCTGGGCACATCCATTCTCCAGGGCAGCAATTCCTGAGTTTCTTCCCGAATGGCCGGCGATCTCCTGATCTCCCCGATCCCCATCTCGCCCCAGAGCGCCTCCCAGTCGACCCGGCTGTGAATGAGTGCGGCGAGCCTGTCCTGCCGGGTCTGCAACTCCTGTGGACTCGATCCCTCCAGCAAGCCGCGTCGCAGTTCCGTGTGGAAGAGAGGGTGGTGGGCGCTAGGTCCTCACACCAGCTCCAACAATCCTACCGTCCAGACGAGACCAAAATCCCCGCCCCCTTACCCGGCGCCACCTGCGTAGCCACCGATGCACTTCCCCAACCCTCTTCCCGATAATGCAGATTCATGCAAGCCCCATTCAGCGAATCGACATCGTACACGAAATCGAACTGACCATTGATCGCACTCCCGTCCACTACCGCATCCACCACCGAAAATGAGCAATCCAGCTCTGCGAACGGATTCTGTGAACCCGACAGGAATGGATCATCAAGCAGCCCCGTCATGGTTAGCTCGTAACTGGTCCGCCCACCCTCGATAGTGGCCGTGACGGCAATGGTACCCGATCGCAGCACATAGGACCCGACAGTGGCGTTGCTCACCGCCAGGGACCCGGTGTAGTTCGCCCCGCCCGCCTCCATGCGGACTCCCCAGATTCGCAAGATCCGCTGCGGGCAGTACCCGTAAATCGAACTGGCAGGGGGGCACATGCAGCCCGACGGGCTGCAGCCGAACTGCTCGAGGGTGCACTGTGACACGGCGAAGGCGAGATCCCAGTACTGCGCCTCGGGCTCGTTGGTGGTGGTCGTGTCGACCGCATTGGAGATCATGGACCAGTTCGGAATCTCGTCGCCGGTCGCGACGGCGAACCAGTAGCGCGTCTCCGGCGTCAGACCGGTGACGGTC
>JBDRBC010000582.1:0-3235 GCA_043823125.1 bacterium | reverse complement strand
GTGGGCGAAGCGGCTGTGTCCTTTGCGCAAGCAGCTGAAATCCGCGTACCGATCGTCCATATCGCGATCCTTGTCCGGATCGAAGCTATAGCCCTTCGCCTGGGCGTAGGCCGACATCATCTCCCGCCGCTTGCGCCCATCAAGGATGGCGTAGGCGATGATGCAGCCCATGACCAGCAAGGCCAGTATAATCGGTATCGGCTCCATGGCGTGCTCCTTACGGCCTGGCTACCCAGGCCTGGCTGGGGATATTCAAAGCCACGACCGGTGGAATGATCAAGTGCTGATTCTGGCCGGGGCGTCTTGCCCCCGGTAAATTTCACCGCCGGATTCGCTGCGGTGTGGCGTTTGGGAGTGTACCCGGGTACACTGTACTTCCGGTAATTGCCAGCCCGGCGACTGCGACTGCGTGCAACAAGTCCAGGCAACCAACGTCTGAACCCGGGCACCCGTGGACCATCAGGAGCACTCCATGACCCTGCCCGAAATTGCCATCAAGCGCCACGTCACCACCCTCATGGTCATCGTCTGCCTGGTGGTGATGGGTGGCGTGGCCCTGATGCGGCTGCCGCTGGCATTCATGCCGGACTTCGTGGAGCCGGAACTGTTCGTCTACGTTCCATACGATAACGCCTCCCCCGAACAGATCGAGCGCATGATCGTCCGGCCCATCGAGGACGCCCTCGGCTCGGTGAAGGGGCTGAAAAGGATCTGGTCCCAGTGCCACACCGACGGCGGCCGGGTGCGGCTGGAGTACGACTGGTCCATCGACATGAATCTGGCGCGAGTGGAGGTTTGGGAAAAACTCGATCGGATCCGGGGCGAACTGCCCGACGACATCGGCGACATCATGGTCAGCGGCAACTGGAACTCCCAGGAGGCGGACAGCCCCATCGTGGAGGGCCGGCTCAGTTCCAAGCGCGACCTCAGCGAGAGCTACGACCTGCTCGACCGCAAGATCGTCCGGCCGCTGGAACGGATCGCCGGCGTGGCCCAGGTGCGGCTGGACGGCGTGAACCCGCGCGAGGTGCGCATCAACCTGCGCATCGCCGATCTCGAATTCCACGGCATCGACATCCGCGAAGTGGCGCGACTGTTGCGGGGCAGCAACTTCGACCAGTCCCTCGGCAAGATCACCGACGGCGACACCCGCTTCGCCGTGCGCACCGTGGGCAGCTTCCGCACCATCGAGGAGATCCAGAATCTCGTGCTGCGGGCCGACGGCTTGCGGTTGCGGGACGTGGCCGACGTGATCTACGAGGAGCCGCCCCTGGAGTACGGCCGCCACCTGGACGGCGATTTCGCCATCGGCATCACGGTCACCCAGGAGAGCAAGGCCAACACCGTCGAGGTGTGCGACGCCATCAACGAACGCATCGCACGCATGGGCGAGGACCCCGAGCTGGAGGGGGTGAACTTCCTGGTCTGGTTCAGTCAGGGCCAGGAGATCAAGCAGACCCTGTCGGACCTCACCTTTACCGGCGTGTTCGGCGCCATCCTGGCCTCGGTCGTGCTGTTCCTGTTCCTGCGGCGCGTGTCCACCACCTTCGTGGCGGTGCTCTGCATCCCGTTCTCGCTCATCGTCACCTGCGGCCTGGTCTGGGCCCAGGGCAAGACCTTGAACACCCTCACTTTGCTTGGACTGATCGTCGGCATCGGCATGCTGGTGGACAATGCCGTGGTGGTGATGGAGAACATCTTCCGCTACCGCGAGCTGGGCCGCGACCAGAAGACCGCCTCCCGGCTCGGCGCCAAGGAGGTGGCCACGGCGGTGACGGCGGCCACCTTGACCTCGGTCATCGTGTTCCTGCCCATCATCTTCAACAAGCCGAGCGAGATGAACATCTATCTCAAGGAGCTCGGCATCACGGTCTGCGTCACCTTGCTGGCGTCGCTGTTCATCAGTCAGACGTTCATCCCGCTGGCCACCTCGTGGTTCATCCGCTCCAAGCCTCGCCCCCGCGCCCGCTGGATGACCTGGCTCGAAACGCACCACGTGCGTCTGCTCGGCTTCACCCTGCGGCACCGCTGGCTGGCGCCGGTCATCGGCATCGCCATCATCGCCTCGGCGGTGTACCCGTTCTTGAAGATCGACAAGAACTTCGACGTCTCCAACACCGAGCTGTACGTGCAGGTGCGTTACGAATTCAGCGAGGAGAAAAGCCTCGACGACAAGGAGGCTGTGGTCACCCAGGTGGAACAGTTGCTCGAGCCGTACCGCGAGGAGTTGAAGGCGCGCTCGGTCTACAGCTTCTGGAGCGACCGCTTTGCCGTCACCCGCATCTACCTGCGCGAGGGCGAAGCCAAACCAGAGAACATAGTCAGCGCGCGCCGGCGCCTGGGCGAGATCCTGCCCGAGATCGCCGGCATCAAGCTCGAGGTCATCGAGAATCGGCAGCACTGGCGGCAACACCAGGGCGGTAAACGGATCGCCTTTCAGGTCTTCGGCGACGACTCGGCGACCCTGGTGCTGCTGGCCGAGGAAGCCAAGTCGCGCCTGATGGATATCAATGGGCTGACGGAGCACTTCGCCAGCAGCGAGCAGGGACAGCAGGAGCTGCACGTCGAGGTGGACCGCGACCTCATGTGGCGTTACGGCGTCTCCCCCGACCAGCTTTCCGAGGTGGTGGGTCTGACCTACCGCGGCCGCCGCCTGCAACGCTTCCGCACCGCCGACGGCGAACGGGAAATGCGCCTGACCCTCGAGGAAAAGGACACCGAGAGCCTCAGCCAGCTCTACAACCTCCCCCTCTGGACAGCCGACGGTGAAAAGGTGCCGCTTGCCGCAGTGGCCGACTTCAACGAGGTGCCCGGAGCCGAACGGATCCACCGGGACGACCGGCTCACGAGCTTGTGGGTGGGCGCGAATTACGAAACGGGCACCCGCGAGGATTACATCCCGGCAGTGACGGCGGCGCTGAACTCCATGGAGTTCCCGTACGGCTACTCCTGGACCTTCGGCGACTGGCAACTGCAGCAGCAGGAGAAGTCGCAGGAATTCCTGACCAACCTGTTGCTGGCGTTGCTGCTGGTGTTTGCGGTGATGTCGGGGCTTTTCGAGTCGGTGCGGCAGGCCATCGCCTTGATGATCGCGTTGCCGTTCGCCCTGGCCGGCGCCGTCTGGACGCTGTACTTCACCGGCACCGATTTCGACCAGCCGGCGGCTATCGGGTTGTTGTTGTTGATCGGGATCGTGGTCAACAACGGCATCGTGATGATCGAGCACATCAACACG
>JBDRBC010000581.1:0-5527 GCA_043823125.1 bacterium | reverse complement strand
ATCGGTGTCGTGACGTTGGCATCGATCACCAGGGGATCGATGGTCACGGTGGCCGGCACGATGACGTTCAGGTCCGTGATGTAGGGCTCGCGGTTCTGCGCCGTCACCACCATGTGCAACGGCACGCCGGGGGTCAGCGGGGTCTGCAGCAGGCTGATATCGAGGCTACCGCTCGGTCCCACGGTGCCGGCGCCGACCAGCACGCCGCCCTGGGTCAGTCCGACATAGCTGCCGTGATCGGCGCCCACCAGAACCGACGTATCGGTCGTGAAAACCGTGGTCGGATAGGTGACGCCGTTCACCGACGGCACGCCGAGATAGGTGCTCAGACTCGGATCGCCCATGAGATTGTAGATGTTCCAGTAGTACTCGGTACGGCTGGACCCGGACTCCTGAACGGCCAGGTTGCCACAGAAAACCAGGGCGTCGTTGGTGACGTACCACAACGGGTCCGCCTCCCCGTGATCGTGGAACAATCCGTCGTACCCGCCGAGACCGGTGCTCTCGTACGGGTAGGCCGTGCCGTTGATCTCCGCCGAGGCGTGATACCCCACACCCCACCAGTAGTCCTCGTCCCAGTACGTGGAATTGCTGGCGCCGATGTAGCCGATGGCGCCCTTGTCGGCCGCCCGCAACCAGGTCTCGGCAAAACACTCCCCACTGTCGAAAGTACTCGTCAGGCAGCAATTCCCCACGGCCAGACAGTACTGGCCGCTGTTGGTCAGGCTGTTGATATCCGACTGGGTGAAGGACGGATTGGACCAGTCGGTCACGCTGCCGTGGGCGGTGTAGTTGATGTAGCTGACTCCGCCATCGACATCGGCGATGATCTGGGCCCCACTGCTACCCGAGGCGGGATACAGATACGCGTTGCCGGTGATGCCGTGAGCTGTGTTGAAGTAGTGCGTGGTGCCGTAGTTGATCTGCCCGTTGCCGTGAGTGGTGGCATAGGTGGCGTCCACACCGGCGATGAGGGTCACCTCGGCCAGGTAGCTCGGGTCCGGCATGGTGTACTGGTCGTACATCATGGTCTTGTCCAGAATGGCCTGCAATTGACTGCTGTTGGTGGCGGAGAACCGACCGTAGTACATATCCGGCACCAGATCGCCATCCACCGCACAGTACGGCCGATCGGTGGCGTCTCCACTCTCGGAGAACGTCGGGCACTGGGCCACGTCGCCCACGAACAGCACGAAACTCGGCGCCGGCAGTCCGGTGGGCGGGCTGTTGTACAGACCGTGCAAGTAGGTCTGGATCGTCGCGGTGGTCGTCCCCACTTCGGGGCTACCGATGACACCGGTGATCATGTGAAAGCCCCGCTCGGTCTTCCAGGTGATGAAATCGGCCAGCTGGGCTTCGAACTCGGGCGGGGTGATGACAACCATGGTCACCACGTCGCTCACCCGGTCGGGATAGGCGTCGTGATACGCCTTGGTGTTAGCCACCGCGGCGTACAGTGGCTCGAAGAACGGGCTGTAGGTCCGGGCCATCAACTCGTCGCCGGCCGCCTGGTCGCTGCCCGTGAAGATCACCCGGAAATCGATGCTTTCGGTGATCCGGAGCTGGTTCGTGGCCGGGAAGTACTCCACCGGCGCCACCTCGATCCGACCGAGATCCATGGCGCGCAGGCGTCCCTGGGGCGTGACCCGCACCAGTTCCCTGCCGACCTTGTTGATACTGTAGGCCGCCCGGTCGTACACGAAGGGCCAGGTCTCGGGATCGGCGCTCTTGGGCATACTGGGCTGGGCGGGAAAGATCTCGTTCATCAGGCCGTAATCCGCCAGATCCACCAGCCGACTCTGGACGGCGTCCACCTCGACCAGGACCGAGGCTCCGGCGGGGACCGCGATGAGGCGGTTCATCATGGGAAGTTCAGGCGCGCCTTCGGTTTGGGAAGTATGAAATCCGGGCAAGGTCAAGCGGGTGAACACACCGTTTCGTGTGTTCACTTCCACCGCGGAAAGATCCCCAACCTCCACGCGGAACTGTAATTCCTGCGCTCCCTGAATCTGCAGCTGCAGTTGCGACTCGGCCACGGACATGGGAATGGAGGTAGCCGCGCTCACCTGGGAGCTGGCGATAAGGAGTAGCGAGATCAGTAAAAGGAAATACCAAGACGAGCGCATTGGGAGTCCTTTCGCAGAAGTACGCAACGTACTCCGGGGTTCCGCGAGAACCCGACCATCCATTGCCGGCCCGCCAGATTGTATCGTGAGAAGGAATTACCCACTTTTTCCGATCCGTGGTGATCGTGGGTGGATTCCTTTGCTGTGAAGGATAGTCTTTTATCGACTCCGGTACAGCGATATCATTATACATCATTTAAGGGTCTAATTTCAATAATGAAAAGAAACTCCCGCGACCAATGGCCGCGGGAGTTCCGGATCCATCAAACAAAACCAGCGCTAACGAGCCAACATCATCTTATGCGTATCCGCCTCGCCCTGCATTCTCAGCACAGCGAAGTAGAGACCCGAAGCCACGGCGTGGCCGGCATCGTCCAGTCCGTTCCAGGTCACCTGGTGCTGTCCCGCGGGAAAGCTCTCGGTGACCAGGGTACGCACGTGGTAGCCCCGAATGTCCAACACGTTGATGGAGACCGGACCTGCCTTGGCGACCGAGAAGGACACCACCGTCTGGGGATTGAACGGGTTCGGATAGTTGCCGGTGAGACCAAGGGCCAGCGGGGTGTCGCCCACCGCCGACATGCCATCGATGATCTCGAGATCCACGGTCACCACGGCGGGATCGTTGCCGGCGCTGTGGTCGATGACGATGAACGCCTGATACAACCCGGGCGCCATGCCCGCGGTATCGTAAGCGAGTTCCAGGAGCTGCGAATCACCCTGTCCCAGTGAGCCGGAGACCGGATTGACGGTCAACCAGTTCACGGGCTGGAAGATAGTGAACGGATCGTCGCTGGTGTCGCTCACACTGTCGTCCAGGGTGCTGACCCGGATGAGGCACTCGGTGGAGGCCGGTCCAGTCACCTTCCAGGCGTAGCTGCCGTCGTTGCTGGTGCCGCTGCTGATGGGTTCCCAGCTCGAGCCGCTGTTGCGACTCAGGTCGATCTTGACATCGCCCACGCCGCCGGCGGAATCCCAGGTAATCGTCTGACCAGCCTCGATGGCCAGCACCTCGCCGCCGTTGGGGGCGGTCACGGTGATGCTCGGCCCCGATGCGGTCAGCGTGATGGTCCCGGCCAGATCGTGCGGTGTGGAGCCGTAGATGTCACCTTGCAGGAACCAGTCGAAATCGATATCTCCGGCCAGGCCGCCCCCATAGCTGACGTTGACCGTGCTGGTGGCCGTCTCGCCGCCGTGGATCACGCCCCAGCCGCTGGAGGTGCCGTGCCAGGACACCAGCACGCCGTCACCAGTTGCGTTGTCCGAGTTCATGGGACTCGAGCCGCCAATGAACGCGGTGGAGGAGTTCACCGTCACGCCGGCGGGGAAATCGATGGTGACATCGGTGAGCCATTCGAGGTCCGAGCTGGCATTGTATACAGAGAAGACGAGATCCACCGTGGTGCCGGCGAGATACTCGCTCTCGCTACAGGTGAGGGTGGAACCGGCGATGCTCTTCTCGTCTCCCTTGGCGGGGGGCTGTTCGGCCTGGATCCCGATGCTGTATGCCAGGATTGAACCCGCTTCGCCGATGTTCGAGATCTCCAGGTACTGGCTCTCCGTCGCATCGGGGCCCATGCTGTTGCTGAACGCGGTGGCGCTGAGGGAAAGTTCAGGGGAAGCCAGCGCGATGTCGGTGATGTACGGTACCCGGTTCTGCGCCATGACCACCAGGTGGATGCTGCCGGTGGTGGGTGTGGTGCTGAACGTGATGTCCACGCTGCCGCTGGCGTTCACCGTCCCAGCGCCGAGCAGACTGCCGTTCTCGGTCACACCGACATAACTCCCGATGTCCGCGCTGATGGTGATCCCGGCGCTGCTCACGTTGGAGTAGCCGACGCTGTTGGCCGCCGGCACGCCCATGAAGGTGCTCAACGACGGGTCACCCATGAGGTTGTAGATGTTCCAGTAATAGGTCGTCATGCCGCCCGCCTCCATCACGGCCAGATTGCCGGCGAAGACGAGGGCGTCATTGGTAACGTACCACAGATGATCAGCCTCGCCGTGGTCGTGAAAGACGCCGTCGTAGGCGCCCAGACCGGTACCGGCGTAGGTCGGATTGGGACCGATGCTGCCCGAGGGACAGGCGCCGACGCCCCACCAGAAGTCCTCGTCCCAGTAGGTGGAGTTGCTACCGCCGATATAGCCGATGGCACCCTTATCAGCGGCCCGCAACCAGGTCTCGGCGAAGCACTCGGCATAATCATAGGTACTCGTCAAGCAGCAGTTGCCCACGGCCATACAGTATTGACCGGAGTTGCCCAGACTGTTGATGTTGGACTGCGTGAAGCTCGGATCGGACCAGCTGGTCTGGCTGCCGTGCGCCGTGTAGTTGATATAGGCGACACCGTTGCTCACGTTCGAGACGATCTGGGACGAATTGCTACCGGAATTGGGATAGAGGTAAGTGTGGCTGGTGAGACCGTGGGCGGCGTTGAAGTAGTTGCTGGTGCCGTAGTTGATCTGACCATTCCCGTGGGTGGAGCCATAGCCGGAGTCCATGCCGGCGATCATGACCACCTCATTCAGGTAACTGGGATCCGTCATGGTGTACTGATCGTATATCATGGTCTTGTCCAGGATGGCCTGCAGCTGACTGCTATTGGTGGCCGAGAACCGGCCATAATAGATGTCGGGGACCAGGTCCCCGTCCACTGCGCAGTACGGCCGATCCGAGGGATCACCGCTCATCTGGAAGGTCGGGCACTGGGCCACGTCTCCCACGAAGAGGACGAAGCTGGGCGCCGGCTGACCGGCGGGCGGGTTGTTGTACAGGTCGTGAATGTAGGCCTGGATGGATGTCGTGGTGCTGCCCACCGCGCCACTGCCGATGACGCCGACTTCCATGTGGAAACCGCGCTCGGTCTTCCAGGTGACGAAGTCGGCCAGCTGGGCCTCGAACTCCGGCGGCGTGACGATCACCATGGTCACCACATCACCTACCCGGTCGGGGTAGGCGTCCTGGTAGGCCTTGCTGTTGGCGGCGTAAGCGTAGAGATGATCGTAGAAGGGGCTGGCGGTGCGGGCCATGAGCTCGTCGCCGCCACTTTTGTCGGCGCCCTCGAACACCACCCGGAAATCGATGCATTCAGTCAGCCGGATCTGGTTCGTCCGGGGAAAGTATTCCACCGGCGCCACTTCGACTCGACCGAGATCCATGGCACGCAGGCGTCCCTGAGGCACCACCCGCACCAGGTCCCGAGAGACCTTATCGGTCTCGTAAGCACTGCGATCGATCTCGAACGGGAAGGTGGCAGGATCGGCATTCTTGGGCATGCTCGGCTGTGCCGGCAGCAACAGATGCTGAACCCCGTAATCTGCCAGGTCGATAATGCGGGTCTGGACCGCGTCCACCTCGATGCGGTACTCGGCGCCGTACGGAATGGCGATGAGCCGGTTCA
>JBDRBC010000580.1:0-10313 GCA_043823125.1 bacterium | reverse complement strand
TCCTGCACCCTGCCTTCGTACTCCAGGGCTGTCCTGATGGCCTCTTCCAGGGTCATGATTAGCCTCCACGCTCCGTTGCTGCTCGGAGTGATTTCGTGCGGATCAGAGCCACAATGCATCCGAGCCATGCAATCGCGGCGTTGACAACCGGCATTCAGAATCCAGGTATTCGTCCACACTAACCATCTTTGCCGTTTTCTGCCAGGCAGGACTCTTGAGTTAACGTTGGAAAAGGTGTAGAATGGCAACACGTGGGGGGAGTGTGGGGGTAGGGAGTCTTCTCTTCCTCGCTGAACAACATCCTGCCTTCTCTTGCCGCAAACGCCGCTTCGTGGCCTCTCTGCATTCTCCTCCGATATGTGTGCCTTACGGAATACAGAAGGGGGCCCTGCCATGAAACGGAACATCTTTCATCTCGCCTTGATTCTGCTCGCCTTGTTCCTCACGACTCAGCCCGCCGTCGGCCAGGAACCGGTCGAGTCGGTGCAGTCCGGCCCGGTGGTGAACGAGCAGGAGATGGCTCGCGAACGGCCACTCACCGAACTCGAACAGGAGATCGACCAGATCCGACAGGTCGCCCAGGAACGGCTCCAGGCGCTCACCGAGCAGCTCGCCGGTCTCGACGCCGGTTCGGATCCCGCAGCGGAAATCCGCAGGCAAGTCGCCGAGATCAAGCAACAGGCCGAAATCGACGTCCTGGAAGCCATCATCGCCGACGCGCGGATACGAGGTGAAACCGAACGTCTGGCGGAGGCGGAACTGGCTCTGGACCGACTGCAGCACCCCGAGAAGTACAAGACACCGGTGACACCGGTGGAACGACCGGCTCCCTCGCAGTGAAAGCTCGTGCCCGGGGAATAATCCACTTCGGTGGTCTCCCCTCAGCGTTACCAGGAGGTGAGTCATGTCGTACCCGAGAAAGATCTTGCTGATCGTCCTGCTATCGGCGCTGGCTGCGCCGGTCACGGCGGCGATCGTGGAATACAGTCTGGATCAGATGGTTGGCGGATCCGAGGCCCTGGTCCGCGGCCGGGTGGTGAGCCTGCATTGTCACTGGCTGGATGGACCGGGCAGCATCATCGTCACCGACGTGGGCTTCGCGGTGGCTGAATCGTGGCTGGGATCCTTGCGTTCCGGTCAAACCCTGGAGTTCCAGGTGGTCGGCGGCGAGGTCGGCGGGATCGGTCAGAGGCGGGAGCACGAACCGGTGTTCCGTCTGGGTGAAGAGGCCGTGCTCTTCCTCTGGACCAGACCCGATCAGGACCGGCTGTCGATTTTTAATGCCGAACAGGGGAAGTATCGAATCATCGGCGACACCGTCGTCGGCTTGCGGCAGGAACCGATCGCGCTGAGCGAGTTCCACCGGCAAATCGAGGGCGCCCTCCAGAGACAGGGGCGCTAGGAGTGCCAGGCAACAATCCAGCCAAGGAGAACAACCATGAACCGCGCAATGATACAGTGTGCGGCCGCGGTGACCCTGCTGATGATGCCGGCGCTCCTGCTGGCGCAACCGAACATCACCAGCATTTCCCCGGCCAAGACCTCGGCGAACACCGGGGCCACGGTCAATATCTACGGGACCGGCTTCGGGTCCCTGGCCGACCTGGTCTACTTTCCCGACCACGTGGGCGACCACGTCGTCAACCCCGAGGCGGTGATCGCCGGCGGCGTGCGGGTCCGCGTGCCGCCCACCTGGAGCGGCGACGTCTTCATCCAGGCCAACGGTGTGGGCGCCTGGAGCAACGGGGTCAACCACGACATCTCCTACAACTACTCGCAGACGAAGTGGTTCAGCCTGCCGTTCACCTGGTATCTCAACTCCAACGGCGCCGCGGGCTGCACCTACAACAATACCCGCGACGCCGTGGTGGGGGGATACAACGCCTGGTCGTGCGCCTCCGGGCTGTCGACCACCTTCGGCGGCAGCACCACCACCTCCACCACCGCCCAGGATGGCGAGAACGTCCAGCACTGGCGCAACGCCGGCTGGAATCCGGGTACCGTTGCGGTCACCGACTGGTGGTACGTGACCGCCACCGGTGAAATCGTCGAGGCGGACATCGCCTACAACTCCCAGCACTACACCTGGAGCTGTTCCGGCGCCGCCGGCGACATGGACGTGCAACACATCGCCACCCACGAGGAGGGCCATTCCATCGGCCTGCTCGACCTGTATGGGGACGCCGATGTGGACGAGACCATGTACGGCTGGGTGGACAACGGGGAGACACACAACCGGACGCTGCATACGGACGACGCCCTGGGCGTAGAGTACATGTACTCCCACAGCCGGGCCAACTTCACCGCGACCACGCCGTCGGGCTGGTACAGTCCCCTGGTGCCGCGCAACAGCGGCGACGCCACCTCGAGTTACGCCCCGCTGCCCTCGACGCTCAACGGCAACGCGACGAGTTACATCAACGCCGCCGCCACCAACAACGGCGGCGATTGTGCCTCGCCGTCGGGTCTCAACCACATCTGGCTCGACGACGTCAACATCTGGTGGAACAGCTGGGGCGGCGTCTGGGGAGCGGGCGTCGATGTGACCTGGCCCAACTCGAGCCCGACCATTCGCGGGGGACGGCACACGCTGAAGTACACCCTCGACGACAACGAGGAGACCCTCGAGTCCAACGAATACGACAACGCTTATACGGCGCAGTACGTCTGGTCGCCGTACCTGCTCGCCAATCACGTGCCGGTATCACGCTCGGCGCCGCCGGTTCGGGGCTCGTTGACCTACGTCAACTGTGACGGATTCCAGTTCTCCACGGGCGGCTCCTGGTGGGGTTGCGTCGGCATCCTGGCTTTGAACAGCGGGGACGATTACGACCTTCGCCTGCACGACGAAACTCCGACCTCGACCAACGGTTTCGACAGCTCCGTGGCCAGCTCGGGCTGGGGCGGAAGTTCGAGCGATTTCGTGCTGGTCAACGGCAACAACGGCGGCGGTTCCCTCATCACCCGCTGGGCCGGTGTGAACCGCTATGCGGGCGGTTCCAGCAGCTTCTATATCCAGCTCAGCGAGAACGTGGGCACCATCAGCGCGCCAGTGACCTCCAGCACATATACCTTGCACGGCAACGACATCGTCAACATGCACGAGGTCTACCTCGGCACCGCCACCAGCTGGGACTTCACCCTGGACAACCTGTCCGGAAGCGCCAACCTCGGCTTCGCCATCTACAACAGCACCGACACCCACTACGACAAGAGTGACTACGAGGTGTATAGCAACAGTGCCGCCGGCGGCGACGACGAGTCGTTCACGTACACGGCCCCCGTGACGGGCTACTACGGCATCGTCGTGTTCAAGACCGCCTCCAACGAACTGGGCTTGCAAAACACCTACCAGCTCATCGTCGAACTCACGCCGCCCAACCTGACCCCGGACGCGGCCACCGGCTGGGACTACCCGGTGGTGGTGCGCGATGACAACACCGCGTCGGGCGGCGATGTACACGTCTCCGTCTACCTCGACGGAAACACCAACAACAGCTACTTCAACCTCTCCGGCATCAACGACGGACCCAATCCAGCCGACCACAATCACACCCGGTTTTACCTGGACGACGCAGCGATCTGGTGGATCGACTGGGGCGCCATCAACGGTGGCCAACGGTACCTCGACTACAACCGCGGTCCGTTCACCGCCCGCGGTGGACGCCACATGGTGGAGTGGCGCAACGACTGGGACGAGGAGATCGTCGAACTCGACGAGACCGACAACGATTACATCCGCCAGTTCGTCTGGACACCGTACGCGCTGACCGATCAGGTGCCCCTGGTCCGCAGTGCGCCACCAGTCAACGGCTGGGCAGAGGGTTTCACCTATCCCAACTGCGACGGCTTCGAGTTCACCTGGTCCGGCTACTGGGGCGCGGTGGGTTCCTTGCCCGCCAACAGCGCCGCCGATTTCGACGTCCGTCTGCACGACGATCCAGTGGATTCCCAGAACGGCTTCGACACCTACGAGGCCTGGTCCACCGCCGGCTCCGGCTACTGCGACTTCGTGCTGGTGAACGGCAACAACGCCGGCGGTTCCACCGGCACCCGTCAGGCCGGAATCCTGAACTACGACAACGAGTCGGGCAACGTCACGTTGCAGCAGTCCAACCGGGTGGCCATGCTGTCGGCTCCGGACACCATCGGGACCTATGGCCTGACCGCCGACATGGTGCTGCAACTGTTCGAGATCTACTTCGCCGATCCCGGACACTTCACCTTCGCCCTGGATCAGCTCTCCGGCACCACCAACCTCGGCTTCACCCTCTACGATGCGGCGGGCACCTATTACGACAAGTACGACTACATCGCCAACAGCAACACGGGCGGCGACGGTCAGGACGAGTCGTTCACCTACGAGATCACCTCGACCGGGTATTACGGACTAGTAGTCTGGAAGAACAGCTCCAGCGATTATGGCAAGAGCTGCAGCTACGACCTGATGGTCTACCTGACCCCGCCTAACTTACGTCCCTACACCGGGACGGGCTGGGATTACCCGGTCATCGCCCGCAATGACGCCACCGCTGTCCACGGGAACGCGCACGTCTCGCCGACCCTGGACGGAAACACACACAACACCTACTTCTCCGTGTGTGGCATCAATGACGGACCCAACCCGGCTCCATTCAACCACACTCGACTCTACCTCGACGGCGAGTACTTCTCGTGGCTGAACAACACCCTCCCGATCGGCGCCGGGAGCGTCTACTTTGCTTGTAACATCGGGCTGACCACGGTACGTGGCGGACGGCACACCGTCCTCTGGGAAAACGACTGGGATGACCTGGTGCCAGAGACCAACGAAACCGACAACGAGTACGCGCGCCAGTACGTCTGGTCGCCTAGCTCTCTCGTGGACGAGAGTCCACTGGCCCGCGCCGCGCCGCCGGAACGAGGTATGGGAGCCTTCGCCAATTGTGACGGCTTCCAGTACGAGACCCCCGCCGAACTGGCCTGGGCGACGGCCATGTGCCCGGAGACGGCCACGGATGATTACGATCTGGTAGTGTTCTCCGACTACTCCGGCTCGCAATCGGGATTCAGCATCAGCTTTGGCGGCAGCGGCCTGCTCGATGGAGAGCTTGACTACGTAGGCGGCTCGAACACCATCGGCGGCAATCCGGTGTATCCCGCCACGCTGTTCTACTCGGGTGGTGCGGGCGGTTTTGTCATCGATGCCGCCAGTTCCGGGGGCGGACACGTCGCCAGCGTACCGAAGCACTGGGACGGCGAGACCCTGCCCGACGGTCGACTCGTGGACGTCTACGAGGCCTACCTCAACGGCGGCACCACCTACGAGGTGCACCTGACCAACGTCGCGGGCGGCGCCGATCTCCAGGTCTGGGCGCACCCACCGTCCGAGTTCGTGCTCGTCTATTATCTCGCCGAGGAATACTGGGACGGCGCCGGCGCCGGCGGCCACGAGGGCGGATCCTTCATCCCTGCCCAGACCGGCTGGTACGCCTTCGTGGTGGCCAAGAAATCGGCGACCGACGTGCACCTGGATGTGGACTACGACTTCGCAATTCTCTATTACCCCGTCGGAGTCGACGCAGAGACGCCGCTGCCGACCTCCTTCGCACTTCGACAAAACGCACCCAACCCGTTCAATCCCATGACCACGATCAAGTTCGAGGTCCCGGCGCCCGGCGCGTCGGTGCGGCTTGAAATATTCGACCTGACCGGTCAACGTGTCCGGACCCTGCTGAACGAGACCCGGGCGCCCGGCTTTCACGAGGTCTTGTGGGACGGCCAGAACGACGCGGGGGAACAGATGGCCAGCGGCATCTACTTCTACCGTCTGCGGGCCGGAGACTTCGTGCAGACGGCCAAGATGACACTCGTCAAGTAACACGCCGGCCGTCGCGCTCCACGGCGACGATCCGTGCCAAGAGAACCGGTCCCCGCCCTTGTGGCGGGGGCCGCAGGAGGACAGACATGCGTCACCTGTCATTTCGCTCTACGACCTGCCTGATGCTCCCGGCCGTTCTGCTTGTGCACCTGGTTACCGCCGCCAGCGCCCCGGCCCGCACCTGGCGCGTACCCACCGATGCACCCACCGTCGGCGCCGGTATCGATTCGGCCAGCGCCGGCGATGTGGTGGAGGTAGCGTGCGGGGAGTACACCGTGCCGCCGCTGTACCTGAAATCGGGGATCACCTTGCGGAGCGAGAGCGGTGATCCGGCCTGTGTCACCCTGCGCTCGACCGGTTCGCCGGGTCCCGTCCTGCGTTTCGATGAACTGACGGACATCTCGGTGGAGGGACTCACCCTGACCGGCGTCAACAACACCGGCGGGGTCGGCGGCGGGGCCTTCGGTTACCGGTCGACGTTCTCCATCATCGACTGTGTCATCAGGGACAACCTCACCTCCACCGGCGGCGGCATCGAATTGCGGCAGTGTACAGACGTTTATATCACCGGCTGTCTCTTCCGCGGCAACCATGCCCAGGCGGACGGCGGCGCGCTGGTCCTCCGGAACACCACGGCGACCGTGACGGGCTGCACCTTCAGCAACAATCTGGCCGTGAGCCTGGGCGGCGCCATCTACAACGCCGAGTCGTTCACCATCTACCGCAACTGCACGGTCACCGGCAACGAGGTGGATCCGGCCAACGCCGCCTTTTACGTCACGCGGTATCCGGTGCCGGTGATCGACAGGTCGATCATCGCGCACAATATCGGTGGCGCCGGGCTCAAATGCTGGCCCACCGGCACCGTGCCCAGTGTCCAGTGCAGCAATATTTTCGGGAATCCGGGCGGGGACTGGATCGCCTGCCTGACGTCGCTCGAGGGGATGAACGGCAATATTTCCGAGGATCCGCAATTCTGTTCGTCGACACCCGACCTCGACGAGCGCTGGACCTTGCAGAGCGATTCGCCGTGTGTGCCCGTCGATTACGGTGACTGCCCACTCATGGGCGCCTGGCCAGTGGGTTGCCAGACCACTGCCACCGAGAACCGCACCTGGGGCCAGGTTTAAACCATGTACCGCTAGCCGGCACGTGGCCCGGGCGCCAGGCGGGATTCGGGCGTCAGAACGTGGCCGGCGAATCCTCGGTCATCAACGACTGCACGGCCGACAGGAGCTGTTCCGATTCCACCGGCTTGTAGAAGGTGAAATCGGCGCCGAACTTGCCGGCGGCCTCGAGATAGAACTGCGGACCGTTACGGCCGCCGCCGGAAATGGCGATGATCTTCACATCGGGATGATCCCGCCGGACCTCGCGAATCAATTCCAGCCCTTCCTTCTCGGGCATGACGATGTCGGTCACCATCAACCGGAATTCGCCACCATCGAGGATCCGCAAGGCGTCACAGCCGTCACACGCCACTTCCACCTCGTAGCCAACTTCTTCCAGAGTCATCTTCAACATGCCACGCACCATGTTGTCGTCGTCCACGATCAGGATCTTGCTCATCAAAAAACCTCCACGGATTTCGCGTCTCTCAGCAGTTTGCGCACAGTCGCCACCAGGGTGTCCAGGGGCACCGGTTTGTGGATACATTCCTGGATGCCCAGCTCTGCCATGTCGTCCAGGGAAACCCCATCGCTGCCGCCAGTGCAGAGGGCGATGGGAATCTCGCTACGGATGACGCGCAGCTCCCGGGCCAGCTCGAGGCCGGTGAGTTGCGGCATGGTGACATCGGTGATCACCAGATCGAAAGCCGTGGGCTGGGCCTGGAACGCCGCCAACGCCTCGGCACTGTCATTGAATGCGGACACTTCATACCCGGCGTCACCCAGCACGCGTTCGCCCAGACGCGTGAGCATCAGCTCATCATCGACGAAGAGGATGTGTCCGCTGTCCGGTTCCGCTGGTTGCGCCACCGGTGTGTCCGGGTCCAGTTCCGGCGCGACCGACATATCTCGTTCACTCACCGGCAGGAATATCTCGAACAGGGAGCCGTGGCCCGGTTCGCTCTGTACCCGAACCGCGCCCCCCATGCCGGTGACGATGCCGTGCACCGTCGCCAACCCGAGTCCGGTTCCCTCACCCGGCGGCTTGGTGGTGAAGTACGGTTCGAAGATGCGCTTGACGATCATCCGGTCCATGCCCACCCCGTCATCGCGGATGGCCAGTCGAACGTACGGCCCCGGCTCGAGCTCCTGGAGCTGCGTCGTCGCCTCCGGCCCCAGGTCACAATCCGCCAGGGTCACTTCCAGCACACCCCTGTGTTCCGGCATGGACTGAAACGCGTTGGTGCAGAGGTTCATGAGCACCTGGTGGACCAGGGACGGATCGGCCACCACGTTGCCGCACCGCGGAACGATCTCATGCTTGATCTCCACGGTGGCCGGCAGCGACCCCCGCAGCAGCTTCACGACCTCCGTCACCAGCTCCGGCAGCTGAACCTTCTGCTGCTTACCTTCGGGCAACCGGCTGGCGCTGAGGATCTGCTTCACCAGATCCGCGGCCCGGTTGCCCGCAGCCTCGATCTGCTCGAGACAGCCACCGGTCCTGCTGTCCGCCGGCACCGTGTTCATGGCGAGCTTCACATAGCCGAGGATGGCGTAGAGGATGTTGTTGAAATCGTGAGCGATACCACCGGCCAGAGTGCCGATGGCCTCCATCTTCTGCGACTGCCGGAGTTGATCCTCCAGCCGCTGGCGCTCGGTGACGTCCTCCACCAGCTCGATGGCCGCCACCACCTCGCCCTGCGCATTCCGCACCGCCGAGGAAACGATCCGGTAGTGCACTAACTCATCGCCACGTTGAGACAGGGTCATCGCCTCGTGGGTCTCGCCGTCTTCCAGGGTCTTGACGGCGGGACAGTAGTGACAGGCCTCGTCCTGCGGCGGATCCCTGTAAGCCCGATAACAGAGCGGCTTGTCCCGCAGGTTGATGCCGGGGAACCAGTCCCGCATGGTCCGGTTGAGCTCCAGGAGACGCATGTCGGTATCGATGAGTACGATGCCGATGCTGGTGTTCTCCAGGATGCTCCAGTACTTCTCCTGGGATTCACGCAACGCCTCGATGGTGCGGAGTCTGTGCATGGTGTTGGCGAACAGCTCGCCTAGGATCCGCATCCGCGGCACGATGTCGTCGGACCAGGAACGCTCCCCTTGTGTGACCTGGAAGGCGAACATCCCCTTGGGCAGACCGGCCACCGAGAACGGTACCGCCGCAAAAGCCTGGATACCTGCCCGGCGCATGTGCTCACGTTCGGGAGCCCAGGAATCCGGGACCGCAGCGGCCGACTCGGCCACCAGGGCCTCCCCGGCCCGGAGCCAGGCGGCCAGGTTGGGGAAGGGGCCCTCGAATCCCCCGGGCAGATCGGGCAGTCGGGAATCGTCCCCGCTCCAGTAGTAGACAGTCCTGGACAGGGAGTCTTCACTCCGCAGCAGGCCCAGCACCACACGATCCACATCGAAGAACTCACCGACCCGGCGCAGACCGTCCAGGATGACGCTGTCCATGTCGCCGGCTGATGGGTTGATGAGCTCGGCGGAGATCTCCGAGACCAGGGACTCGAACTGCAGTCGCTCCTCGAAGGCGGCGGCGGCGCGCTTCCGTTCCGTGATGTCCTTGCCGAAGGCGCAGTTGAACTCCTCTCCCTCGAACACCACGTGATTGCAGGTGACCTCCAGCGGGATGGTCAGCCCGTCACGTGTTTGAGTCTGCGTCTCGATGGTGAGGAAGCGTTTCTCCTTGAGTCTGGGCCAGAATTTGCCCCACTGCTTGCGCTGGAATTGTGGATCGAGATCGAAGATGGACTTGGCGAGCAACTCCTCGCGGGTAAAACCGAGGGTGTTGCACGCGGTGTCGTTGACGTAGAAGATCCGCGCGTCCCTGTCCATCCAGATGGCGATATCGCCGCCGTGATCCACGGTGAAGCGGGTCAGGCGGAGATCGCGCTCCATGCTCTTGCGCCCGGTGATGTCCTGGACCGTGAAGGTCAGACCGGCGTCACTGACCTCCAGGGACACCGGAGCAGCGCAGAGCAACGCCTCGAAACGAGAACCGTCCCGGCGGAGCATATTCACCTCGAGGGAGGCGATGCCCGAGTCATCGATCTGTCGATAGAGTTCTTCGCCGGCTTTCTGGAAGTCCTCATCCTTGTCGCACAAGATCCGGGCGCTCTGCCCTTGGAGCTCAGTGCTGGTGAATCCGGTCATCTCGCAGAAGGTCTCGTTGACCTCCACGAAAACCCGGTCGACGGCCAGCCCGACTCCCACCGGCGACGCACGGAAGATGCTCTTCAGCCGGGCCTCGTTGGCCCGGAGCGCCGTCTCGGCCTGCTTGATCTCGGTGATGTCCCGGATCGACCCGGCGATATATCGCTTGCCCGTGCCCCGCTCGG
>JBDRBC010000579.1:0-19162 GCA_043823125.1 bacterium | reverse complement strand
AAACCGATCTCCATGGAGAAGAACGGCATGACCCGGTCGACCATGAATCCCCAGGTGATGCCGATGAGCCCCAGGCCGGGGAAGAACTCGCTGAAATCGGTCACGTCTTGCTTGTAACCGGCCTCGAGCATCAGGTACCAGTGCCCGGCCAGGGGACGATACTGACCGGCGGCGACCATGGAGTCACGAAAAGCGGAGCGCGGGGCGAATGGCGGCAGCGGTACCTCGGGCCAGACCCGGATCCGGGTAGGCGGTTCCACCAGCTCGTTGGTACTGGAATCGGCGAAGGAGATCGCTGGATAGACCGGCAGCGGCGACGATTCGGTCAGCGGGGCCGGCAGACCGTCGGTCCAGACCGTTCCCGGCGGAATGGCGCCGTCCAGGATACCGGCAACCTGCGTTTGCCAGGCCTGCCAGGTGTCGAGGGGCACGTTCCGCTCGCGCCGGACAGCCCCTTTGTCCGTGCTCAGATACAGGTGGGCCAGGTAGCCACCCCAGGGCGCCGGTTTGAACAGTGCGTACTGGAGCGTGGGCAGTTCCTGGAACAGGCCGAAACGACTCGCTTCTCCGGCGTCGAGTGTGTCGCCCACGGCCTCGTGCAGAGCCACCGGGCTGGGGCCGGTTTCCTCGGCGGCCAGTGCCGGCGAGATTCCGCTCAGCAGCACGGTCACAAACAACCACGTCGGGAACTGACTGGAATATTTTCTCATGGCAAGCGTCTCTTTCCAGGGGCGTGGTCATCATGATACGCACAAACCCGACTGTTTCCCAGCAAAACAGAATTACGGACCGCGGGCAACCAATCATCGCCGCCAATCATCGCCGTCGTTTCTCCTCGCCGTCGCCGGCCGATCGTCGAGTCACGCTCAGCAGGACCATCCGGCCAGTTGGATATGGTGCCCCAAGTATCGGCAGCTCACCGCCAGACCTGACGGGCGGATGGGGGCCAACCGTCGCCGACAAACCGGACCGCTCGGGCCACTCGACGGACACCGACACTCCTTGCCCCCCACGCCACCATGACCTACCGTTGGTGGTCCGAGCAGGTACCATTCTGACCTGGAGGTGGCGGCATGTCCCTGGATCGATCCGACCAATCACGGCGAGCGGGAGAACTGCCCGAATCGGTTCCACCCAGCGGCCGCGCTTTCCAGCTCATCTTCTGGAAGGTCGTCGAGACGTGGCAGCAGGAAGCCGATCGACTCGTCAACTGGGACGACTGTCTCCAGCTCCTGGCGGATGACCCTGACGACTGGACCGGACTGACCCGGCGTTTACAGCTCATCAACGCCTATCAGTGGCGCGAGGAGGACAAAAGCCGTGATCCCGATGCTGACGACACGGTACTCGCCAACGTGAAGCGATCCATCGATGCCTCCAATCAGCGTCGGGTCGCCGCCATCGAGGCCTTCGACCGTCTGCTCCACACCAACCTGTCGGCCGCCGGTCTGCTGACGGACGACGCCGAACTCCAGAGCGAATCGCCCGGCAGCATCGTGGACCGACTCACGGTGCTGGCGTTGCGGATCCATTATCTGAAACAGCGACTCCTGACCGCTCGCCAGCAACCGGGCAGTCCCGTCGCCAACCAGGTGGAGGATCCCGAGCTCACCGAGTACCACCACCGACTGCGCTCGGTCACCGAGCAGATGGTCGACCTGACCGAATGCCTCGATCGGTATCTGGCCGCCATCGCCGCCGGCACGGCCCGCTTCAAGGTGTACGGTCACCACAAGCTGTACCGGCAGCCACAAGCAGCGGACGATCAATAAACCGGAAAGAATTTCGCGGCGAGTTCCCGCAGATGTCAGCAAGTTTCAGCCCGTATTCAGGACCTGTCCAGTCGCGCGATCTGCACCGTGACGTTGTCCGGCCCGCCCCGCTCGCACGCCAGATCCACCAGACGACGACACGCGTCCACCGGCTGGTTGTCCGCCGCCAGGGACCGGATCTCCTCGTCTGTCACCACCTTGTTGAGCCCATCGCTGCAGAGAATCAACAGGTCCCCCGCCTGGAGCCGATCCCCCGTGACCAGGTCGATCTCGATGTCGGGATCCGTGCCGAGCCAGCGGGTGAGCACATTGGCCAGGGCACACGGTTCAGGCGGCAGCGGAATCCCGGAGCGTTCGTACTCGGCAGCCAGGGTGTGGTCCGTCGTGAGTTGCGAAAAATGTCCGTTCGACAGCAGATACACGCGACAGTCGCCCACATGGGCCACCAGGATATCCCGGCCGTGGATCAGCGCCGCCGTGCAGGTGGTGGCCATGCCCGACTGCTCGGGATGGTCCATGGCCGACCGGTAGATGATCAGGTTGGCCACGGCCAGGGCGCCTTGTAACAGTTCGCCAGGCGGTGATCCGGCGTCGGCCTCCCGGAGCTGTCGAGTCACGACATCCACCGCCAGTCGACTGGCCACCTCGCCCGCCACAGTACCACCGACACCATCGGCCACCACCAGCAGACAGGCGTCGCCGAACTGCCGGCAGACGGCGGCACCCACGGCATCCTCGTTGTCGCCCTTCCGCTTGCCACAGTCACTCAGGCTGGCGTACGCCAGGATAAATCCCGGCGCCGGAGAACAAAAATCGCTCGAGGCTTCGCGAGCCAAGTCTGGATCCTCTCGCACAAACTGTCGAAGCACCAGCGTCGCACCGGTGAGGTGGTTACAGAGTAAGACGAGCGGTCACCGAGTCGCCAGGAAAAACCTGGCGACTGATTCTGGTGGCAGGGTCGGGAACCGGGAGGAGGTATCAGAGAGCGAACCGTTGGATCCGGCTGACTTGCCGGTAATCCGCCGGCGGCTCGAATAATCTCGCTCGGCCGCTCCCCGCACCGGCCAGGTTTGCACCACATACTCATCGCAGCGGTAATCCAGAACCTTCCGGGTCCGACCGGTGGACTTGACCTCGCCACTCTGCCGCATATCACGCCGTCGGTCCTGCAGTCCCCGGGAGAGGAAGGTGGAGACATCGACGGGGAGCTCGGTCTCGGCATGGGTTTCCTCGCCGTGGTCGATATGGGACGCATCCAGTTCCACCAAACCAGGGCGAGATCATTGATCACCTCGATCACGGTTGATTGCCGGAGACCGGTCGGGGCGCCAGCGGGCAACCACGGCACCCTGACCGCCGGCGAGTTGTGAGAACGGTTCGCGGACCGTTCATCCGGGCAATCCCGTGTTGTAGCTTGTGGCAACCACCCGGTGGACTTACGATGGCAGGAGTAAATAGCCCACCACCCACGAACCGGAACGTTCACGGAGCACGGCCTGCAAATGTGGTCACCTGATCCCGACAACTCACCACTCCCCGGTCCTGCTGGCCCGGGCACCGGACAACCCAGAGACTTTCGCATCCGGTCCAAGGCGTTGATCCGCAGAGCCGCCTTCCTGCTGAGTGGTTTTCTGTGGTTGATTTCCGGCTGTATTTGGCAATCAGGGCCGGAATCGCCCAACGTGATCTTGATCCTGTGTGATACAGTCACCGCCCGCCACCTGAGCTGTTATGGCTACCCCCGCTGCACCTCGGCCTTTCTCGATTCACTGGCCACCGAGGGCATATTCTTCGAATCGTGCTACTCCGTCGCCTCCCGGACCGGCCCCGCGGTGTCGTCCCTGTTCACCTCCCGCTATCCGAGTTTTCATGGTGCCGTCAATTCCATCGAGGCGTGGGACATGAAGGCGGTCTTGCGAGAAGAAAACCTGACCCTGGCCGAGATCCTCCAGCAACACGGATACCGTACGGCCGCACTGTTCTCCAACGTGAATGCCTCGCCCGGGTTCGGGTACGGCCAGGGATTCGATACCACCATCTTCGAGGACGGAGAGAACGCCGGCATCATCCGCTCCATCATGGAGCAGGAACTGGCCACCCTGGTGGACTCACAGCCGTTCTTCCTCTACGCCCACTTCATCGATCCGCACGTTCCGTATCAGCCCCCCGAGCGTTTCAACCATTTCTTCGGCCCCGAGGCGCGAGCCACCATCAAGACGAGCAACCACCGGAACCTGGATCGTGTGCTCCGCGGGGATATCGAGCTGAGTGATCAAATGCTGCAGCAGCTCATCGATCAGTACGACGCCGAGATCCTCTACTTCGACGAGCAGCTGCGACGGCTGTTCGTCACCCTCGCGCGTCTGGATCTCCTGGACAGCTCACTCATCATCGTCACCTCCGATCATGGCGAGGAGTTCCTCGAGCACGGCAAGTTGATGCATGGATACACACTGTACCAGGAGCAGTTGCACGTGCCACTCGTCCTGCTCTGGCCGGAGAGTTCGCCGCGCCGTGTGACCACCGCTGTTTCCCTGCTTGACATCGCACCGACCGTGCTGTCCTTGCTCGAGATCGATCCGGGGACCAACTTGCAGGGTCGCGACCTGACACCGCTGCTCCTGGAGGAGCCTGTGGATCGGGTGGAACCGGTGCCATTTTTCGGTGAGGCCTCGCTGAAGGCGGTCTTCACCATCCAATCGAAATCGGTCATCGACGGCCGCTGGAAATTCATTCGCGACCTTCGGAGCGGTGCGGAGGAGCTGTACGACCTGGCCGACGATCCCGGCGAGTCGGTCAATCTCGTGGACAGCCAGCCCGACGTCCGCGCCAACATGCTCCGGCTGCTGCACGATTTCCAGAATGCTCGCACGGACACCCTGCAACCACACTTCGTTCCGCTCGACGAGGAAACCAGCCGACAGCTTCGCTCCCTCGGTTACCTCGATTGAGCCGATCCACTCGACCAGCAAAACGTGCTGCCACCAGCCACCGGATGGAGATCAGATGGAGCGCCTCTTCGAACAGACCAGGATCAAATCGTTGACCCTGGCCAACCGGTTCGTCCGCTCGGCCACCTGGATGGCCATGGCCAGTGACGACGGCGCTTGCCGCGAGGAACTGTTCGACTGTTACCGGACACTGGCGGGGGGCGGTCTCGGCCTCATCATCACCGGCTTCGCTTACGTCTCCCGGGGCGGCAAGGGACCGGAGCGGCAACTCGGCATCTACGCGGACCACCTGGTGGATGGACTCCGCGAGCTGGTCACGGAGGTGCACGATCACGGCGGCAAGATCGCCGTGCAGATCGTGCATTGCGGTGGCCAGAGTCGGCCCGATCCCGGGTTGGGACTGGAAGTCCTGGCGCCTTCCCTTGTGACGGACGACGACGGCGACCAGGTGGCGCGCGCCATGACCCAGGCCGAGATCCACCACATCACGGACGACTTCGGCGCGGCGGCGGAACGGGCGCGCAACGCCGGCTTCGACGCCATCCAGCTCCATTTCGCCCACGGCTATCTCGGCAGCCAGTTCCTCTGCCCGCGCTACAACCAGCGCGAGGACGAGTACGGCGGCTCCATCCAGAATCGCTGTCGATTCCTGGGCGAGGTCTATGCCAAGGCGCGGCAGGCAGTGGGTGACGATTATCCCCTGCTGGCCAAGTTGAACGTGGAGGACTTCTTCGCCGACGGTCTCACCGCCGACGACGGCGTCCGGGCGGCCGTGTTCCTGGCCGATCAGGGACTGGACGGCATCGAGGTCAGCGGCGGCATGCGGGATTCCGGCGATCTGGGACCGGCGCGACGAAACATAAAGGAACCGGAGCATGAGGCGTACTTCCTGGACAACGCCGTGGCGGTGAAGGAGGCCACCAGATTGCCGCTGTTTCTGGTGGGCGGCCTCCGCTCCCTTGAACTGATGGCCCGGGTCCACCGCGAGACCGGCATCGACTACTTCTCCCTGTCGCGACCGCTCATTCGTGAACCGGCCCTCGTGCGCGAGTGGGCCGAGGGACGTAACGAACCCGCCCGCTGCATTTCGTGCTCGGGCTGTTTCCTCACCGTCAAGAAGGGCGGCGGGATCTACTGCGCCCGGATTCGACGTGAATGAACGGGGAAAGGGTGCGGGCTGAAACCAATCAGCGTAAATCGAACTCGACCGGTCAATCCCAGGCAGGGCGTCAACAGAAGCTAGCGGTTCGGAATGGTGTGGTGACGAGATGTCATCACGTATTTTTCCCAAAATCGGCACTGGCCGGTTTCCAGCCGAGGTCACGGCCAGAACAGCGAGCTGTCAAATACTTGACATGTGAGCATATTCAGTTAGATCATCCCCTGCAACCGACAACCTTAACCGGGAGCTGCACCGTAATAGCAGCACGTTTATGACTGAACCTGGCAACAAATCCGTACGTGTCCTGCTCGTCGATGACGAGGAGGACCTGGTCGAGTTCCTTACTCACCGTCTCGTGAAACGCGGCTTCACCGTCACGGCCACCACGGCGGGCGCCGATGCTCTCGTCGCTTCGGCGCGGCAGCGATATGACGTCGCCATCGTCGATCTCAAGATGCCGGGTATGGACGGCATCGCGGTGCTGGAACAACTCAAGGATCATCAACCGTACCTGGAGGCCATCATCCTCACCGGCCACGGCTCTCACGCGACCGCCCTCGCGGCCGGCCGTTTGCAGGCCTTCCGTTACCTGTTGAAGCCGTACGAGTTCGACGAACTCGTCACCCTGATCGAGGAAGCAGCCACGGCCAAGCGTGAAACCATGGTCCGCGAGTTCCAGGCGGCGCAGGCCAAGATCATCGCCCAGGGCGGGACTGCGCGCGAAATCTCTGAAGCCAGCGACCGACTGCGCAGGGAGTATGAGCAGGACTGAAACCCGGGTCGCCATCATCGGTGGTGGCAAGGCCTGTCGTGAGCTGTTGACCCAGCTTCAGGCCGATCCCGAGCGGATCGGCCTGACGGTGGTTGGTGTGGCGGATCCGGATCCGAGCTCGCTCGGGCTCATCTATGCGCGTCGGATCGGGATCACCTACACCCCCAGCGACTATCACGAATTCTTCCAGCGTGACGACATCGATCTGATCATCGAGTTGACCGGGCGTAATGAACTCCGGGAGGAGATCTTTCGCGCCCTGCCGCCCGACGTGCATTTCATCGATCACTTCGGCTCGCGGTTCTTCTGGGACATCTTCGCCCTGACCGACGAACGGAATCAACTGCGTCTACAACGCGAACATGACATCCTGGCCGAACGTAACAAGCTCCAGTATATCCTCGACAGCTTGCCGTACGAGATTCTGGTGATCAGCAAGGATTTCGAGGTGGAACTGGCCAACCGGACGTTCCTCCAGGCCCAGGGTCTCACCCAAGACGAGATCAAGGGAAAGTACTGCTACGACATCGAACACCGGACCAAACCGCCGTGTGGTGTGGCTGTGGATTCCTGCCCGCACGCCGAGACCCTGCGGGCAGGACGGAGCGTCGCCACCGTCGTCAGCAAGATCGACAGTGACGGCAAGGAACGGTTCGTCTCGGTGCGCACGGCGCCCATCCACGACGAGTTGGGCGAGGTGCACGGCGTCGTGGAAGCCATCCGCGACATCACGCATCGCGTGCAGACCGAAGAACAGCTCCGGGACACTCGTGAACGGCTGAACCAGTTCATCGACACCGCGCCGCTGTTCATTTACATGAAGGATCTCAATCTGCGCTACCGGGTCATCAACCGGCACGCCCTGGACATCCTCGGTCAGGAGGAGTCCAACGTCATCGGCCAGACGGACTTCGCCATCTTCCCCGAGGCCACGGCGCGGGCGCTCCGACAGCACGAACGCGAGGCGTTACGGAGCGGCAAGACCGTCCGGTTCCAGGGCATGCTACCGGTGAAGGACCGGGACATGTACTTCGATGCGACGCTGTTCCCGGTCATGCGGGGAAAGGATCCGGTGGGGTTGTTCGGCCTCATCGCGGACACGACGGAACTGCACGACAGTGAACAGGAACTCCAGGCCAAGGACGAGAAGCTTTCAGAGACCCAGAAACTGCTGGAAGGGGTGCTGGAGAACAGCCGCGATCTGATCTTCCTGGCCGACCCCAACGGCCGCTTGCTCTCCGTCAACCGGGCGCTCGAACAGAGCCTCGGCTACGAACCTGGACAGCTGAACGGCCATCCGGTGAGTGAACTGTTCACCGATACCGACGTGCAGCAAGAGATGCTCACCCTGGCGCTAACCGAGGGGCACGTCGCCCAATACGAGGTGGCGTTCAAGCACCGGCACGATGATCCGGTCATCTGCAACGTCTCCCTGACCGCCATCGACGATCCGGACGGCAACCCCATCGAGATCATGGGTATCTGCCGTGACATCACCACCCGCCTGCAGCTCAAGGCGGACCTGGTGCGAACGGAGCGGCTGGCCGCAATCGGCAAGATGGCCGCCGGCGTGGCGCACGAGATCAACAACCCCCTGGCGGTGATCAAGACCATCGCCGGCGTGCTCGAGGAAGTGCTCGAGGAAGACGGAGCCGAATGGCATCCCGCCACCCGCGATCTGGTGACCAGGGCGACCGAGCGGCTCAACTTCCAGGTCAAACGCGCCGCCAGCATCACCCACAGTCTGCTCGGTTTCGCGCGCAAGTCCGAGTCGGGACTCAAGCAGACGTCGGTCACCGATCTGCTGGACGAGTCGCTCGACCTGCTCGCGCCCGAAATCAATCTGGTCGGTTGTGAGATCAGGCGCGAGTACGCGACCGCTACGCCGACGGTGCTTACCGACCCCATGTTGCTGGAGCAGATCTTCGTCAATCTGGTCAAAAACGCCATCGACGCGGTGGAGGAGAAGACCGGCACTCAGGGCGTCATCCGGCTTGAGGTGATCCCAGCAACCGACAGCGTGGTGGTGAAGATCCAGGACAACGGCGTCGGCATCCCCGAGGATGCGCTGGGCGAGATCTTCGACCTGTTCCACACCAGTAAGCCGGCCGGCAAGGGTACCGGCCTCGGGCTGGCCATCGTGCACGACATCGTCAAGCGGCTCGGTTGCCAGATCGAGGTGGCCAGCGAGGTGGGCTTGTGGACCTGCTTCACCTTGACGATCCCGACCGCAGCTTCCGGATAGCTTCCGGCAAGTTTCCGGAGAGCTTCCGGAAAACAACCGGGTAACATCCAGGTATCATTCAGATGAAGCAGCCTGCCATCACGAGGTCACTGCTGCAGTGGTACGAGGTTCACCGCCGCAATCTGCCGTGGCGTGGTTCCGCTGATCCGTACCGGATCTGGATCTCGGAGATCATGGCCCAGCAGACCCAACTCGAGCGGGTGGTGACCTATTACCAGCGCTGGTTGAAACGCTTTCCCGATGTTACTGCCCTGGCGGCGGCCGACGAGGACGTGGTTCTCAAACTGTGGGAAGGGCTCGGATATTACTCACGGGCACGGCACATCCTGGCCGCGGCTCGAAAGATCATGTCCCGCTTCGGCGGCGAGTTCCCGCGACAGTTCGCCGAAATCCGTTCATTACCGGGCATCGGCGACTACACGGCCGGCGCCATCGCCAGCATGGCTTTCGGTTTACCTGTTCCCGCCGTGGATGCCAACGTCTTGCGGGTCTTCGCCCGTCTCGACAACCTCGATCAGCCCATTCGGAACGCCGCCACCAGAGCAGCCGTCACCAGACGCGTCCGCTCCCTGCAGCCGGCCGAACGACCGGGCGACTTCAACGAGGCGTTGATGGAACTGGGCGCGCTGGTCTGCACCAGGAATCCAGCCTGTGACCTCTGTCCGCTCCAGGTGCACTGCGAGGGTTTTCGGACCAACGTGGTGGCCGACCGCCCCGTCAAGGAGCCGAAACCGGGCGCCAGCAAGATCAGCATGGTCTCGGGTGTGCTGCCGTACGGCGGCAAGCTGCTCATCCAGAAACGCCGACTCGACAACGTCTGGCCCGGCCTGTGGGAATTCCCGGGGGGCGTGATCGAAAAGGGCGAGTCGCCGGAAACCGCCCTGGTGCGAGAGTTCCAGGAGGAGCTGGAGCTGGCGGTGGAACCCGAAACGAAGATCGCCGTGGTCCGCTACAGTTACACCCGCTACCGTGTGACCATGCACGCGTATTACTGCCGGCTCGCCGGTGACGCCGTACCGCTTCCTGTTTTCAAGGAGGCGTTGACCGGGCGGTTCGTCTCGCCCGGCGTACTCGGTGATTACGCCTTTCCCGCCGGCCACCGCAAGCTCATCGACATCATGGTGGACAAGGCGGAGTTTTCGCGCCGGCTGGCGCAGAGCTGAACCTGCCGGGGACATCGCCGAGGGACGGAAGCTGGTTCAGCGACTCAGATCTGCTTCATCTGCCAGATGGCGATCCCGGCCATCACCACGAACAGCAGCAGCCAGTAGACCGACCAGAGAAACAGTAGTTTGATGAAGGTCTTGAACTTCCCGCCACCATACACTCTCCGCATGGCCAGGAAGACATTAACCGGGATGCCGACGCTCAGGAGACCGCCGACAACCTCGGTGACCGTCACCTGCACCAGTCCCGCCAGGGTGACCACGGTCTGGATCAGGAAAAAGACTGCGTGCGCGTGCAGCGCGAACACCAGATGGTGGAGATACGACCGCCGGCGCCGCAGATAACAGAGCCACACCAGCAACGCCGAGACCGGCACCAGGACGAACATGGCACGGGGTATCTTGACGATGACCCCGGTGATGAATTCCTGGGGATTCTCCGAGATCGCCACCAGCACTTCCGCGTCCGGAATGATCGGTTCGAGGAAGGAGAGATCGTCGGCGCTGAACTTGAAGACATCGCCCACCCCGGAGATCGAGATGGCCTCGTCCCCATCTCCGGCAGCCGGTGTTGCCGCAACACTGTCCAGCGAATCAGGTCGGTCCAACAGCGTCAAGACCTCCGCCACCACTGCGCCCACAGCCACGGAATCCGCCTCCGCGCCACTATCCATGCCCGTCTTGACGCGCACAGCACCGGGAATGGCCATGGCCGAGAAGAACACGACGCTCAACATGAGATAGAGCCTGATGGGTGTGAAGTAACACGCGCGCCGACCGGCGAGGTACTCGACGGTGAGCAGACCCGGTTTCAGCATCAGGTGGCGCACGGTCTGCCAGAGGCGCGAATCGAGGGTAAGGCCGTGATTGAAGAAGTCGCCCACCAGACTGGAGAACGACTGGTCGATATCCGTGGCGGGCTGACCGCACCGGGCACAGTAATCGCCGGTGAGCTGCTCGCCGCAGTTGAGGCACGGACTGCCCAGGAACCGTTGTTCAGCTGGAGACATTCGTTTTATCCTTCGCGATGACCAACCTGCAGATGGTGGCGGTCCGCGGCTGGCCGCCACCATCGATACTGGATTCCCGCCGAGTGTCCGTCAAGTGCTCCGCCCGTCTCGTCGACGGCCATCACGCCCGCAACGCCCGGGTGAGATCCTCCTGCAGGTCCGCCAGTGACTCGATACCCACCGACATCCGTAGCAACCGCGGGGTGAGCAGGCGGCGAATGGATGCCTCCTCGGGCACGCTGGCATGCGACATCAGCGCCGGCTGTTCCAGGGACGAGTGTACCGCACCGAAACTCACCGTGCAGGCGAACCGGCGAGTCCGATCCAGCACGCCTTGGGCGCGGGCGGCGCTGTCCAGCTCGAAGCTGATCACCGCCCCGGACCCCCGCGCCTGCCGCCGGTGCAGCTCCCGCCCCGGGTGCTCCGGCAAATCCGGGTAATACACCCGCCGCACTGCCGGCTGCCGCTGCAGCCAGGACGCCAACCAGCGGGCGCTTTCCTGCTGGCGATCCAGCCGGAGCGCCAGGGTCTTCATCCCGTCCAGCAACAGCCATGACTCGAAGGGTGAGAGCCCGTTCCCGATGGCGTTCTGGATAAAGGCGAGTTTTTCACCCAGCTCGGCGGTGCGGGACACGACACCCCCCGCGGTGACGTTGCTGTGACCGCACAGGAACTTTGTGCCCGACTGGATCACCAGATCCGCACCGAGAGCCAGCGGATTCTGCAGATACGGCGACAGGAAGCTGTTGTCCACGGCCAGCCAGGCGTTGACATCGTGCGCCAGGTTTGCCAGCGCCGCCAGGTCGCTGATGCGCTGGAACGGATTGGACGGTGTCTCCACCAGCACCAGGCGGTGGTGCTCGCCAAGTAACGCAGCCACCGCCTCCAGATCGCTGGTGTCGACGAAATCCACTGTCACTCCCCGCCGGGTCAGAAGCTGCGAGAGCAACCGGTGGCTCCCGCCGTACAGATCCTCGCTGGCCAGCAGACCGTCACCGCTGGCCAGCAAATCACAGACCGCGGTGATGGCGGCCATGCCGCTGCTGAAGGCCAGACCGCAAGCACCGCCTTCGAGCCGGGCCAGCTGGGTCTCGAGGAGCGACCGGGTGGGGTTACCCGAACGCGTGTAGTCCAGCGGCCCCGGCAACCGGAAGGTGCTCGTCTGATAGATGGGACTGCTGCTCGGCCTGTACCTGTCGTTAGGACTGGCATCGAACTGCACCAAACGAGTGGCGAAATCCGTCATGAACCCACCTCCCCCACGGCACGCCGGGAGCGCTCGGCTCGCCCCTGGCGGGCGATCACTTCCCGGTGCACATCCAGCAGATCGGCCAGGACCGCCAGCGCCGTGGGCCAGCGGCCAGCGCCCTTGCCAGCGAGAGTGAGCTGCTGTCCGTCCCGCAGGCCGATCCGTACCAGGTTCTGTTCTCCGCAACACCTGGCCAGCGGATCGGCGGCCGCCACGGACCGGAGTCGCACCGCGGCTCGCACGGTGTGTCCGTCGCGTTGTGCACTCGCCACCAGACGGAGTCGCCGCCCCTCGAAGGTGGTCAGGCGCAGTCGGTCCGGCTGGAGTTCGGTGAGCCCCTCCACCGTGATGGTCGCGGGTGGGACCACCTGGCCAAACGCCACGGCACAAACCACGGCCAGCTTGTAGGCTGAGTCCAGACCGGAGATATCGAGGCTCGGATCACTTTCGGCCAGCCCCTGCGCCTGGGCCTCCGCCACCGCTGCCGCCAGATCCAGCCCGGCGGCCATCCGGTCCAGGATGAAATTGCAGGTGCCGTTGAGCACGCCGGTGATGGACACGATGGGCTGTTCCCGTCGCACATGGGCCAACCGTTCCAGCAGCGGCAGTGATCCGCCCACGCTGGCAGCACAACGGAAGTCGGCGGTGTCGTTCCGGGCGAGCCGCTGGAGCCAGTCGTTCTCCGTGGCCAGGAGTTGCTTGTTGGCGTTGATCAGCGGCAAGCCACGCTGGCGCGCGATAGCCGCGAGTTCACCGGCCACGGTGACACCACCGGTGACCTCCACCACGATATCCGGATCCGTGGCGAGCCAGTCGTCGAGCCGGGTGGACAGCAGGACGGGTGGCACATCGGCCGGTCGCAGCTTGTGACCGTCCCGCACCAGAATCCCGCACACCCGGAAGTTGCCGGGCCAGAGCTGGAGCCAGCGGTAGACTCCCAGCCCGACACTGCCCAACCCCGCCAGGCCCACTCGCAACGGGTGACAACTCGGCACGATGGCCAGCCGGTTGGGTAGATCGCCCACCCGGGTGCCACCGGGGGAACCCGGCGCCGCCAGGGTGAAGTGGAGACCGTGGCTGGCGGCGAAGTCCACCGCTTTCGACTGCACGAGTCCCTCACCCAGCCGAGACACTTCGGCATAACTGGCGCTGGCATACCGCAGCCTTGGGTCGAGTCCACCACTCCGCTCCCGGGGATGCAGCCCATCCACATCCTTGATCAACCGGCAGTCCCGGGCAGCCAGCCGCTGGGCCAGGAACAGTGCCGTGTAATCGGATCCGCCCCGACCGAACACGGTGGGGCGTTGCCACCGGTCGCGACCGGCGAACCCGGGCGTCACCACCACCGGCACCTGGGCCAGGGCGCGCTGGAACGCGGTCACGTCCAGCCCGAGCGGCTCGGCGTCGAGGCTGGGCCCCCGGCTACGTAAACCGGCCTGCTGTGGATCGAGCAGCTCCGCCGGTACCCCCGCCTCGTCCAGCAGCAGAGCCAGGTACGCGGCCGAGACGGTCTCCCCCGTTTCCAGCAGCCGGGCTGTCAACGCCGCGGCGGGACGTTGGAACTGGCGCTGGATATCGGCGAGCAGCCGGTCCGTCGTGTCCCCCAGGGCCGAGACCACCGCCACCACGCGGCGCCCGGCGCGAACCTCGCGATAGATCTCATGCAAGGCGATGGGCAGCCTGGTCCGGGAAGCCAGCACCGAGCCGCCGAACTTGAGCACGGTGATATTCAGATCGATTTCCGGATTCATGTGGTCACCTCCCGGAGCGGGCTGGTGGCCGCGGCGATGGCCTGGGACAGGTCGGCGAAAATGTCCTCGGGATCTTCCAGTCCCACGGACAACCGCACCAGACCGTCTCCGATACCGAGGGCCTCCCGCTCCGCCTGCGGGATGGAATGGTGGGTCATGGTGGCGGGATGGGTCACCAGGGTCTCCGCCGAACCGAGATTCTCCGCCAGGGAACAGAGTCTGAGGGCGCGGGTCATCTTGACCGCAGCCGCCAGCCCACCGGGCAACTCGAAGGTCACCAGGCCACCACCCCGTCGCTGCTGCCGGCACGCCAGTTCGTGCTGCGGAAACGACGTCAGTCCGGGATAGTTGACCGCCCGCACTGTGGGCAGCTGTTGAAGGTGACGGGCCACGAACAGGGCGTTGTCACTGTGCCGCGCCATCCGCAGCGGCAAGGTCTTCATGCCCTGCAAGGTGAGCCAGGCCTCGAATGGGGTCTGGATGGTGCCGAGGGTAGTCCGGAGGTACCGCAACCGCTCCAGTAACTCCGCGTCTCGGGAGCAGACAGCGCCACCCACCGTGGCGTTGTGCCCGTCGAGATACTTGGTGGTGGAGTAGAGGGCCACATCGGCCCCCAGATCCAGCGGGCGTTGCAGGACCGGGGTCAGGAAGGTGTTGTCCACCACCACCACGGTACCTGCGGCGTGACCCAGCTCCGCACAGCGCTGCAGATCACTCAGCTTGAGGGTGGGATTGGCCGGCGACTCCAGCAACAGGATCCGGGTCGGCTGCTGGAGGGCGGTTCGTAGACGATCCGGATCGGCGCTGTCCACGAATTCGCAGGTCACTCCCAGCGGCGCCAGCACTTCACGCAGCAGCCGCCAGGTACCGCCGTATACCACATCCGACGCGACGATGCGGTCGCCGGCCCGGCACAGGGCGAAGCAGAGGGTGGCGGTGGCGGCCATGCCACTGCTGAAGCAGCAGGCCGGCAAGGCGTCCTCCAGGACGCCAAGCCGTGACTCGAGGGCGCTGACAGTGGGATTGGACTGCCGGCTGTAGGTGTGGACCTGCTCCTGGCCCACCCCGGCCTGCACGAAGGTGGTGGACTGACAGATGGGCGGTACGATGGCGCCGCTGAACGGGTCGGGTCCCTGGCCGCCCCGGATGCATACCGTGGAATAATCGAATTGCCGTGACATGATACCGTACTCCTTGACTGAACGTCCGGTGTGTAGCCGCTGGTTTGGCAAAGCAGCCAGGCCAACCAGCGGGCACGAAAAAACCGCCTCGGTTCAGGCCGGGCGGCGGGCGTTGCAGTGAAGGATCAGACGGTCGGTATCAGTCTCTCACCTCCAGGACGAACGCACGGCGGCCCGGCCGAAGCATGGCCATGCACATGGACATTCGGATCGACATTCGGATCGTGTCGGGTCCGCTGGACGCGTTGCCTGGAAATCTGGTGATCAAGTCCATCTCCTCGATTCGTGAGCGGCATATCCTGCCAGAGGTCATGGAGGATATGCCGCAGTGCACCGGAAGTCAAGCCGGCCAGGCCAAAGTGGCGACAAAAGCGCTCAGGCGTTCCCGGACCTGATCTGTTGGTCGTCACTTCCCGGGAAATCCGTAGCGTCTTTCATGCTCCGCCCCATGGCCGCCGCCAGCGGCCGCAACTGGTCCATCAGCTCCGCGAACTCGGGGAAGGTCAGACTCTGCGGTCCGTCCGACAGCGCCTCTTCCGGTCGCGGGTGCACCTCCACGATGATCCCGTCGGCGCCGGCCGCCAGGGACGCTCGCGCCATGGCGGCGATGCAGTCCTTGCGTCCGGTTGCGTGGCTCGGATCGACGATTACCGACAAGTGGCTCTGGCTCTTGATCACCGGGATGGCCGACAGGTCGAGGGTGTTGCGGGTGGCCTTCTCGAAGGTACGGATGCCGCGCTCGCAGAACATCACCTGGGCGTTCCCGTTGGACAGGATGTACTCCGCCGCCAGCAGCATCTCCTCGATGGTGGACATCATGCCGCGTTTCAGCAGCACCGGCTTGCGCGCCTGCCCAGCCGCCTCGAGCAGGGCGTAGTTCTGCATGTTCCGGGTGCCGATCTGCAGGATGTCGGCGTACCTGGCCACCAGCTCCACCTTGTTGGGCGTCATCACCTCGGTGATGACCGGCAGGCCGGTCTCCTGCTTGGCGTCGAACAGGATCTGCAGTCCCTCCTCGCCCAGTCCCTGGAAACTGTACGGCGAGGTGCGTGGTTTGAAGGCGCCGCCTCGCAAGATGCGACCACCGCAGGCGGCCACCGCTCGCGCCGTCTCCTGGAGCTGCGGGCGCGACTCCACCGCGCACGGACCGGCCATGACGATGAATTCCTCGCCGCCGATGGGCACGCCGGCGGCGCGGATCACCGTCGGTTCCGGCTTGAACTCCCGGTTGACGAGCTTGAACTTCTTGCTGATGGGCAGGATCTGGGCCACGCCCGGCATGGCGCCGATATCGACCAGCGCCGCGGGCTGATTGGTGCCGATGACCCCGATGACGGTCTGCTCGGCGCCGCGGGACGGAAACGGCTTGAAGCCGAGTTCCTCCACCTTGCGAATCACGCTACTGATCTGCACCACGCTGGCGGTGGCTGACATGACGACGATCATGATTTTTCCTCTCCCTCTATCGAAAACGAGTTACCGGCCGGGTTGATGGCCAGGTTGATATCCACGAGAAACTCCCTCACCGCGGCTACTGCCCATTCACTGCCGGCCGCCGCCTGGATGATCCGGATCAACTCGCTGCCGATGATGGCGCCGTCTGCCCAGCGACAGATGGCAACGGCCTGCTGCCGATCCGAAACCCCGAAACCGACGTAGAGCGGCAGACGGCAATATCGTTTCACCTCGTCACCGAACCTCGCCACGGCCTGGTCGAATTCCACCCGGGAGCCGGTGACTCCGGCCACGGAAATCAGGTAGAGGAAACCGCGGGCCACCTCGGCTATACGGGCGCACCGCTGCGGACCCGAGGTGGGCGCCACCAGGTCCACGAAGGTGATCCCCTCACCGGTCAGAACGGTCCGTATCTCTGTCGACTCCTCCAGCGGCACGTCGGGGATAATGACGCCGGCAACTCCCGCCTGGCGGGCGCGGGCGGCGAAGGTCGTCAATCCCAGCGCCAGGATCGGATTCAGGTATCCCATGAGTACCAGGGCGGCGCCGGTCCGGTCACCGGCCTCGGCGCACAGATCGAGGGTCCGGGTCAGGGTCATGCCGCCCGCCAGCGCCTGCTGCGACGAGACCTGGATCACCGGCCCGTCGGCGATGGGATCACTGAACGGCACCCCCACCTCCAGCAGCCGGCAGCCGGCCTCGGCCGCGCCGTCCAGCAACTGGAGGAAGGTCCGTTCGTCCGGATATCCGGCCGTGAAGAAAGGAACCAACGACTTCTTGCCCGCCGAGCGTATATCGTTTGTGATACTGGCCAGATTTTTCATTCGTCTCGCTCCTGGATGCTCTGCATGTCCTTGTCTCCCCGACCGGAAAGGTTGAGCAGGAAAAGATCGGGTCTCTCGCTGGCCCCGGCCCGTTTCCGCTCGGCGAGCAGCTTGCCGGTGTAGGCCAGGGCGTGGCTCGATTCGAGGGCGGGCAGGATGCCTTCCAGCCGCGACAGCTCGCCGAATCCCCCCAGCGCCTCACTGTCGGTGACACTGGCATAGACCACCCGACCGCTGTCCTTGAGCTGGCTGTGTTCGGGGCCGACACCGGGATAGTCCAGCCCTGCGGCGATGGAGTGGGGCAGTGTCACCTGCCCGTGTTCGTCCTGTAACAGATAGCTGAAGGAGCCGTGCAGCACCCCCGGTGATCCGGCGCCGAGAGCCGCGGCGTGACCGAGGTCCGAGCCGCCGGCTTCCACCCCGTGCAACCGCACCGACTCGTCGTCCAGAAAGGCGGAGAAGATCCCGATGGCGTTGGAGCCGCCCCCCACACAGGCGATGACGTCACTGGGCAAACGTCCCTCGACGGCCAGGATCTGCTGACGCGCCTCGCGACCGATGACGGCCTGGAAATCCCGCACCAGACGCGGATACGGGTGCGGTCCCACCGTGGAGCCGATGATGTAGTGGCTGTCCGCCACGTTGGTCACCCAGTCGCGGATGGCCTCGTTGGTGGCGTCCTTCAGGGTGCGGCTGCCGGAGGTCACCGGAACCACCGCGGCCCCCATCATCTCCATGCGCCGCACGTTGGGTTGTTGCCGCTCCATGTCCACCACCCCCATGTAGATGCGGCACGACATGCTGAATCGCGCCGCCACGGCGGCGGTGGCCACGCCGTGCTGGCCCGCGCCGGTTTCGGCGATGATGCGGTTCTTGCCCATGCGCCGGGCCAGCAGCACCTGCCCGAGGCAGTTGTTGATCTTGTGGGCGCCGGTATGATTCAGGTCCTCGCGTTTGAGGTACACCTTGGCGCCGCCACCCCAGTGACGACTCAGGTTCTCGGCCAGATACAGCGGTGTCGGCCGGCCGGAATAGTTGGCCAGCAGATCGTCCAGCTCGGCACTGAAGGCCGGATCGGCAGTGGCCTCCGTATAGGCCGCCTCCAGTTCCAGCAGGCACGGCATGAGGGTTTCGGGGACGTACTGTCCGCCGTAGGGTCCAAACCGACCGCGCTTCCGTGGCGATTCAAGCACTGTGTACCTCCGCTATAAAACGGCTCACCGCCGGCAGGTCCTTCTGACCCGGCCGGCTCTCGATCCCGCTGCAGACATCGACGGCGAACGGTTGCACCCGGCCCACGGCGGTGGCGACGTTCTCGGGAGTCAGACCGCCCGCCAGGAAAATCCGCTGGCCGTCCTGGACGGCGGTCGCTGCCGCTGACCAGAGCCGGTCCCTGGTTGCGGACTCGGCGGATACACCCTTGGCCAGGTCGAAGAGCAGGTATTCCACTTCGAGCTGGTCAGCCTTCGGTGTCGCTGCCGCCGACCCGCCCCCGTTGGCCACCGGGCAGACCTTCACGAGTGGCGGCAACCCGTGCCGCCGCAACTCCCGGCAGTAGCTGGCATCCTCACGGCCATGGAGCTGGATCAGATCCAGCCGGGCCGCGCAGGTGGCCGCCAGGATC
>JBDRBC010000578.1:0-4412 GCA_043823125.1 bacterium | reverse complement strand
GCCACTGTCTCCGCCTACCTCGATGGCACCAAGGTCGAGGTGCCGCTGGGCACAACGATCCTGGAGGCGGCCAGGAGCATTGGGATCCGCATCCCGACGCTCTGCAGTCACGACGACCTTTGCATCGCCGGCGTGTGTCGTGTGTGTGTCGTCGAGGTCGAGGGCCAACGTACCCTACAGGCAGCTTGCGCCTACCCGATCACCTCGCCGATCAGGGTCCTCACCCACACCCGTGAGGTGCGCCGGGCCAGGAGGCACATCATCGACTTGCTGCTGGCGCGGCACTACGGCGAGTGCTACTCCTGCAACCGCAACAACAACTGCGAGCTTCAGTCCTTGGCCCAGGAGTACGGGGTCGATTTCTTCCGCTTCGGTCACCCGACGCAGCCTCTGTTCCAGAAGGATCGCTCGAGCCAAGCTGTGGTGCGGGACATGAACAAGTGTGTGCTTTGCCGCCGCTGCGTCCAGACCTGCATCGACATGCAGGGGGTTGGTGTGCTGGAGGCGACAGGCCGGAGTATTCAGA
Source organism: bacterium (assembly GCA_043823125.1). GTDB lineage: Bacteria > Krumholzibacteriota > Krumholzibacteriia > LZORAL124-64-63 > LZORAL124-64-63 > JBDRBC01. The sequence goes on along the minus strand of JBDRBC010000578.1, from coordinate 3,886 downwards.
CCGAAATCACCACTTTCATGAACAAGCCGCTGAGCGATGTGATCTGTATCAACTGCGGCCAGTGCATCAACCGCTGTCCGACCGGTGCCCTGCAAGCCAACGACCCGACCGACGAGGTCTGGGATGCGATCGACGATCCGACGAAACACGTGGTGATCCAAACCGCCCCCAGCCCACGGGCCGCGATAGCCGAGATTTTCGGCGAGTCCGCCGGGACCGCCCGCACGTTCGAGATGAACACGGCTCTCAAGCTGTGCGGTTTCGACAGGGTGTTCGACACCAACTTCGCGGCTGACCTGACCATTGTCGAAGAAGGTACAGAGCTTCTCCTGCGATTGTACGGCGTGCTGGTGAACAATGACCCCGCGGTCCGACTTCCCCAGTTCACCAGCTGTTCTCCGGGCTGGGTGAAGTACATGGAGCATTTCTACCCGGAGTACCTGGGCCATATGTCTTCGGCCAAGAGTCCGCAACAGATGTTTGGCGCCTTGATCAAGACGTACTACGCAAAACTCAATGGTTTGCACCCGAAGGACATCGTCAGCGTTGCGCTGATGCCGTGTTCCGCCAAGAAGTTCGAGTGCAATCGCCCCGAAATGAAGGCCAGTGGCTACAAAGACGTGGACTACGGTCTGACGACTCGTGAGCTGGGCAAGATGATCCGGGAGGCCGGGATCGAGCTGGCCAAGATGCCCAAGTCCGATTTCGACGATCCATTCGGAACCGCTACCGGTTCCGGTGTGGTCTTCGGCGCCACGGGAGGCGTCATGGAATCCGCCATCCGCACCTTGGTCGAGCTGGTTTGTGGCATCAAGATCGAGAACCTGTTCGAGCACGCCGATGTCATGCCAGTCCGCGGTTGCGAGGGAATCAAGTACGCGGAGCTTCCCATCGAGACCACGGGATTGGTGCCCGATCTCTGGAAGAAACTCGTTCCGAGCTGGGATTGGCTACAGGGCATAACGCTCAAGGTCGGTGTTTGTCACGGCACGGCCAACGCGCACCGGCTGATGGAAGACATCAAGGCAGGCGGGAAGTTCAGCGAGTGCCACTTTATTGAGTTCATGGCCTGTCCAGACGGATGCTTGGGCGGAGGTGGTCAGCCGATTCCGACGACGCCGGAAATCAGGGCTGCGCGCACTCGGGCGATCTACGCTGAGGATTCCTCCTACGCAGTCCGCAAGTCCCACCTGAATCAGGCAGTAAGCGCGGTCTACGAGAAGTTCCTCGAGGGTGGTCCCTGCGGCCACGAGGCGCATCAACTTCTGCATACAACGTACACGTCGCGTGGCAAGTTAATATCATGAGGTTGAGGCCATCGATTCCATGAAGCTCATTGGCGGAGGCGACTGGGATGCTTGGAAAGTAATGAAAAGTTGAAGAACCCTGGTCACGGACGTGATCTCCATGCCGAATGATACACGTGTAGTCAATCTGTACGCAGAGTTCCTGATCCGGCGAAGGGTTCTACTTGCGGAGTTGAAGGAAAGGTCTCTCTGGTTCGTCGGTGTACGCTGGTGGGTCCCCGGGGGGATGGGCATCGGTCTCGTCGCCACAAAGGCCCTGGGGATCGAGTTGGCAACTCTCCCACTCTTACTGGTGGCCTTGTTCATCCTTGGCTATAACTTCCTCTTCAAGCTTTGGCACCGTCGCTTCGCCCATGATCCCGCCAGGCAAACGGAAGAAGTACTGCGTCGGTTCACCTGCTGGCAGGTGGCATGCGATTTCGTGGCAGTGATTCTGGTTCTGTGTTTCACTGGCGGCGCGTCGAGCCCGTTCGTTTTCATCTTCATCTTCCACATCATCTTCGCCTCGATTCTATTGAGGCATTACACCGCCTACGGCTTCGCAGCATTTGCTGCCGCCGGCGTCGGACTCCTCTCTGCCGCAGAGTCTGCGGGTTGGCTCCCCACGAACTCCATCGGCTATCAAGGCCAAGTCGTCGCCCTGGCGGTCCAGCCATTGCCTCGGTTCGTGACCTGGGCTCTCTTCACCGCCTTGGTTTTCATCTGCGCACTGGCCACTACCAATATCATGGAAATGGTGCGGCAGCGTATCCACAGATTGGCCGATCTTTCCGAAGAAACCTTTCATCTGAACCGAAAGCTGGAGAGCCTCCATGCCATCGGCCAATCCATAATTGCAGTCCATCGGTTGGACCAGGTACTGGAGCTCGTCTGCTGGGAAATGGCCAAGGTCATGAAAGTACAGGGGGCGGCGGTCAAGCTATTGAGCCGAGATCGGCGACTCCTGCGGTTCACATCGGCCTATGGCTTGCCTGCCAGCATCTGGCCAGGCCGGGAGATCGCCGTGGCCGACAGCCCGTTGAACCGCCGAGTGATCGAGGGTGAACCGTACGTCGCGGGGGATGTGACCCCCAAGGACCAGTTCCAGCTGAGAGAGGAGCTTATCGACGCTCATATCAAATCGGTGCTGTTCGTACCACTGGAATTCGAGCGGAAGGTAATCGGCATACTGAGTGTCTACAGTCAGAATCCGAACCAATTCAGCCAAAAGGACGTGGATTTCCTGGTCTTGGCCGCAGAGCTGGTGGCAATTGCCGTGGAGAACGCCCGCGTCTACGAGGCGATTGCGGATCTGGACCAGGAAAGGGAGCAATTCACGCTGCGAGTAGCCCATAACCTCCGAGCGCCACTGGCCGCCATGCTCAGCATCCTGGAGGTGGTGCGGGATGGTCACTTGGGAGATCTGAACACGGACCAGCTGGAATACCTCCGCCGGCTGGACCGGCGCGCCCGTAGCCTGAAGGACCTTGTCGACGAGCTGCTCGTCCTGGCCGAGAACCAGGGTAAGCGCCGACTGGTTGCCCACTCTCCCCTGGACCTCTCCGAACTTGTGCAGCGCATCCGCAGGACGTTCCAGAACGAAGCCGCGCAGAAGAACCTCCGGTTCGAGATGAACGTGCCAACAGACCTGCCGGAAGTACTGGGGGACCGGAAAATGATAGAACAGTTGCTCGAGAACCTGGTCTCAAACGCCATCAAGTACACACCTGCCGAAGGAAGGGTCAGCATTGCAGTCGAACCCGGGGAAGACGATTCTCTACGCCTCATAGTCAGCGACACGGGAATCGGTATCCCAACAAAGGCACAACCCAATCTTTTCACCGAATTCTACCGGGCCGAAAACGCCAAACGAATGGAGGGGGTCGGCACCGGTCTGGGGCTTGCCATCGTGAAGGAAATCGTTGACAGGCATGGAGGTCACATCAAGGTCTTGAGCGAGGAGGGGGCAGGAGCCTGTTTCGTGATTGATTTGCCGGGCGCCGGCGGTTCTTTCCCGGGGAGGTCTGGATGATGTCTTCTCCTACCGCAAGGGACGGGATCGATTCCTGGATCACTCCCGTGGTTCGCTCTGAAGAGATTGACCGTTACTGTAGCGAAGGGCGTGATTTCATAGACGACGAGCGGATCGAGGCGGATCTTCATGAGAATCGCGATCCTGATCCGGGGCTCATCCGGGACATACTGGACCGGGCGCTGGCCCTGCAGCGACTCGAGCCTGCGCAAACGGCGGCACTGCTCAACGTCACGGATTCTGATCTCTGGGAAGAGATCTTCCATACAGCCCGGGCGGTCAAGGACAAGGTATACGGACCCAGGATCGTCACCTTCGCTCCTCTCTACTGCAGCAACCTCTGCACGAACTCGTGCCTCTATTGCGGTTTCCGCAGGGAGAATCGGCGACAGAAGAGGCGTCTCCTCTCCCTGGAAGAGATCCGTGCCGAGACCGAGGTTCTCGTTTCAATGGGCCACAAACGGCTGGTGGTGGTTTACGGGGAGCACCCCCGTACCGACATCCACTATATCGCAGAATCCATCCAAACCATCTACGCCACCACTGTCGGCAACGGTGAGATCCGCCG
>JBDRBC010000577.1:0-2708 GCA_043823125.1 bacterium | reverse complement strand
CACGGGAACTGGAGGCGTCTGAGCCCAGCCCGGAGAGCAACCCTCGCCTCGCTGAGGTACAGGAGCGTCTGACCGAGACACGGAGACGCCTCGGCGAGGTGGAGGTCGAGATAATGACCGCCCGAGCGAAACTGGTCTCCGAGAAGGACCTCCGCCGCGCCCTCCGGGAGTTCGACGGCCTGTGGGGCGAGCTTTCCCCCACAGAACGGGCGCGGGTAGTTCACGCGCTCGTCGAACGCGTCGTCTACGACCGGGAAAAGGGAGAACTGGCGATTACCTACCGCCCGACAGGTATCCGCTCGCTCACGAAGGACGCAGCCCTATGAGCGAACTTACCGTCGTCCGCAAGGTTCAGTTCGACTTGGAGGAAAAGGGCCGAAAACGCTTGCGGGTGCGGGAGGCAGACCCCGTCGTCGTCGAGGGCGAGAGAATCCCGAGGAAGACGCAACTGCTGGCCATCGCCCTCCGCTTCGACGAGATGATAATCCGCGGCGAGGTTGGGACGTACGCGGAGATCGCATGCCTGTGTGGCGTGAGCCGCGCCCGGGTTAGTCAAATTATGGGGTTGGTGGAGATGTCGAAGGATGATCAGAACACCATCCTCCTAGCGTCATCCAGCCTACCATCACGCGGCTCCAAAACCTCGCCTTGACCTCATCCCTGAATGAAGAATCAGTCGACTTTTAATCGACAACCATTGGCGCTAACGCTATGCTTACCCGAACTCGATTACATCCATCTTCCACCTATCGCATGGTTGCAGACGATGGCGGACACAGCATTCATAGGCAGAGCTGGCGAGTACTTCGTGACCGCCCATCTACTGCGCCTCGGTTACAACGCGATGCCCCTGAGTGTGGATTCGTGTGTAGATCTCTTGGCACACCGACCTAGCGCTGCCGGTGACGACCTCCTTTATCAGGTTCAGGTAAAGACAACTGGACGGCATGTTTCGCAATTCACATTCTCGCGCACGCACGTTGAGCGCATATGGCAACGTGCTATCAATCTTGTCGTTGTATTCTGGATGCCAGCGGCCGCTCCCGAAGCCGTCGTGTTCCCACCGTCCCTATTTCACATGATGACCACAGGCGGATTCCAAGACCCACAAGCTCCAGTTCATCTGGTCCGTGAACGAGCAGCGATCAAAGTGATCCGCGATGCTCGGGGGCGCATCTACGTACGCAATCGGTCGAACGACTTCACCCCAATGAAGAACCGCTTTGACTTGATGGAGGACACCCTCCACGACACCAACGCGATTCCGCCTTACGCGCAATGGGCCGATCAACCGAAAAGGATGATTTCGTTTGTCGAATGAGGATTCATGGAGCGAGAAGTTGAATTGCCTTTCAGACTCCTCGGCGTCGGTGATATAGCATGTGGCTAATGGCGCATGTCTTTTCCACACTAGTGCCTGACCCGAGATGGGATTGCAGCGCGGATGGTTGAGTATTCTCTGGGCTCTTTTAGATGCTGTCGATGTGGCTCCGATGGTGAAGCCCGCGCCACGCTTGGGAATTGGCAGGGCTCATGGAAGTGTGCACATTGCGGTTTCGTGAATGTCGTTCTTATAGACACAATGGCTGTGCGCATCGGCCAGCGACTGCTTCTTGCAGCTCAGGAAGCGATTACCTCCGGCGACTTCGAGATAGGAGCCGTGCTCCTGTATTCCGCGGTGGAGGCGAGTCTTAGCATAGGTATCGGTGAGCTAACAGTCTGGCGGGCCACACAGGAAAGGGACCTCGCGCTGACCGAGGATGAAATCGAGAGGAAGGTCCGTGGACTGGGGTCGGTCCGCAAGAAGCTGGAGGTCTTTCAGCAACTCGCTGGGACTACCCTGAAAGACGAAGCTCTCCGTCTCCGCGAAATGGGGGAGATACCGAGTAAACACCTGCTCGCATTCGTGCGCCTGGAGACCGAGTTTCAGGCCCTGGCTAGTGAACGCCACCGGTTCATTCATCAGGGCAAGGAGGTGGACCCGGAGATCATACGCTTGCAGGCTGAAACCGTTGCGAAGTTCGTCTTTCTGCTGGATTCCATGTGGCACTCGACATTTGATCTCAGTCGACCGCCTCTAAATCCACCGGGAAAACCCGGCAAATAGACCGGAATCTGAACTCCACATTCTGGGGACCAATCGCTGGCATCGGTAGTGGAATCTGTCGATAGACCTGTCCTATGGGCACCTGGCCCCAATGCGAACCAGCTAGTCGGGGTCGGGCCCCTGAGAAAGCGCGCCCATCACCACCGATATACGGACTGCCCAATGGCCGGCCCTGGGCCTGTACACAAACCTCAAACCCAGCGGCATCCGGTCCCGGGTGTCAGCAACGGTGACAGCATGACCGGCCCCACCATCACCCGCAAGGTCGCCTTCACCCTGGAGGACAAGGGCCGTAAGCGGCTGCGCGACATGGAGCTAGCCCCAGTGGTCGTGGACGGGGAGCGGATCCCGCGCCGCACCCAGCTGCTGGCCCTCGCCCTCAGGTTCGAGGAAATGCTCACCTCCGGCGAAGTCCACTCCTACGCAGAGATCGCGAGGTTATCCGGGGTGAGCAGGGCTAGGGTGAGTCAGATTATGGGGATGCTCGACATGGGCATGGAAGACATCGAGAGTGCCCTGTTTGGAGTCTGGTGTACTGGCCGTGGAGAACTCTCTCCCGCATTGCCTTTAGGTTCCCCTGAGCACCCAAACAACGAAGGCT
>JBDRBC010000576.1:0-6597 GCA_043823125.1 bacterium | reverse complement strand
CACGAACAAGATCAGCTGCCCGCTTCATCCGCTGCTCATATCCACCCCCGATTCTACCTTACAGAGGATCGGGGAAGTGACGGCTACCAATCCCACTGTCTTTGTGATTGCGAAAGCCGAATCGATAAAATAAAGTCACCGCGGGTCATGTGTAGCCTCATTCACGCGGTACTATACAAGGGGAGGACCGATGAATCTCGCGCAGATCAACTGGTCACCGGAATCCAGGAAACGGACGATCAAGGTATCGATCCTGGCAGTACTCCTGCTCTGCGTGGCGATTCAAGCATACGCCTGGAAGCCCCGGACGCACATCTACATTGCCAACATCGTGCTGGATGACGCCCGGGACGGAAAGGTGTCGATTCCTCCGTACGGTGAGTTCGAGATCGACCCGCGTTATCGCGAAATCATCAGGGGGGGACAATTCGATCGGTTCGTCCGGGCTGGCGCCATCGGTCCCGACGGGTTTCCCGACATGATCACTGGTCAGGCCAACATCCACCCGGCGAACACCGATGCCTGGCTGCTGTATCTCCGCAGTCAGGCCGGGCAAATCAACAAGCCCGAGGCCTGGGCCTTCTACTTCGGCTACCTGATACACTGCGCCAGTGACATGTGGGCCCATGACTGGGTCGATGCGTATGCGGGCGGATCCTTTCCCGATGTGGCCGATTTCCTCGGCGAGGAGGCCGGCGGAGCCCTCCGCAACGTCACGGTGCACTCCGCGATCGAGAAGGCGCTGGAGGAGTCGCTCGACCACAACAACCCGCATCTCGACGTCAGCATCGACGCGCCCAACGACTACCTCTTCAACGTGATCGTCAATTCGCAGACGGTGGGGTATGAGCGATGTGGCGACCTGATCACCCAGCCGTCATTCATGCCTGGATCCAAAAATCAGATGATACCGGTGATGAACTTCTTCATCGATCCGCTGGTGGAACTGTACTGGGCCAAGCAGGGCAAGCGAAAATCGAACATCCTCGGAATCGACACCTATGACGCCGCCTGGTACGACGACCTGAAGCTCGGGCTGGAGGAGTGGGTCAAGGCCAACGAGCGCGCCATGCAATCAAGTGTCCAGCCGGACGGTAACATGTTCAAGGCGCTCGAAGACGAATGGTCAACCTGGGCGTCCAGACATCTGCTGGACATGCTCGGCTTCCCCAGCGCCACGCGACACTGGAGCAGGCTCAACGAGGCAATCTCGGAGCCTGTTCGTCAGCTCCTCGAATCGTTCGGCATCAATATCGACAAGCTCAAAGAAGATTTCGTGAACTATCTCCTGAAGGAGACCACCGGACGCACCAAGGACCAGTGGCTCGAGCACTTCGACGCCGAGCTGGTGGCGGCGTTGATGGGGGACGACCTCGATCAGGTGATCCGGGAAATCGGTGTCGTGCCCCCCCAGGCCCGCTGGACGGACATCCATTTTCTCAAGACGTCCGAGGAGGTGAACGGCCCCCTCTACAACTCGGTCATCACATCGAAGCTCGCCCTGCTCGACGGCGCCGGCCTCTCTCGCCTGACAGATGGCCGGGGCACCTTCGCCGCCGATGATTTCGTCCCCGGTGGAATCTACTCGCTGGATGGGTGGGGCCAGTACGAGGTCGGCACGTTTGGCCGCCTGTACGACACGATCAAGGACCAGGCACTCAAGTCCTGCACCTCGGGACTCGACGTGCTCGGTGAACGGTTCGCGAGCCTGCCCATCGGCCAGGCGTATGAATCCGATCTGATCCGGAGCATGAGGGTCTGGATCCACACGGCCAATTCCAGCGGCGCCGGTACCGATGCCGACGTCTATTGCGAGGTGTATTTCGAAAACGGGGAGATGGTACGGAAGAAGCTGGACATAGCGAACTACAACGATCTCGAGCAGAACGACAAGGATACCTATGAGTTCAGCATCGACCTGGACCGGCAGATCAGCGCCCCGGAATCTCAGCGACTGCGGGCCAGAGGGATCAGCAGGATCCAGTTGCGGATGACCAAGGAAATCGGTCTGTTTGTCGACTGGAAATGCGACCGGATGCGGCTGGAGATCAACGGCGAACAGGTTCTGGACCAGAAGGTGAACAAGTGGTTCAAGAAGAAGGGTCACAGGTGGGAGGTTTCGGTCAATGGTCTGGGAACCAAGGGGATACGCCCGCCGGGCCCCTGCGGACCATCCGACGTCGACGGGCAATCGTTTCCGGGGAGGATGGCCGATCAGGAGTGGATCCCATCGGCCAATCGGTACCAGGGGATCAGCGGGGGAGCTACCGCGGCGCAGACCTTTGCCATCGGCACCGGTGGGGTGCTGAAGAGACTCGAGTTGGGAGTCTACCGTGCACCTGATGCCAACTCCGAGCTGCTGGTCCGGATCCTGCGCACAGATTCCCGGGGGATCCCGGGGACGGAGGAATCCGACGTCTTGTACTCCGAGTATCTGAGCCCGGGCCGTTTCTCGCGCACGGGGGAAAGGGATTTCGCCGGCATCGATTTGAGCTCGGCCTCCGTCCAGGTGTGGCCGGGCGATCAACTGGCCATCACGCTCTCGAATCGGGGCTCGGCGAACTACGACTGGCGCTATGACGACGGCTACGAGGCCGGCCGGGGCTATTTGCTTGACCGAAAAGCTCTCCGTTGGTCCGAAAAGGGGGCTGACTTCGCGTTCAGATCCTTTGTCGACCCGAGGGAGACCCCAGAACCGGGCGCCGCCATCGAGTGGGTCCCGGATACGCCCCGATCCTCCCAGCTCCAGGAAAACAAGACCAATCTGCAGACCTTCACGGTTCTTGAGCGGGGCAATCTCCAGACCGTAGAGCTGGGCATCTACCGCACCGCTGACGACTGCGACCGGCTCGAGGTCAGGATCCTGGGACTCGAGGGCGCCAGCTTGCCGGAAGACCGATATAGCGGGGTTCTCTTCTCGGAACGCCTACCGGCCGAACGATTCCCGCTCGGTGAAGACAAGAGCCTGACCACCATCGATGTGAGCGAGGCCCACATCGCGGTCCAGCCCGGCCAGCGGTTGGGGATTGCCGTGACGAACCTCGGCTTCCCACCCTACGAATGGCGGTACCTGGACGGCTACCAAGACGGCCAGGCCTACATCGAAAGCCGTTCCGGCTGGAATGACTGGAAGTGCGACTATATTTTCCGCTGCCGGGTCAGTCCGTAGAGCGAGGCTGGCTGCCTGCTGAATATGTATCCGCCTTGAAATCTCAGGAGCGGTCCGTCCCGCCTGCCTGGCGCCGAGGCGCCCTCCCCCGTCATCCTGTCGCCGGTGGTTTCGACGGCCTGGCTGGCGAAACACCTCGCGGACCCGGACCTCATCACCCTGCACCTGGGGCCGCCGGGATCCTGCGAGGAGGGGCATATCCGCGGCGCCCGCAGCGCCTCTCTGAGGCGACTGATCCGGGTCAACGAGGCCGGCATCCGGGACGAGATGATCTCCGCCGAGGTTATCGCAGAAGCCCTGGCAGAACTGGGGATCGGCGATGGTTTCCGGATCGTCATCTACTTCGCCGATGAGGGTATAGCCTGGGCTGCTGCGCGCTACCTGCTGACCCTGGAATTCATCGGGATGATCGGCCGGGTCGCTTACCTGTGTCGTGGCGGCATATTCCCCCAGAAAGCACTCAACCAATAAGGGTGCGAAATCAGAATCATCGAGCGAATCGAGTGTGTCATATCGCTGGGGGATCCAGCTACATATTCGGAATTATCAGAAGCTCGGCGGGGGCTAATAGAAATGGCTGAGGACCTTGGCGCCCATGGAGTAATTGATTATGAGTTTGTGCTCCAGTACGGCAAAGAATCAGATGAGTGGGTGGCCACCGGATCTGCATTCGAATTTCTTAACCGTTGTAGTAGAGTCTGTGCGTTACCGGCTTCAGTGACATATATGTGAATCACTACGAAAATATCCCCCCACCCGTTACTGGACTTATTCCTCCAATAAGACCCCGATCGTCGGTTCTGGGGCGTCAGCACCGCCGTAACGACCTCCGCCAAAGAACTCCTTCGCCTACCAGGACCACCCCAGGAATCGTATAAGCAGGAAGCGCCTGAGACCGGTTTCCAACGCCCATAATCGCCCGGGGTGCCCGGCTGGACCATTGACCCCCTACTCGATGCCGATCGTCGATTCTAGCTCGCCAGAGCCCGTGTGACGTGGGCTTACAGAGAAGCCCTGCGCCTACCAGGACCGTCCCGCGAGTCCTTTGTGAACGCCGGTCCAAAAGTGCGGCGGGTGGCGGTTGAATAGTGCGGTACCCGGCTTCTGGCCCCGGCCGTCCCAGAGACCGCCTCGTGGGGTCCGGGGGGCAGGTCAAAGGCTCGCCAGGTGGTTGGGGGCAGCCACATCAGCGACCTCAAGATTTCTTGCGATAGACGTTCAGCCCAACCTTCTCGTCACGCTCGGGGATGGACACATTGCCCTCGGTGGAGGCAATGATGATCGTCTTGCCGGAGGACGACGGGCCGAACTCCTTGGTCAGGTCCACCTTGATGGTCAGGATGTTGCCCTCGACCTTCATTTCCACATTCTTCATGCTCATTCTCCCACCGTGTTCTGATTATGCCGCAAACGCTGGCTGTGAACGTCGGTCCAATAGTGCGGCACCCGCTACAGTAGTAATCCCCTCACAGGAGGGGCGTCAACACCTTCCTCTCGCTCGTCTTCGGGGTCCAGACTCGGGTGTACAATGGAGCAAGATCACCCTGGCTTAGTTTCCACCCGCTGGCAGGATTGCTCAGAATGTCCTGATAACCGCGTGATTTCAGACCAGAGAGCGACGATCGCGACCGAGAGCGAGCAACGAGAGAGCTATCGCGACCGTGACAGACGCGAAACCGTCGGAAAAAGCCGCCAGGCCGCGATCCGAATATTCTGTCTCGAATGTCACATAGCAAGCTGCACATATGAGAGTGGAGACTGGAAGTCACTGGAATATGGAATCAATCCTTGGATAAGCAGGGAGCGCCTGAGGCCAGTTTCCAGCGCCCAGAATTGTCCGGGGTGCCCGGCTGGACTATTCCCCTACTGGACCACGATCGTTGATTCTAGAACGCCAGGACCGCTCTGACTACCACCGTTAGGGGATTTCTTTGCCTACCAGGACCGCAACGTGGATCGGATAAGGAGAAGCGCCTCAGCCCGATTTCCAGCCCCCAGAATCGTCCGGGGTGCCCGGAAGAGTATACACACCCCTTACTGGACCACGATCGTCGAATCTGGAGCATCAGCACCGCCGTGGTGCATTGTGTCAGGGTATGGAGAGATGCGAGAGTTGACTAGAAGTGTCGAAAGGAATCACGCGATATGTAGAGACACTAAAATTCCCCGTAATCTCTGTTGATACCATGCTCATGGAGCCATCGTTTCATCCAATCTGAAGACTCCTCTGTAAGCTTGGCATCACCGTACGAATACCCAGGAAATCCCGCCCATCGAATGGCAGCTCTATGTTGTACTGCTGTGAGTGCAAGGCGTTTCTTCCCTCTGTACCAGTCAATTCCTGGATATCCACAACATTCGCAAGCGTCTGCCGTCTGATCAGTACTGAAAATTAGATTGTTGTAGATTTCCCTGATAAGCCCAGGATCGGTAATCTCGACAATCACGCTATCATCATCAACACTCGGCTTACAGCAATTGAAGCCGCCATCACGAATCACAATGTGGTCTGCCATTTCAATAACTTCGTGGAACTGGTTTGTATAGACCCACGGCTGTCCGAAATCCATCTGCGGAGTTTCGGCTTGCTCATGCGATTCTTCTTTCTGGCACCCAATGAGACCCACAAACAGGCAGATCATGACGCACATAATATATCTCATGGTTCTCCCCATTAGCATTGTACGATGGTGTGGATCGACAACGCCCATAAGACTCCTACGATCTTACCTGAATCGGTATAGAGGATCTACTATGGCCTTATCTGACCAGCACCATCCTCCTCGTCTCGGTGTAGGGGCCGGCGGACAGGCGGTAGAAGTAAGTGCCGGAAGCTACGGTGCGCCCGCTGTTATCTTGACCGAACCACTGGACAGCATGACTGCCAGACGGAAAAACCTGATCAACCAAGCCGTTCACCAGTCTCCCATCGATCGAGTGTATGTCGATCCTGACATTTTCAGTTCTGGACATGGTGAAGTAAATATTGATGTGAGGATTGAATGGATTCGGGTAGCACCTTGTAGCGATCGAGAGCGAGGTCTCCTCGATTGGGCTTTCCACGCTTGACGGGAAACACATCCATGGAAGCGCACCAACCAGGCCGCACCCCGTGAGGCCGAACCACCAGCTGTTGTGTTCCGCGCAGGGCGAGTTGCCATGCAAGGACATATCATACCTTGTCAGGAGCGTATCCGGATCGCAAACATCATTGTCATAGCAAAACAGCGGATCCTCGAACATGTTGGGCCCAGTCAAGGTGATTATCCCGTTGCCTCCGATGCCATCGTACACATCGATACTGGAACACTGCAGGCTGGTCGAGCAATTGAGGGCAAGGTAGATCTCATCCCCATCGCCGCCAATCGCGTCGTTACACCAGAAGATGGTATTGAATATCGAAGGCCGAGAGTTCTCAATACAACTCA
>JBDRBC010000575.1:0-5615 GCA_043823125.1 bacterium | reverse complement strand
CGGTGTCGAGCGCTGGCGACAGAATGTTGACTTGCCTGGCGACCAGGAAGCTCGCGACATCATTCCTACCCCGGACTGCGGCTGTGTGGTCGCTGGCCACGGTTTCGTCTCGACAGAGAATGGCACCGACGTGATCGTGGTACGGTTCGACTCCGCCGGCGAACAGATCTGGTTACGGACCTTCGGCGGAGACGGTATCGATGCGGCCTACGGCATCGCCCGGGGAACAGGAGGCGGTTACCTGGTCGTCGGAACCACCACATCGGTGCGTAATCCCGAAATCGAGGATGTTCTTCTGCTTCCAATGGACGAGGCGGGAACGAAGATCGCTGAAGACTGATCTTGCCGAGAGGAGTCGTTGAGTGATTGCCACCCGGGTATTGCATCGATGGGTGGTCGCGATCATGACACTTGCCACGCTGGTCCTGATCGGTGGCGGGTGCTCGGAGAAAATCACGAATACTCGTCAGGGAACCCGGGTGAACGTCGTTCTCTCCCTCAAGGGAGGGCCAGCGGTTAGCTATCGCCTGACTATCTCTGCGGTGGATATGGAAAATATCGAGGTACCGATTACACCAACGGACGCCGGTCTGACGGCTACAATCACGGTACCCGCGGGAACGGACCGCGAATTCCTGGTCGAGGCCTCGGACCCTGCGGGGACGGTGCTCTACCGAGGTGTGGTGGTCAGTGATGTGGTCTCGGTGTTACCACTGGAGCTGACCATTCCCATGGAGCCCACCGTGCCGCTGCTGTACATGAATCCCCACTTTGCTCGGGTGCATCTGGGTTCGGACTTCACCATCACCGTCCACGCCCACGACCTTCCCGGCACCTCTGGGGCTGGAGTCGGTCTCTCATTGACCGGCATCGATCCATACGTACTCGCGGAGATAGCCTACATCGACACCGTGGTGCTCGCGCCGGAACAGGTGGCGCGGGGCAGCTGGCTTACTTACCAGACCTACGGTGGCGGTGAAATCTATTTCGATATCGGCAGCAACTTTCCCATAGTCGATGCGGCTGGTGATGGCGCGCTGGTCGTTGTCCATTGCCGCACGCTGGACACCTGGCTGGGTGAGCCGGTCGACCTCATTCCCGAGATGTACATCGAGACCTTGGGCGGCTACGGATCTCCACTGGACTCCGTGTCCATCGATAATGCCCGGTACCACTTGTTCCGTGATGAATTGCCATAACCAGCTTGGTCCCTGCGAATTTCGCGGCTCCAACGGATTTGAATATGATCACCACACGCGCCACCAACCGATTGTGGATCACGCTGGCGATCGCTTACGGCCTGGGTATGATCCTGGCGTCCGGCCTGATTCCGGAGTGGGGCCGGTGGTACTCGGTCAGCCCGCACCATCGAGCACAGGTCGAGGCTCTGCTAACGGGCAGACTTGCCCTGAGTAATGATCAAGCAGCACTGAGACTCGATCTGGTCTGGGCCGAAGACGGTGTGCACCAAGTATGGGGTCTGGGCGTGCCGTTCTGGCGAATCCCTTTCGAGTTCGTGACGCGGGTTCTGGGGGCCAGAGATTTTCCGGGCATGTTTGCGTTTGCGGTGGCGCTCGGAATGACCGGATGGATTGTCTCGCGCGCACTGCTCGAGTCATGCGCCCCAGGGCCAGGACAAAAGGAGAAATCCACATCTTCAACTAGATATAAAACAATCAATTACAGGCGGAGCTGGTTGTTTGCGGGCGCGGTCTTGTTGCTGTTGTTCTTCTCACCGTTCATCAATTTGCTCCGGAGTCGGTTCGAAATCTACGAGGAGGTGGTGGCCTACGAGTTTCTCTGGGGCCTGCTGTTGATTGCGGGTCTTGTGAGGTTGACTACGAATGCTACGATCGTTCGATTCGTTACTGTTTGCGCGCTGGCTGGATTCGGCGGATTCATCAGACCGACGTTGATGCTGCACGGAATCGGTGCACTGGTGGCCGCAGTCGTCGCTCTGGTCTGGTGCAGCGATTCTGGCTCGATTAAGCAGGACCGCGGGCGATGGCTACGTGTGATCAGTGTTGGCCCGGGATTGTTCGGCCTGGGGGGAGGATTGTTGTTCGTCACGAATCACCTCCGGTTCGGGAACGGTTTTGAGTTCGGACACGGTTTGAACCTGCAGCTGCTGTACGGATCGATGTACGCCACGAGGTTTGATCATCCCTTCGAAAACGAACCGTTTCTTGCGGCAATGAAGGAAATGTTTGGTTTGCTGTTCCTGACAAGCGACTTCAATGGCGGCGATTTCTACCGCAACGGTATTTTTCCCGGACAGTCTTCGACCTTGCGCTGGCGCGAGCTGTACATTTCCACCTACGATCTGTCGTTTCTGATCATTTTGTTATTCGGCTGGATCTCGGCGCTCCGGTATGGGGTGCGGTGGCGATCTTGGCCAGGGTGGATCATCGAGACTCGAATCGCACGTGATTCACGGGCGGAGTCAATGATGGCCGTGGTTGGATTGTATTCCCTGGCGAGTTCGATTCTGCTAATGGCTGCCCTTCTACGAAATGCGGTCATTTCCTCCCGCTATATGCTGGACTTCATGCCTTCGATTGCGGCCGCGCTACTGGTTGGTTGGTTGGGATGGTGCAACTTGTGGCGGGATCGCCGATGGGGCGGTGTTATCCTGGTTGTATCGGTGATCACCCTGGTTGGCTGGACAGTATGGGAGATCAAGAATCGCGGGAGTTCGTACGGGCCGCCGCGGATTCGGACCTTGGCAGAGGTTATTGCCAGACAACCGTCAGTGGTCCCACAGGTGAATCTGCCCGCTTCCGGCTGTTATGCCTTCGCCAGCGAACCGGTAGACACCTGGATCCCCTATAATGGCGTGGGCTGGCATTCTTCATCAGGTTCAGTCATGCCCTGTGTTGTACTGTTCGTTCAGGATCCGAAATACCTGGAGCTGGATTTCCTGTCGCGCCACCCCCAGGCCGGCTCGAAGGGTCCGATCGATTTACGAGCGAAGGTTGGCCTGGAATTCCTCGAGCGCGAGTCGGTGGTGCGTCACGCCGAAGGTTGGCGTGTACGCTTCCGGGGTCCCCAGAACAGGAGATATCGGCTAGGTATCCAGCCGGTGTTCCTGGCCACGGTACCGAACCAGCAACTGGCGGATCGTTCAACTCCCTGGCGCCTGATTCGAGTCCGCTGGCGTCAGGAAGAACAGGGCCCGGGAGGCTGAGACTTGGGAGCCAAGACACCGTTCTTGTCTGCGGACTGCGAGACGAGGGATTTCAACGGCCCTTCAGTTGATGAAAGACAGGCCTGTTTGGGTGTTGTGATTCCATGTTTCAATGAAGCGTCGACTGTCGATGTTTTGATTCGTCGTGTGCTCTCGCAACCTGCCGTGCAGGAGGTTGTTGCTGTTGACGATGGGTCCACCGACGAGACCTGGGAGTGCTTGCGGCGATGGCCTGCACGCGATTCGCGGGTGCGCGCCCTGCGCCATCGGTGTAACCGTGGCAAGGGCGCGGCGTTGCGAAGCGGATTCAAGGCAGCAAACGCGGCGGTGGTCGTCGTACAGGATGCGGATCTGGAATATGATCCGGCGGACTACGCCGAAATGCTGGAGGTCATCCTGTCCAACAGCGCCGATGTTGTCTATGGCTCCCGGTTCCATCCCCAAACCCAGATTTCGAGTCCGAGGTGGCATCGTTGGGGGAACTGGCTGATCACGCAGGTTGCCAACGGGGTGACGGGCTTGCAATTGTCAGACGAAGCAACCTGCTACAAGATGTTTCGGCGCTCGTTGCTCGATCAGTTCGATCTTCGCGAAGATGGATTTGGGTTTTGTCCCGAATTCACCGTCAAGGCGGCACGAATGGGCATGCGAATCAGGGAAGTGCCTGTTACTTACCGAAATCGCACGTGGGCTCAGGGAAAGAAGATCCGGCTCCGGCATGGGATCGAGGCTTTGGGTTGCTTGCTCAGGTATCGATTCTTCGGCAGGTGTGAGCAGCAGACACGATTGCAGGATTGAATCGCGGGCATGATGTGGATGGACAGCCCCCGATTTCCAGGCCTTATCGGACCAGCATCACCTTCCTGACCAGTCTGGCTTCGGGCGTGGAGACGCGCACAAAATATACCCCGGACGCCAACCGCTGGCCCGCGGTGTCCTTGCCGTACCAGACGTATGATTCCCGCCCCCGCTTGAGTTTTCCCGAGTACAGGGTTCGCACCAATCTCCCCCGTACATCGAAGATTTGCAGGTCCCCCGTGGTGTTTCCCGGTACGGACATGGAGATGGTGGTTCCAATAGTGGACTGGAAGGGATTGGGCCAGGCGGTCGAAAGAGAGAGGACCGTGACCTCGCGCGCGAAATCATGCTCTGCATCGCTCAGGGCGGCGGTGATGTATTCTTCCGGTCCAGCCACGAGACGCCAGTTCCGTATGAAAGCCCGACTTTCGATGCGTGTTGTGAGTGCGGCGTCCAGCAGGTCCACCGCTTCAAGGCCGCCGTTTTCTATGGCGACAAGGCGCCATCCTTTGGGCAGGGCACCTTCGTAGACGAATTCGATCGCACAGGTCTCATCAAGCAGATTCGAGGCCAGCAACATTGTCCAGGTTTGTCCGCCCGCTGTCGCACCACGCCAGTCAGACATGAGCCGATACCCGTCCCCGTCCTGGAGCGAAATGTGAATGTACCGACCGGGGGGGTGGGGCGGTTTCATGAGGTCATAACTGTCCTTGGAGCTCGTAGCGCCCTCCCGCTGTCCGAAAATACAACTCCCATCGCCTCTGTCGCCTGCCCTGGCTGCTATCTTCACTTTCCATCTGAAATCGCCATCGGCCGGAACCGCCAGCAGCGTGTTCGTTGAAGCTTGCTTCCCACTGCCTCGCTGCACGATGTCGATTGACAGGTTGTCGGATTGCGTTCCCCCCAGCCAGACGAAATAGCCCGTGCCGGGCTGGAGCGTATCAACCGTCGTGTAAGAGCCGGTTTCGGTCAATCCGGAGTCGTAATGGTGATAGACCTGATCGGCGGTGGCGGGCAAGATGATCCAGCCGACCGGGATCGGAAAGGCGAAGGGGTTGGCGATCAGGTTCCAGCCTGGCTCCAGTGGAAAATCGAACGGGTGATCGAGGGGGGGCGAGCTACCCGCGAAGGAGATGTTCTGGCTGCTGCCGGTGACGATCCAGAATCCCTGGCCGGGCTCCGGCCGGGCAGCAGCGTCGTGCTCGACGTATTTCCTGGAACCGTTGTCGTAGGGAGTGGTCCAGTAGCGCCACCGTGACGCTCCGTAGTCGCCCAGAGCACCGAAGAGCAAGTCCATATTGGTCAGGTCCGGGCGGGCGGGCATGCCGCACATGGCGTGAACCCGCTCCTCCAGCTCGAAAGCAGGAATGTCGTCGTCCGAGACGACAACGTGGGCCAGTAGATTGTCGGGCGCCCCTTCGGGCAGCAGGATGGAATCCGTCTGGCTGCGGGCCATGATGTAGTACTGGATACCGGATATGGTCACTTGCGAAGGTGGAAACTGGTGCGACCAGTGGCCGCCTCCAGTGTCGATCATCGCCGCCGAGGTGAACTCGATCTCGTTGTTCAGCCGGTAGAATATCTGTGCTGATGACACATTTGCGGAAAGGCTGGCCGTTACGGTGCAGGT
>JBDRBC010000574.1:0-6853 GCA_043823125.1 bacterium | reverse complement strand
ACGGCAGGCGCTGGCGCTGATGGACCACCCGTGCATCGCCCGCATCTTCGTGGCCGACACCACCGAGGACGGGCGCCCGTACTTCACCATGGAGTACGTCACGGGCATGCCCATCACCGAGTACTGCGATTCCAACCGGCTCCCGGTGGCCGAGCGGCTGCGACTGTTCCTGCGAGTGTGCGATGGGGTGCAGCACGCGCATCAAAAGGGGATCCTGCACCGTGACCTGAAGCCGTCCAACATCCTGGTGGCCATCCGCGACCACGAGCCGGTGCCGAAGATCATCGACTTCGGAGTGGCCAAGGCGTTGCACCAGCCCCTCACCGAATCTTCGGTGAAGACCGCCCACGGCTTCCTGGTGGGCACTCCCGATTACATGAGCCCGGAACAGGCCGCCAGTAACGGCGAGGACGTGGACACCCGGGCCGACATCTACTCCCTGGGTGTCCTGCTATATCAGCTCCTGTGCGGGGTTCTGCCCATCGACCCACACGATCTCCGTGCCGGCAGCAACGCGCGGATTCAGCACCGCATCATCACCGAGGAACCGTCCCCGCCCAGCCGGCGACTGGCGCAGACCGAACGGGCGGCGGAGATCGCCGGCACGCGGGGTCAGCAGCCGCGAGGTCTGGGGAAGCTGCTGCAGCACGACCTGGACTGGATCACCATGAAGGCGCTGGCCAAGGACCGGGCCGAGCGGTACCCCACCGTGTCCGATTTTGCCGCCGACATCCTGCGCTTCTTGTCCGGCGAGCCGGTGGTGGCCGGGCCACCGAGCCCGGGCTATCGGGTGCGGAAGTTCGTGCGCAAGTACCGGGTATCGCTGGTGGCGGCGGTGGCGGTGCTTTGCGCCCTGGTGGCCGGTCTGGTGGCGAGCCTGAACTTCGCCTACCGGGCCGAGTCGGCCCTGGAGATCGCGGATATCAACGCCAACCAGGCGAGGCAATCGGCCCTCAAGGCGGAAAAGATCACCGAGTACATGAAGTCGGTGCTGCTCAAGGCGTCGCCACACCGGGGCGGGAGCCCGGATATGGCCATCCGGGAGGCGCTCACCGAGGCCGAGGCAGGGCTGGACAACATCCTGACCGCCGCCCCGGAGATCAACGCCGCGGTCCGGGTCACCATGGCCGAGATCTATCACTCGCTCTGCCTGTACGACAAGGCCATCCATCACGCTGGCCTGGCGGTGGACGATCTGCGGCAGGCGCCGGCAGCCAACCCCCGCGACCTGGCCTGGGGATTACGGATCATGGCGCTGAGTCGACACGACCAGGGCGACCTCACCGCCGCCCGGGACCTCCATCAGGAGTCGCTAGCCGTATATCGCGAACGGCTCGGCGAGGACTCGCCGGTGGTGCTGGATATCCTCACCGATCTCGTCGGCATCCAGAGCCAGATCGGGAGCTACCAGGAAGCGGAGTCGAGCTACCGTGAACTCATCGCCCATCAGGAACGGTTGCTCGGTCCGGACGACCTCGCCATCGGCATGTCGCTCATCCGGTTCGGCAGTTTCCTGGGGGGCAATGCGTACTACACCGAAGGCGAGAAACATCTGCGACGAGCCGGAACAATCCTCGAGCGAGTCCTCGGAGATGGGCACCCTGATACCGCCATGGGCCGGTACTACCTCGGCCTGCTCTACCGCAAGCAAGGCAACTTCTCCGCCGCCATCCCGCTGCTGCAGACCGCCACCGATTCGTTGCGCACCCAGCTCGGGGCCACCCACCGACAGACCCTCATGGCCCAGTGCGATCTGGCCGCCGCCTGGTCGGGGCAGGGCTGGCACGCCCGGGCGGAGTCGCTTTTTGCGGTGACCGCCGAATTGCAGCAAGTCCACCTGGGCGCCTCCAACTTCAGCCTGAGTGTCACCGCGCTCTACCGGGGCGACAACCACCGTGAGCTGGGCGAAACGGACCGGGCGCACGCCTGTTACGCGGAGGCGACCCGGATCATCACCACCCTGTTGCCCGATTCGGATCACTCCCTGAAAGCCCGGCTCCTACAGCAGCAGGCGATACTCGACGAGCAGAGCGGCGCGTTCGCCCTCGCCCGGCGTCAGCTCGAGCGCGCGCTGGAGCAGCATCTGCGCCTGCTGCGGCCGGATCATCCCCGGACCATCGAGAACCTGGCGGCCCTGACCCGGATCTGTTCCCGGCAAGATGATCTGCCGGCGGCCCTGTCCGCGGCCGAACAGTACGTCGCAGCCGTCCACCGGGAATTCGGTCCGCGACACGCACAGGTGGACAGCGCCGCGCGCTGGAATATCGAGCTGAATCAACGGCGGGGAAAGGCCGAGGCAGCCGCCGCCTGGTCTGCCTGGCTGATAACCGATCGTACCGGATTGCCGGTGATACCGAACTGATTCCCCGCCCTGTTACCGCCCGGCTTGACGGGCTCCCAATTATTTTTGACCAATCCGGCGCGAAATATCGCATAATCTAGTGAGGTCAGGTTATCGAAGCCGGAAAGGATCAAGACCAGACGGTCGCCACCGCTTCGTGATCTCGACACGGAACCCCGCTCCACCATCCAGGAGACTTCTGATATGAAACGGACACCGCGTAAGCTGATCCTGAATCGCGAAACCGTTCGGACCTTGACTGCCCGGCAGCTCGCCCTGATCCATACTGGCGGCGGCACCGAACCTCAGGTCTTCGACGGCCCGCGCCAGTGGCCCGCTTCCCAGATCTGCTCGCCCACGGAGTGGCCGGGTTGCCACCTGGATTCCGATGAACCGGAATGCCCTGACGGGAACACCGTCTGATCGCTGTCTGTCGGACAGGGTGGACAATGGAGGGCGACGAAACGACCCTTCATCAGGTGCGAGGCGGCAAGGGAAACAAGGACAAGCCGGAATCCATCGACACGTTCTGCAACTTGATCTGTACGCCGACACGGTGCAACTGCTGTTGAGCTGTTTTCCAGTGTACCAGGAGTCGGTTTCAAGGTAATGGGTCACGGCCGGTGACTTCACGCGAGCCCCGCCAGTTCCGCTTTTCCAGACGGCGCACATCGTCCACAGGCCCGAGGAACTTGAGGTATCGCAGGAGGAGTTCCAGCTCGTTGTCCCCCTCGTCGATCCCGTCGAATGTACGCACGTAGATCGCGTTGCCATAACTCCGAATTAACTTCTCGGGGGAATCGTCCACGTAGAGGATCTTCTCTTTCGCGTACCCTTTGCGCTGCAATTTCTTGATCGGTTTGAGGTAGGAATTCTCGCCCGTCTGCCAGTGGAAGCGGGTGATACAACGATCCTGGGCCCAGCAAAACGCGAGCTCACTCGGGTGTTCGAACAGGTTCTCGGCTACAGCAGCGGCATAGCGGGTTCCGGACGAGGACCAGACACCGACCTGGAACCAGGATAGACAGGTGCGGAGAAACACGTCAACATGTGGGCGCTTGTAGATGAAATAATCGAAAACGCAAAAATCGGGATCACGCGCCAGGGGACGACGTGAAGCATGGATCAAGGTTTCATCGAGGTCGAGGACCAGAATTTTATCGAAGCGTGACAAGTCTGGACTGTCTCCCGGGTTCGGTACACCTGATGGCTTGGTACTATCACTCGAGCTGGATACGGTACCTGCTCCGCTGCCCCATAGTCCTGATCTGATCCCGCTGTGATGAGGGTGACGCCCGAAAACACATCCTATCAGGACGGTGCCCCCCGACTGACTTATATTATCGACAGGTTCTGCTCCCTGGAACCGAGGGTACGACTCATCTGCGCGACTACGTCGATATGTTCAACAATCCGGAGCGTCGTTGCAGTTTGTTCGGTGGTGTCAGCCCAGGCGGGGGTGGGCGCACTACGGATGACGGGTAATAACTGTCTGGGCTTGTGAGGGATGTTCAACATGCCGCGTTTGAACAGAATCCGGTTGGCATTCTTGGCCCTCATCACCATCACACTCACCCCCTTGACCGGGGAGGGGCACCAGGCGGATTCGTCTGCGAGATCAGGCGTTTTCCCCGATCTCGTGGATGTCACCTCCATTTCCGGACTCCCGGTTTCGGGGCCGACTTCCGGCGCCATACTGCTCGACCTCGACCTGGATGGCCTGCCCGACCTGTTGCTCGGACACCACAGCAGCACGTTACTCGCTTACAAGAATCTCGGTGGACTGCGTTTCGCCAGGATGGCCGACTGGGGTCCCCACATCGAGGTCACTGATCACCACGCGAGTCTGGTGGGCGATTTCGACCGCGACGGAATCCCGGACCTGTATCTGATCGTCGGGGCGCAGCGGGGCGAAGGGGCGGGTAACAATGCCCTCTTCCTGAGTACCGGTGGATATAAAACCGACGAAGCCGCCGCCTGGGGGATCCAGGATACCTTCGGCCGCGGACGCGGTGCCATCCTGCTGGACATTCTGGGTAATTCCGCGGCGGAGCTGCTTGTGCTGAATTACAAGACCGCCATGCGACAGTTCAGCCTCGATCCGTTGCTGCCGGGTCTCGACGAGATCCAATCGAGTTTCAATTTGCCGCCGGCCCAGGATGAGCAAGTCACGCAATATTACCAAGCGGGCGAATCGTCTGCAGAATTTCGATACCGGAGTGAGTACGTCCACAGTCTCTTCCCACAGGACCTGGATGCGGATGGTGACCTGGATTTTCTGGCCTTTGGCGGTCCCCCGGTCCAGATCTTACGCAACAGTGATGGTCGCCTGCGATTCGACGTCCCCCTGTTGCCGCAGAGTGTGTACATCCCGTCGCCCGTTTCCGGCGTCTGGGGTGATTTCGACGCCGACGGGTCCCCGGATATCTACCTGGTTTACGGAGCCACCGACTTTCGACCGCTACTGGGGGGAGCACGCCACGATCGTCTGCTTTTGTGGCGCACCGATCAATTCAGCGACGAGACCGGTTCCCGGCTGGTTCAATCTGATCGCTTAATGGTTCGCGGGACAACCAGCGGGATGGATTGCGGGATGGACTGTGCCGCAGCCGATTTCGACAACAACGGGTCGCTCGATCTGGTCGTTCTCAAGTCCGATCGCGGTACGGGAGAAACCTGGCACCAGATCCTGTTGAACTTCGGGGCCGGCGATTTCACCCAACCCGGCCACTCCCGTGTTTCTGAACGGCGGCCGGGGATCTCCGATGGAGTTCTGGTTGCCGATCTGGACCGGGACGGTGATATCGACATCCTCGAGATCCTGGGGGCGATAGGCAATGACGCCCCTGGTGGCGGGGTGTGCCTGTACCGCAACGTTCAGGATTCAGGAAACTGGCTCAGCATTCATCTCGAATCTCACCTGGGCAGTTCCCCTTATGGAGCGCGCGTGGAGATCGCGATCGGTGCTCGGATACTGTACCGCCAGTACTGGCCCGGGCAGGTGAAGGGGAGTTCCTTCCCGACTGATATCCACTTTGGGCTGGGGCAGGCGGTCAATATCGATCGTCTGACTGTTTATTGGCCGGCTGGCGAGTTGACGACGTTGCATGATGTGCGGATCAATCAGCGGCTTTCTCTGTTTTGTCCTTGAGGTGCGCTACATGCAAGGTTGACCCAAGGTAGACCCAACTTTTCATCCACAAAACAAAGAACAGGCCACCTACCTGGTAACCCGTTCCAAATCTTCATCTTAATCTGGTCGGGGCGAAAGGATTTGAACCTTCGACCCCCTGCTCCCAAAGCAGGTGCGCTACCGGGCTGCGCCACGCCCCGACCCTATTTTCCTTCGACTCGAGCCTCCAATGAATATGTTCGTCCCGGCCGAATGTCAATATCTCCCCGCACCCGACCAGGTTACAGTTCCAGTCCGTATCCGGCCCTCGCCGTCCGTATGAGCCGCCGTAACGCCTGCCCGCGATGACTGACGGCGTTTTTCTCGTCCGGTGAGAACTCGGCCAGCGTCCGATCCGCTCCCCGCACCCGGAAGATCGGATCGTACCCGAAACCGCCCCGGCCGCGCGGCTGCCGCGTGATCTTGCCGAGCACCCGTCCTTCACACGCCAACTCCAGCCAGAGCGGCGTATTGGTGCCGAATCCGGGGGCATCGGACGGCAACCCGCTCGGACAGACCACCGTGGGCGGCGGCAAGAGCTCCGAGGGAGCGCCCCGCCCCACCACCGCCGCCGTCCAGATCCGGGAATCCGGCAGTTGCAGGTGGTCGGTCGGCGCGTTGCTCGGTCGCTCACCGCTCAGGTACGGTTCCAGCAACCGCTGGTAGATGGCTTCGAGCCGGGCGCGGTCGGGACCGAGGGTCTTCACCACGCTGGCGTTGTGGAACCGGTACTGATCCCATAACCGACGCCTGTCACCCAGGCCATTCCAGAACTCGGCCTCCTCTTCCGGATGCTGGATGTGAATGGGACGCGCGAACGGATTGTGCAACCACCGGCCGCGGGTCGTGGGCGGCAAGGCCAGGTCCGGCAACCGGGTGACCGGGCCGATGGCTCCGACACCACCCGCCGCCGCCTGCGCCTGCTGCTTCAGCTCCGCCAGGCTCGCCCCCGGTCGCGGATCGACCCAGACCGACACGGTGACGAACCGCGCCTGGCGCAGGTCGTCCGGCACCTTCTCCATGAGGTCGAGCACCAGCTCGGCGTTGCTGGCGTACGTGGCGTCCGGGCCGGAGAAGCGGGCGGCGAAGATGTCCGGCAGACCGTTCAGGGCGTCGATCTGCAGGGCGGTGTCGTCACTCACGGTGATCTCGCCGGTGTAGGCCGCCGTGACAATTGCCTTGCGACAGGCGTTGCCCAGCAGGGTGGTGCCGTCCTCGATCACCTCCGGCAGGTCCGGATAGTCGAGGGCGGAGTTCACCTTGAACGGCAATCCCTCGCACAGCTCGGTCAGCTCGCGGATCTTGTCCTTGTTCCGACTCGCCAGGACGATCTTGCGTTG
>JBDRBC010000573.1:0-10902 GCA_043823125.1 bacterium | reverse complement strand
ACGACACGTTACAGGTCACCGTCATCGCCACGGGATTCCGGGAGCAGATGAGCCTCCTCCAGCCCCGGCCCTCTGCGAGTTTTTTCCCGGCCGAGGATCCGTTCGCCAAACCACTCGAACCGATGACCGAATCGGTGGCCGAAGCTGCTGCTGAACCGATGGCGAACGAGCTGGCCGAACCGTTGGCTGTACACATGGCCGAAACAGGCACCGACTCACCATTCAGTGCACAAGTCAAGCCGGATACCGAGACACTGGCCGAACCGATTTTCAGGCCCGCCTCGGAGCCGGTCCGGGAGACGTTTCACGAGATGCCGCTGACTGTCTCGGAGCCCAGACACTACTCGGCGGCGGCCCCTGCGGCTGGTCCATATGCCACCGTCTCTGCATCGACACACCATGCCGCTGCGGTTGTCGGGGGTGAAGGCGAGTTGCTTCCCGAAGACGAGGGACCTTCGTTGTCCCGGTTTTTGTCGCCGGTCACTGTGCGGGAAATGAAACCGGTGGAGCTGAAACGTTCTGAACCAGCCCGGGTGGAATCCGTCGCGCAGTCAGTGAAGGCCCAGATGCAAAACCAGGGTGGATTCCAGAGCGACAGCTTCATGGACGACCTGAACGAACCGGCATACACCCGTAAGTACATGGACTGATCGATGTCCCTGTTGAGGAGACTGTTCGGGCGTCCGGAAGCGGCATCATACCAGCAAGGAGTCGAACTCTACGAGGCGGGACGGTTCGCCGAGGCTATTGTGGTGCTTCGGGAAGCCGCGCGAGATGGTACGGATACGCCCACTGGATCCCTGATCTCTTTTCATTTCCGGCAGGCCCTCGTCAGTGAGGGCCGTCGGTTGCTACGATCCGGACAGGCCCAGTCTGCCTTGCCACTGTTGCGGGAGGCGGCTGAGGTCTGGAGTCATTTTGCCGATCTTCAGTTCCTCTACGGCGCGGCATTGGGGCAGGTTGGTAACTGGTCGGATGCGGTTACGGCTGCCCAGGTCGCCTTGCGTCAGAATCCCGATTACTGTGAAGCGAGATTGCTCGAGGCGTGCGCGCTGGCGGAACTGATCCGTCCCCGCGAGGCGGCGGACAGTCTCAACAAGTTGCTGGAGTCGGGGCGACGCCACGAGCACGCGCTCGTTTCGGTGCTCGCCCGGGCCGGCGGGTATGCGGAAGACCTGATCCCGCCGGACCTGCAAGATCACCTGGTGGCAGCCGTTCGGGGCGAGGATCCGGATGGTGAGGTCGCCGCGGCAGTGGCTCTGTGCCGGGCCGGCGACTGGCAGAACGGCATCGCCCGTCTGCGCAGCTTGAC
This sequence comes from bacterium, assembly GCA_043823125.1. GTDB lineage: Bacteria > Krumholzibacteriota > Krumholzibacteriia > LZORAL124-64-63 > LZORAL124-64-63 > JBDRBC01. The sequence continues at coordinate 9,590 of JBDRBC010000573.1, read as the reverse complement.
GGAGCGCTATCCCAAGTATGCCGATTACCGCGTGAAGCTGGCCGCGGCGCTGTATCAGGTGGGTGAGGTGCCAGAGGCAGCCGAAGAGGTGGAAGTGGCTCTCGTTCTCAATCCCCACTACCGGACGGCAACCATTCTCAAGGCACTCATCCTGGCCAACCAGCAACAGCTGGTCGCGGCGTTTCGGGTGGTGGACGGGCTACAAACTGCCACGCCGGAATCAAGGCCACGGGGTCATGAAGAGCTGTTTGTCTCCTATCTCGCGGCCACGCTGGAGCTGTTGACCGGTCGGCCAGCCGCGGTGATCGAACGGCTGGCGCCGTGGGGTGATCTGGTACACACCTTTCCCCGCGCCGAATTGCTCCGGGCGGCCGCAGCGTTTCTGGCTGGGCGGTTGGGTCTCGCGCGCCAGATCCTGGCCGCACTGAGTGACAACTGGTCGGCAGATGCGGACTACCAGTTTTCTTATGCCTGTTTCCTGTTGCAGATCGGTGACCTGGCCGGGATGGAGAAGGTGCTGGCCGGTTGGCCGCGAGGGCAGTCCCTGGATACGGACGCTCGCCCACTGCTGTTGGAGGCACAGGTGGCCCTGGCTCGGCAGCGGCCACCCGTGATACCGGAATCGAATCCCCACGATCCATATGCGGCCGCCTGGCGTTTTCTGCAGGCTCGCTGGCAAGCGGAACAGTCTGCCTGGGGCGCCTGCTGGGAACTGCTCACCGCGGAATCAGACGTCGTCGAGGTGACGGAGCCGGAAGGCAAGCTGCTGGTCTGGGCGGCCACAAATCTGGTCGGCGAGACAGTGCCGGCTGACCAGGTGGGGCCCGACGTCGACTGGACGCCGCCTCCCACGGCTGCGGCGGGAGTGATACCGGTTCGCTGTTATCTGGCCTACCGGTCGGGCCAGACCGAGCCGGTGCTGCGACTCCTGGCGCGTCACTCGGCGTTGCATCCGGAAGATCCGCGCTGGTCCTGGCTGTCCCTCGAATTCTGGCTCGATCCTGTTCGGCGCTGGATCGGTTGAAACGGGTGCCAAGAACCCACGCTTCGTCACCAATACTGCCCGGGGAACAGCTGCTCGTGGAGCCGCTGTCGCGGGACTGGCGTCAACCGCCGACCTTCCTCCTGATCTACCCGTTCAACTATCCGGTGGGCATGTCCAATCTCGGATACCAGTTCTTGCTGGAAGAGATGCTGGTGCGGCGTCGGGAGACCTTCGAACGGGCTTTTCCGCTGGCGGTCGGAGCGGAAGCCTTGTTCCCCCGTCCGGAAGTGGCGTCGGTTCCGCGCTCCGTCCCGTCCGGATTGGCGGTGCGGTCCATCCCGGTCTGGCTGGTCTCGCTCAGCTTCGAGACAGATCAACTCCATCTGCTCCGTTTCCTGCGGGACGCCGGTTTGCCGCTCCGGGCAACCGAAAGACGAGGTCGTGATCCGCTCGTGGTGGTGGGTGGGGCGGGTGTGAGCGCCAATCCGACTGTGGCGCTCACCTGGGCGGACGGGGTGGTGCTCGGTGACGGTGAACCGCTGCTTGGAGAACTGGTCGAGGTGCTCGCGCGGTTTGGCGCAGGCGGGACCACTCGGCACCAGACCTGTGACGAACTGCAGCAGCTGCCGGCGTTGCTGACGGCTGGCAAGGCACAGTCGACCACATCGTGGCAGCGTTCGGTAACCGCCGATCTCGAGATACAGCCGCGCCGGACTGTCGTGCTGGGGCACGAAACCGTCTTTCGCAACTGTGTACTCCTGGAGTTGACGCGAGGGTGCGCGCGAGGCTGCCGGTTCTGTCTGACCAGGACCTGTTTTCAGCCGGTGCGGCGGCTCGGCAGGGCCGCCGTGAAAGAGCTCCTGGACAGCGTACCGGACTGGGAGGGGAAAACCGTCGGTCTGCTCGGCGCTTCCCTGGCGGACCATCCGGAGCTGGCGGGGATCTGCGACGATCTGACGCGGCGTGGTCTCGGCTTTTCCACCAGTTCTCTCCGTCTGGACGGTCTCGACGAAACAGCCCTGATCAGTCTCACCACCGGCCCGACCCGCACTTTGACCTTCGCCCCGGAAGCCGGCACAGAGGCGTTGCGTCGGGCTATTGGTAAACCTTTGACCGACAGTAAGTTATTTGATTCTCTCCGCCGCCTGGCGTTACTCCCGCGGGCCGAGGTGAAGCTCTATTTCATGATCGGATTGCCCGGAGAAACCGCAAGCGACATCTCGGGCATTCTCGATCTGCTCGCCGAAGCTCAGGCCGTGTTCCGCCGGGCGGAAGCCGGCGCTCGACTCAAAGTGGGAATCTCACCCTTTGTCCCCAAACCGGGGACGCCGTTGCAGTGGGCGCCGCAGCTTCCCGTGCCCGAGCTCGAGCGTATCCTGCGTCGGCTACGCACCTCGGCTCGCAAGCTCCGGCTGCGCTTGACCGCCGAATCGGCGCGAGCCAGTGAGATCGAGGGGCTGCTAGCCACGGGCTCCCGAGCCGTGGGTGAAGCGGTGATCGATTACGTGGCCCAGGAATCATCGGAATCCGGCGCCGCCGTGTTTCGTCGTTGGCTGGGAGCCAAGAACGGACCGCTGTCCGAGCTGCACCAGGCTAAGGGCCGAGAGGCCCAGTTCCCCTGGGATCCACTGCTGGATTCCGGTACCAGAGCGCAGCTCTGGCGACAGTATGAACGAGTCAAGCGGTGAGCGGGCAGTGGTCAGTTGGTCGACGCCGAACGGGACGCTGCGATGAGTTCACTGATCTTGGCCGACAGGGCGGTCAGGTCGTACGGTTTCTTCATGAACGCGTCTGCCAGGTACTGCGTACTCTTGCGGGGAGTGCGACGGTCCTCCGAAGCGGTGAGGATGATCACCGGCACTTCCAGAGTGCGATCGACGGACCGTAGACGCTTCAGAAACGAGAACCCGTCCATCACCGGCATCATGATATCGAGCAGGATACAGTCCGGTACCGAATCCTGGATATGGCGGAATGCCTCCTCGCCGTTGCCGGCCTTGTCGATCACGTACCCATCGCTCTCCAGTTGATAGGTGAGGATCAACTGCAGGTCCGGATCATCCTCGACGATGAGGATTCGGGGTTTCGTCGCTGAGTCCATGTTGTTATCATTCCCTCGCAGCCACCCGCCGTGTTGTGGGCACGGGCGGGAACCTCTCCAGAAGCAGACCGTTCAGTACACTCGGTATCGTCAGCAGACGATGGGACTTGATACGAGATCGACCGTGCGGCCAAGTGAATCAGGGAGTCCTCCAGACATGAGTTTCAAAACGAGAGCAGTCAACCAGCCGGGCCTGGGAATCCGTTGCGGACTCTGGCTCGGGGTTTTCACCAGTTTACTGCTCGCTCCACTGGGAGCGTGGTCCCAACCCCAAGCGGATCCGGAAACCCGGTCCGCGGACAGCGCCTGTTCGGCGGGGGTTGTCCTGTTCCAGGCGCAGCACTTCCGGCAGGCCGAGCCGCTGCTGCGGCAGTGCCTGGAAGAAGAGGGTGAATCCGGCGAGACCATGCTGTTTCTGATGGTCATCGCCGTCCAGGACGAGCGCGCCGAAGAGGCGATAACCCTCGGGAGTCGGGCCCTGGCCCTGGAACCCGAATCTCCGGATATCCGCTACTGGTACGGACGGGCCTTGCTGAACGCGGGAAACCGGACGGCGGCCGAGGAACAGTGGGAGCACGGGATCTCCCTGTCCACCGAGCATGTCGGTCTGCTGGAGGGATTGGCGCGGCTGGCTCTGGATGATGGCGAGGATGCCAAGGCCTACAATCTGCTCACCCAGCTGCAACTCCAGGGGGTGGATGATTCCTGGGTGTATCGACTCCTGTCCGATCTGGCGCGCAGACGAGGACTCTGGGCCGACGCCCTGCAGCACTGGCAGCAGGTGTTGACCCGGGAGGGGAGCAGTGAGGGCATGCTGCTGACCGCGGGTGAACTCGCTATCCTGGCCGGCGACACGGCCGCTGCCGTGATGAGTTGCCGTCAGGCGGTGGAACTCACCAGCTCGGCGGCTGCCTATGGCGGGTATGGCGAGGCGTTGTTTGCCTCTGATCGGCTGGCGGAGGCGCTGGCTGCCTTGCGTCAGGCGGTGGCGCTCGACGGCGATCAGCCCCAGTTCGTCTTCAATCTGGCGAATGTTCTGGAAGTGAGCGGGTTGGCGGCGGAGGCCGACCAGTATTTCGCCCATTATGTGACCCTGGCACCGGATGATCCCGTGGGCCATTTCAACTACGGAATCCACCTCGACCGCCTGGGACAATCCGAGGCGGCACTGGGACAAATCGAGGCCGCCCTGCGGCTCAAGGACGACTGGGCGACGGCCTGGGTCGTGCTCGGCCAGATCCAGGAGAAATTGGGACGGTACCCCGAGGCGCTGGCCACAGTGGATGCGCTCCTGGTTCGTGAACCGGACAACAGCGCACAGCTCATCCCGTGGCGGGAGCAGGTCACGAGTAAGCTCAACAGCATGGAATCGGCCCAGCAGGCGGGCAAAGTGCATCTCCTGCACATCATCACATCCGATGCCGGCGCGGTGGAACAGGTGCGGCAGGAGCTATCCCGGGGGACCGACTTCTCCCAGCTGGCAACCCGTTTCAGTTCCGGGCCCACGGCGGCGCAGGGGGGGGACATCGGCTGGGTGGTGCCGGCGGATATGGTGGAGCCGCTCCGGTCGGCCATCGCCAAACTCGACCCCAATGAAATCAGCCCCCTCGTCGAAGCGAAAGGGCTGTTTCATTACTTCAAACGGATCCACTGACGCGGGTGAGAGCCAGCGTTCAGGTAACCTTCTCCACCGCATTGGAGCGGATGCATCGCGTACATACATACCCACGCTGCACCTTGCCATTCAGTTTGAACCTGATCTTCTGCAGGTTGGGTAGCCAGCGGTGGCGGGTCAGGTTGTGGGCGTGGCTAACGCGGTTTCCGTACTGGGGGCCTTTCCCGCAGACCGTACAGATCCTGCTCATGATTTCCTCCAGTCGACGTTGAAATCCAAGACCTCGCAATTTAACATCTCGATATGCGGTCAGCAAGTGAATTTCATGGACTCCAGCCCGGATGGGACGGCATGGCTCGGGATTTGACCTGGAATTCTCCCGTTCAGTATCTCAAAACCGTTGGCCCGGTACGGGCGCAGGCGTTGGCTCGCCTCGGTATCGAGACCGTGGAGCATCTGCTGGGCCACTATCCCCGGCGTTATTTCGACCGGAGCAGCGCCCTGGCCATCGGCAAGACCCAGGCCGGACAGACGGTGACCATTCAGGGCGAGATCATGACCGCCGGCGAGCGACGGACTCGCCGGGGCGGTACCATCCAGACCATGGCGGTGGCCGACGATAGCGGCATGCTTTTCTGCGTCTGGTTCAACCAGTCGTACCTGCTGCGGCAGTTCCGCACCGGCAAGCGGATCATGTGCAGTGGCGAACTGCAGCGGCATGCCGGACGTCTGCAACTGCTTCATCCCGATTTCGAGATCCTGGATCAGGACAACGATCGGCTGCATACCGGTCGCCTGGTGCCGCAGTATCCGCTCACTCGCGGACTGGGGCAACATTGGCTGCGCCGTCTCATCCACAACTGCCTGGAGACGGTGGGCGCCAACCTGCCCGAGACCCTGCCGGCGGAGCTGCTGGCGCGACGTGACCTGTGCAGCCGCCAGGAAGGCTATCGCGCCATTCACTTCCCCGAGAATCACCAGCAGCGTGAATCGGCGCGGCGTCGGCTCGTTTTCGAGGAGCTGTTCCTACTCCAGCTCACCATGAGTCTGCGTCGCCGCGGGCGTCGTCTGCGCCGGGGGATCCGGCTCGGTCCACCCGGCGACCTGACGCGGCGGCTGGTGGAGTCGCTACCCTTCCAGCTGACTTCGGCCCAACGTCGGGTCCTGAGCGAGATTCTGAACGATCTGCGTTCCGGTACCGTCATGCACCGACTGCTGCAGGGCGACGTCGGTTCGGGCAAGACGCTGGTGGCCCTCATCGCCGCCCTGTTCCTGGTGGAGCAGGGGTACCAGGCGCTGATAATGGCGCCGACGGAAGTGCTGGCCCGGCAACACGGTCGGACCATCGACGCCCCGGTGGGATCGCTGGGACTGTCCCTGGCCACCTTGACTGGCGCCACTCGCTCCACCGAGCGACGCGCCATTCTGACCGGTCTCGGCAAGGGGGAGATCGATCTGCTCATCGGGACCCATGCGGTGTTCCATGACGAGGTGCAGTTCAAGAACCTCGGTCTGGCCGTTGTGGATGAACAGCATCGGTTCGGAGTTTTGCAGCGTGGGCGGGTCAGTCAGTCCGAGGCCAGCGACCAGTCCGCCCATCTTCTGGTGATGAGCGCCACCCCGATCCCACGCAGCCTCTCGCTGACCCTGTACGGGGACCTGGATCTTTCCATCATCGACGAGATGCCTCAGGGCAGACTACCGGTGGTCACGCACCTGGCGGATGCCGAAGACGAGGAAACGGTGCTCGGCGCGGTGGAAAAGAAACTGGCCGCCGGTCAGCAGGGCTACATCATCTACCCGGTCATCGAGGAGACCGAGAAGCAGGATCTGAAGGCTGCCACGGTGGAATACGAACGGCTGGCCAGTGGATTCTTCAGTCACCGGCGGTTGGCCTTGCTGCACGGCCGTCTGCGTCCGCGGGAGAAGGAAGCCATCATGACCGATTTTGCGACTGGCGTCTACGATCTCCTGGTGGCCACCACGGTCATCGAGGTGGGGGTCGATGTGGCCAACGCCAACTCACTGGTGATCAACCATCCGGAGCGGTTCGGTCTGGCCCAGCTCCACCAGCTCCGTGGTCGTATCGGGCGGGGGACGGCGGAGGCGCACTGTTATCTGCTGTTGGATCGCTGGTCGGCGCCGGAAGCCCGGGAGCGGATTCGTTTCTTCTCGCGACACCACGACGGCTTCGAACTGGCAGAGGAAGATCTGCGCCGACGCGGCCCGGGTGATATCTGGGGCGTTCGCCAGCACGGGCTGCCCGGGTTCCGGCTGGCGAATCCGCTGCAGGACGCCGAACTCGTCAAGCTCTGTGCGTTGGATGCCGAGGAACTACTCGCCGCCGATCCCCAGCTCGGATCCCCTGCCGGAAAACTGCTGCGGCAGACTCTCGAGTCCAGTTACGGCCGTCTACTCTCCTTACGAACCACCGGCTGACCACTCTCCATCTGCCTTCGGTAATTGCCGATTACTCCCCGTTCCAGCCAAGTGATCGTCAGATATTTCCAACCTAAAGGTAAAGGATCGCCCCATTTCGACGAAGATCGTGAGGTGGAACAACTTCACAGCGAAGGGTAAAACTGTGCCGACGAGAAAGTATCAACTCGCAGACGCCACACCCGGCATGGTCCTGTCACGGCCGGTCAAGATCAGCTCGGATATGGTCCTGGTCCAGCAAGATGTCGAGCTGAATGAGCGGCTCTTGCGAATGCTCGCCTCCCGAGGCGTCGAGTTCGTCTATGTGTTGAGTTCGGGACAGGAGGATACGGCCGGGACGTATGACCATGACCGACACAACCAGATCATGCTCCGGGAAGTCCTGCGCTTCGGCGACGTGACCGAGGCGCCGATCATGTCGGCTCTCTATGACGCCGTGGTCAATCTCAAGACCATCAATCCGACCCCGGTGGGCACGTTGAACCGACCAGAAACGCCGGGTGTAATCGAGATGGTGGATGTGGAGATCCTCAATCAACGGGCGAAGAAGATCCGCTCCCTGGCGACACTTCCTGAGATCTACCACCAGGTCAATACCATCACCTGCGATTCCAAGGCCTCGTCCAGTGATGTGGCCCGGGTGGTGAACGGTGATCCGGCCTTCGCCTTGGCGTTGTTGAAAATGGCCAATTCTGCGCTGTACGGGCGAAACGAACCGGTGACCACCGTGACCCGGGCGGTCAGCATGCTCGGTCACAAGCAGATCCGGTCACTCTGCTTGATGACCTCCATCCTGGAAGTTATGTCACTGCAGGGAACGACGACCGGACCGGTGGACCTGGTCTGGAGCCATGCCATCGCCACCGCCTCGGCCGCCAAGGTGCTCGGTCAGAATCTCCGCCAGATCCCGGAGGACGAGCTGTTCCTGGCCGGGCTGTTGCACGATGTCGGTATGCTGTTCTGGCTACAATATTATCCCCAGCAACTGGCGACGATCCTGGTGGCAGCCGAGGCTGAAGGACTGCCGTTGCATCTGGTGGAACGGGACCGGACCGGCACGTCCCATCAGCGTCTGGGACGACTCATGGTCCAGCGGTGGGGGTTGCCGGGGCAGTACATCGATACCATCGCTTACCATCACTCGCCGGACATGGCGCGGAGTACCCCCCTGATCTGCCAGACGGTCCACATCGCCGACGCCCTGGTGCAGGCCCTCGAACTCACCGGACAATCCCTTATTGCGGTGCCGACCATCTCGCCCCTGGCCTGGGAGGCGCTGGAACTCGACCTGGCCGATCTGCCCCTGATCCTGGATGCCATCTGGGGCGAATACGACGAGAACAAGGAGCATTTCGGCTCATATCTGGCGAGCCACGAACCTCAGGCCGAGGCGGTGCGCAGTACCGCCGAATGAATACGAGCCGCCCGGGCAGTGGCGGCGGATCAGAGCCCGAATCTAATATGTACCGAGGAAGGAAGAATCATGATCACCACGTGCACCGGTTGTCAGACCCGCTATCGCCTGGAAGCCGCCAAGGTCCCGTCGAGGCTCATCAACGTACGGTGTCCTCGTTGTCAGTCGGTTTTCCTGCTGGATGGTACCCAGTCCGCCAGCGCGCCGGAGCAAGATGATGCCCTGGTCATCGAGCGAGCGAGTGATAGCTATCCGTTCGCTCAGGGTGGGGGAACTGCCGGCGTGGAGACCGCAGCTGATCCGGTGACGGCTACCGGCCGGGATTCGTCCCCGTCTGCCGCCAGCGTCGATACGGTGGTGCGTCCGGCAGTGAATGTGAGCAGCGCCGTGACGGAAGAACCTGTGCAGCCGGAGGCGCCGCCCAGCGAAACCGGAAGTGCTCGCCGTCGGGGGCGGAGTCGTGACAAGGCCCACATGTTGGCGCGTGCCCTGGTGTCCGATATTCTCGTCTACAATCAGGAAGCGAGGGACCAGGCACTCCGCGAAGGGAAGCTGCTCGAGGTGCTGGGCCCCGAGATCAAGAAGTCCTGGGAGCTGTACAAGGAGAAGGTGACTCCCGAGGTCGCCAACAACACGAATCACTTCCGGGATGCCTTGAACGAGATTCTGGCCGAAGGTGAAAAGCTTTTCTGAGAGGCTGACCGGGAATGAACTGGCGCGGCCACCGAGCGGTCACCGCGCCAAATTTTTGGGAAACAAGGTGTCAAACGCGGAAAATCATTCCTGCCATTTATTGCGACTGATCTCGGACAGGATATCGTCGATATGCTGGCGAACACGCATGTTCTGGTCCGGCTCGAAGAGCGCCTTCTTGACTCGCCCTTCCTTGTCCTTCTTGATGTAGCGGAGTGACTGCAGATCACCCATCTGCATGAGGATGTCCTTGCTGACCCGGACCTCGACACCATCCCCTTCCTCGTTGGAGGTCGGATTGTGGAAGGGATGCATGCCGTTGCCCCAGCCGTGCACGATCATC
>JBDRBC010000572.1:0-20800 GCA_043823125.1 bacterium | reverse complement strand
GGTTGTCTAGATTCTTGGGAGCGCACAAAAAAACTGCCCGTCCACGCATCTGGATCACCTCAATCGCCAGACAGCTCGAATGTATTCGCGTCGGTGGTCAACAACTCCATGAGCTTCGTATGGACGAAGATTTTCTCTCGACCGAACTTCTTCTCTTCAAGGACCTCGATCTCGACCAGCAGTCTCAGGTACTTCGAGGCGGCCTGCCGCTTGGCAACGTCGGCTTCCACCTGGTTGGCGATTCTGCAGTAGGGCTGGACGAAAAGTACTTCGACCAATTCACGGTTGTAGTGCCAGCAGCGTGGCCAGGGCCAAGAGGGTCAATATTGCCAGATGTCTGGGATTTGGGGTTTTCATCGTTTATACTCCTTACTGCCGTCATTGTTATCACCTGCTCGTTAATAGAATGGCGAGGAGAACCAGAGAACTGTTTCGAGATATCAAGGGAACCTCTTTCTTTTATTGGTTAGTTCGTCTCTTCAACATGTAAAGGCGCAAGACTATGGGAATTTGGGGTATTATTTCTCGGCGCCGGCATGGCGGGGACGGCGGGAGATTGAAGCCGACCATCCAGGATGCGCTTGACGAGAAAGGATCCTGCGTCTAACATGTTATTATTATGGAAGATGGGGAAATCACCTCACCTGAAGAAGAACTGTCCACCTTGGGTGAAATCGGGCAGCTTCTGATCCGGTTCCAGGCCAAGGACGACCTGGCTACTTCCGAGCTACTCCGACGTTTTTCCCGGGAACTTCACACGATCGCGGTGCAATACATGAGGCGGGAGCGTGTTGACCATACCCTCCAGCCGACTGCTCTCGTGAACGAGGCGTACATCCGTCTGGTTGGACTCGACCAGCTGAATTGGCAGGGTAAACCTCATTTCCTGGGAATGGCCGCCAGAACGATGCGCCGAATCCTGGTCGATCACGCGCGCAAGAAAAACGCCCAGAAGCGTGGAGCGGGTATAACCCTGCTGAGTCTTCAGGATAGCGATGGTGGTTTCGATGAGAGCGATAACTACGACCTTTTGAGCCTCAATGAAGCCCTCGAGCGATTGGAGCAAACGAGCGAACGGCAAGCCCGGATTGTCGATCTGCGATTCTTCGGTGGACTCAGCATCCGGGAAACTGCCGAGACATTGGGAATCTCCGAGGAAACCGTGAAGAAGGAAATCCGATTTGCCATCGCTTGGCTCAGAAGCCAACTCGCACCTTAGGAGAATTAAGTGGATCAGGAGCGCCACCAGAAGATCTTCGATCTCTTTCAAAAAACTGCCGATCTGCCCGACTCGGAACGCGAGGCTTTTCTGAAAAGGGAGTGCGGAGGCGATGATTCTCTCGTCGTCGAAGTACTTCGCCTGCTGGCACATGATCCGGGGTCGGTTCACCCGATTCCCCGGGGTGCCGCCCCCGACCTTGTCGGCACCAAAATCGGCCAATATCGTCTCCTCGAGATCCTCGGCTCCGGTGGAATGGGGGAGGTCTACCTGGCCGAACAGGAAAAACCGATCCGGCGGAAGGTCGCGCTCAAGATCATCAAATTAGGCATGGACACCAAGGAGGTAATCGCCCGGTTTCAGTCGGAGCGTCAGGCCCTGGCCATGATGGATCATGTGAACATCGCGAAGATCCATGACGCCGGTGCCACGCAGGAGGGTCGTCCGTACTTCGTGATGGAGTACGTGGCAGGCATTCCCATCACCCAGTACTGCGACCAACACTGTCTTTCGACCCAGGAGCGCCTCGGGCTCTTCGTCCAGGTCTGCCAGGCAATCCACCACGCGCACCAGAAGGGGATCATACACAGGGATATCAAACCTTCGAATGTGCTGGTCTCGCGCCAGGACGGAAGCTCGATCCCGAAGGTCATCGATTTCGGGGTGGCCAAGGCCACAAGCCGAGAACACACCGAGTGTACCGTTTTCACCGAGCAGGGGCAGCTCGTCGGAACGCCCGAATACATGAGTCCGGAACAGGCAGAAATGACCGGGCGTTTTGTGGACACGACCACCGATGTCTACTCTCTGGGGGTGCTGCTATACGAACTCCTCACCGGCATGCTCCCTTTCGAATCCGGCGCGCTCAGGAGGGCAGGCTACGACGAGATACGCAGAATCATTCGCGAAGAGGAACCGGCGAAACCGAGTTCCCGGCTGAGCACCCTTGGCGATCAGGCAAAAATGGTCGCCAGCAGCCGGCAAACCAGTGTCTCGGCCCTTGCCAGGCGGGTCCGCGGTGAGCTGGACTGGATCACCATGCGAGCGCTGGAAAAGGACCGAACAAGGCGATATCAGTCGGCATCGGAGTTCGCCCTCGATATTGAGCGCTACCTGCGGGACGAACCCGTCGTGGCAGGGCCGCCAAGCACGGCGTATCGGATGACGAAGCTTATCAAGAGGCACAAGCGAGCGGTCGGTACTCTCCTCGTCATCGTCACGGCACTGGCCATCGGGCTTGGCGTCAGCACGACGATGTACTTCCGGGCCGAAAGCGCCCGAGAGAATGCCGTGAATGAGGCGCGAAAAGTGGAGCGGATCAATACGTTTCTCCAGGAGATGCTGGGTTCGGTGAATCCGGCGGAAAAGGGTCTGGATGTCACTGTTCGCCAGGTCCTGGACGAGGCTGCCACGACTGTCGAGACGGAGCTGGCCGACCAACCTCAGATCCGGGCAGCGGTGCGCAGCACCATTGGCATCACCTATGCGGCTCTTGGCTTGTATGACTCGGCGGACCCGCATCTGATGGCCGCTCTGGCCACTCGGCGCAGCGTTTTGGGGAACGAACACCCGGAGGTGGCCACGGGAATCTACAACCTCGCTTCTCTCCGCGAGATGCAGGGGGATTTCTCCGAGGCGGAGCGCCTCTTTCGGGAAGCCGTTACCATGCGGAAGAAACTCTTCGGTGAGGAACACGCGGACGTTGCGTCGGGCCTGGTTCGCCTCGGCACGGTCTACTCGTTCCAAGGAAGATACGCCGAGGCTGAGCCGGTTCTCCGGGAGGCCCTCGCCATGCAAAGAAGGCTCCTGGGCGAGGAACACTCGGATGTGGCCGATGGACTGAACAACCTGGCGACCCTCCTCCAGCGACAGGGAAAGCATGCTGAGGCCGAACCTTTGTTCCATCAAGCTCTTGCTGTGCGCAGAGAACTCTTCGGGGAGAAACACCCGCATGTCGCCTCTACACTGAACGAACTGGCCACCCTGCTCCAGGAAGAGGGAAAATACGCTGAGGCCGCAACCGTTTTCCAGGAGGCCCTTTCCATACGAAAGGAACTCTTCGGAGACGAACACCCGGAGACCGCCGTAAGCCTTGGCAATCTCGCACTCATTCTGCGCCTCCAGGGAAAGTACCCCGAAGCCGAGGCGTTCTACCGGGAGGCCCTCGCCACGCAGAGGAAACTGTTTGGTGAGGAACACCCGGACATGGCCGCAAACCTCCACAACCTCTCCACCGTGCTGAAGATCCAGGGGCGGTACGCTGAGGCCGAACCCTTCTCCCGGCAAGCCGTTGCCATGGTCAAGAAGGCCTTCGGAGAGGAACATCCGCACGCCGCTACGTGTATGGCCACCCTCGCAGGTCTGCTGGCATTCCAGGAAAAACATGCTGAGGCCGAGTCCATGTACCTGGAAGCGCTCGCCATGCGAAAGAAGGCTTTCGGCGAAGAACACGCGGTCATCGCCCTGAATCTCAATGATCTCGCGGTATTTCTCCATGGCCAAAAGAGATACGCTGAGGCCGAATCCCGGTACCGGGAGGGTCTGGCCATGCAGGAGAAGATTCTCGGTGAGGACCATCCCGACGTTGCCCGCTCCCTGCACGGCCTGGCCTCGTTATTGATCGAGCGAGGTGAGACCGGGGAGGCGGAACCGATCTTGCGCCGCTGCCTGGAGATCCGGAAAGAGGCGCTTCCCGAAGGCCACGTACTGACCGCGGGAGCGAGCAGACTGCTCGGCGACATCTTGGTCGAACAGGGACGATATGCGGAAGCGGAGACACTCCTGGTACCGAGCTGCTCGATCCTCGAAGCATCCACCACCTTGACAGTGAAAAAGAAGCAGGAGGCGTTCGAAAGCGTGATCGCTCTTTACGAGGCATGGGGGAAACCAGCCAAGTCGGCCGAATGGAGAGCAAAACTGCTGGGAAAAGAGCACTAGCCCTGATTTGGAGGTGCCCAAAGAACTGAATCTGCCGCTCCGAACCTTTTTTCTCTCCCTGCGCTCCGACAGCCGCGCCGTATAAGCGACCAGGGCAATGTGGACAGAAAACCCGGGAGGGTCTGTTCTCGATACCAGGCCTACTTCACCAAGGTCATGCTTCTGGTCTGCTCCAGCGACCCTGATTCCAGCCGGTACAGGTAGACTCCGGCTGCAGACATTCGGCCCGCCGCATCTCGGCCATCCCAGACCACCTCATGGCGTCCAGTCTCCCGAAAATCATCCACCAGGATGTTCACCTGACGGCCCAGAGCGTTGTACACCGTCACCTGTACGTGGCCGGCGGCGGCCAGCTCGAAGGCCAGCGTTGTCGAGGGATTGAACGGATTGGGATAATTCTGCCCGAGTCGGAGGCCGACTTCCGGTAGGGCGCCGTCACCGGATTCCACGCCGGTGGTGCTGACGAACTGGTAGATCGCCACCTCGTGCCCGGCCAGGCTCAGGCCGGTGATCTCGTACGCCGGGCTGACCGTGATGTTGAAGGTGTCGTTTTGATCGAGCAGGTTGAAAAGCGTGTGATCGCCCGGCATGAGACAACTTGCGGAACCGGTCAGCGTGAGGCCGCCAAGACTGCCGGGGGCGGTGTTGGCCAGGCAGAGCACGGTCTGCTGCTCATATCGTCGCACGAAAGCCAGGACCGGTGACGCGGAGGCCGCCAGCGGATCGTGACTGCCGCGTCGCAGGGCCAGCGTTTGATTGCGCACGTCGATCAGCCGCCGGTACCAGTTGAACAGCGATCCCGGGTCCTGCTGCTCCACGAGGACATTGTAGTCCGGGTAGTTGCTGTTGATGGGTTGCCACGGCACACCGGTAGTGAAGCCGGCGTTGGGCCCGTCGGTCCACTGCATGGGCGAGCGGATGTTCTCGTGGGCGCCGCTGCCGATCATGCCGACCTCCTCGCCGTAGTAGACGAACGGTATGCCCGGGAGAGTCAGGTAGATGCCCGCGGCCACCCTGGCCTTGTCCTCGTCTTGGTCGAGAACGTCCAGCACGCGGTTCTGGTCGTGGTTGGTGAGGAAGGTGCCGAACTGGAGGTATGGATAGAGGCTGGAGACCTGGTCGGCCTTGCTGCCCAGATAGGAGGCGTCGCCCCAGTAGGCCGCGTCGAGCATGGCGTAGGCCAGTTCGAACTCGAAGCAGAAATCGAGGCGGTCCTGGGTCACGTACTGCAGCACGATACTGGTATTGGTCCACGCTTCGCCGACGGAAAGAACGTCGGGCTTCACCGCCTTGACGTGCGTGTTGTAATCCTGCCAGAACTGGAGTGTCGAGGCCGTGTTCGTGATCTGGCCGCCTTCCTCGATGATGTAGAGCACGGCGTCGAGGCGGAAGCCGTCGACGCCGATGGTGTCGAGCCAGTAGGTCGCCGTGTTGAACATCTCGTCCTTCAGGGCGGGGGTCGAGTAATTGAGATCCGGCATGCCGCTCCCGAAGAAGCCGTAGTACCAGCCCGAGGAAAACCAGTGCCAGTTGGGCTGGCCGGGATCGTTTGGCGACCAGCAGAAGTAGTCGCGGTACACCGGGTCGTTCTGACCGGACGCCACGAACCAGGGATGCTGATGGGAGCAGTGGTTCATGACGTAGTCGATGATGACCTTGATGCCGCGGGCGTGGGCGGCGTCGAGGAACGCGAGGAAATCCGCCAGGGTTCCGTAATCGGGATTGATGGCGCGGTAGTCGACGGCGTCATAGCCGTGATAACTCGGCGAGTCGTTGATGGGCATGAGCCAGATTCCCGTGACGCCGAGGTCGTCGTTGGTGGTCGGGTCGCCGTCGTTGAGGTAGTCGAGCTGCTGGGTCAGACCCTGGAGATCGCCGATGCCGTCGCCGTCGCTGTCGTGGAAGCTGCGCACGAAGATCTCGTAGAAGATCCTGTCGTTCCACCAGTAGAGATCACCGGCCCCGCCGCCCGGCGGGTGGTCGTTGTACCAGACGAGGATCAGGTTGCCGCTCGCCTGCACGGTGTAGACGCGGTTGGGGCCGCCGCCGGGAAACTCCTCGCTGCCGTCCCACTGGCCGTTGATGCGGAACTTGAATTCGATGAGCTCCGCCGCGGTGAAGCCGTCGAGAGTGACCGCGTAGATGGTGTCGCCGTCGGCATCGATCAGGGGCGTGAGCGGGCTGGAGCCCCAGCCGTTGAAGGTGCCGGCGAGGTCCACGAAATCGCTTGCGGGGTCGAAGTTGCCCAGCTCGACCTGGTGAGCCATGCGCACCTCGAAGGTGACCGGCACGGCCTGGGCGATGGTAACGGCGACGAGCGGAGTGACCAGTACCATGAGGGTGAGTGCTCTCATCATGCTGCCGTTCATGGCTGGTCTTCGCCTTCTGCAGGGGGAGGTCGGGATGGGTGGCGGAATCCTGTCCAATGATAACACGTTCCGGCCTGTAGATTCCATGCGGACCTGCTCGGCCACCACCCGTCTCTTCCCTGATCAGATATCTGGCGCCAGCAGAATCCCGGAATTATCGGCCGGACGGGGGTGCCCGATCTAGCGAACGTGCAGGGTGGGATATTGTCGAATCCTGGGCTCAGCCTGATAGCCGGAATGGGAATCGCGGACAACCCTTTTCCAGGCCGCTCTGCTCTTTGTCTGCTGGGGCAGTCATGGTAGGCTCCCGGACAGTGAGTGGAACCGGGGCCTCGAATCGGATTCACGGCCAGAGGACATCCATCTCGCGCCTTCGCTACAGCACGCTGGCCGTTGCTGGTATACGACAATTCTTCGTCGTGGGGAGCTCCCTGATCCGCGCCTTGACGGGGCTCTTGCATCATCCGGGCGTGGTCGCGCGTAAATACGTCCAGGGCCGGCGGGAGACCTGTACCGGTCCCCTCAAGTATTGCCTGATGCTGGTGGCCCTGAACGTTTTGATTCAGAAGCACTTTTTTCCGGAGGGATTCGTCACCTTCGATCGGGCGAATGATGCCTATGCCATGCTTCAGGCGCAGGACGCTATGTGTCTCGGTCTCGCTCTCGGATGCTTCAGCAATCATTGGCGTGCATCTGGGGCCGAAAGAATTCTAGTAAAAAGAGTGAAAATCCGATAATATCTGTTTGTTATTTAGTGCCTGCTCCATGATCAGCACCGATTCTGGTCCGTCATTATTTCAAGCGAGGTAGTCATGAGGGCAATCATCCTGATTTGCATTCTATTTCTCTTCGTGGGGCCCAGCCTCGTGCTGGCCACCGAAATCACATCCACACCCGCTGGGGGTGTCTGGAACGACACTGCAACCTGGAACGAGGGGATCGTCCCGGGAGCGGGCGACGATGTGACGATATCGAGCACCGTCTCGGTCAATGTGAACGCCGACTGCCATGACCTGACGGTCACCAAGACGGGGATCCTGCAGACAGGTCTCACGGGGCACTGGACGCTCACTGTCGGTGGGTTCGCGACCAATGAGGGGAGCATCCAGAACAACGTGTACAACCTCTCCATCGTCCTGAGCGGGGACCTGACCGACAACGGCTCCTGGACGAACCTCCGCACCACCCTCGACGCGCCTGTGGACCAGCACCTCAGCATGGATTCCACCGCGACCTTCACCAGCGAGTTCATTCTCGATGGCAGTGCGGTCGGCAATCTGATTGCGGACAGTTCGCTGCGCTTCGCAGGTAAGATCGATCTCAACGACGGCACGATGATCCTGGAGCCCGGCAGCTCACTGACCGCCACGGGGACCTATCTGCAGAACGCCAGGATCCTCGGCAACGGGAATGACCTGACCTTGCGCGACAACTGCTACCTGAGCAATACGCTGGTGGACGCCGTCGATCTGCATGGCATGATGAACCTCGCTTCTGGCGTGACCTTCTCGGGCGCGATGACCGTGAGCGACACGCTGCAGGTTCACCCCACCGGCCATGTGACCCTGGAAGTGCAGGACGGCCTCGATAACCAGGGCCTGATTCGCAACAACATTTATAATCTCTCCATCAACATGGAGGGCGATCTGAACAGTGGCGGCGACTGGATAAACTACCGCACCACGATGCTGGGAAGCGGCGACCAGAACCTGAGCATGGGCGCAGCCTCGGTTTTCACCAGCGAATTGATCCTGCAGACCGGTGCCGTGGGCAACTTGATCGCCACCACGCCGCTGCGCCTGGATGACACCGTCAACCTCAACGGCGGCACTATGGTGCTGCAGCCTGGCAACTCGCTGGTGGTGAGCGGGGGGACCATTCTGGACGCGACGCTGATTTGTAACGGGAACTATCTCACCCTGAGCGACGGCACCTACCTGTCGAATTCCGTCGTCGATGCCGCTGTATTACTGGGCGTTGTCGAAACCTATACCGGTGTCAGTTTCACGAGCGGACTCACCGTCGTGGGCACCCTGCAAAACCGAGCGGCCGGAACGGTGACGATCGACGTCTCGGGCGGGCTGACCAATCAGGGCGTGATCCAGAAGAACATCTACCCTTTCTACCTCAACCTGTCCGGCGACATGGTCAACAATGGCGACTGGACAAACACCCGCACGACGCTGATGGGCCTCACCGATCAGCATCTTCGCATGAACGGAACGGCTACATTCACGAGCGAACTCGTCCTCGACAATGACGCGACGGGCAGTCTGATCGCGGATACTCCGTTGCGGTTGGGTAATTTGCTGGATTTGAACGGCGGGGCGATGACCTTGACGGCCGGCAACAGCGGCCTTTCCGTCGAAGCCAGTGTCCTGGTCGGGGACGGCAGCATTTCCGCTAACGGCAATGATGTCACCCTGCGTGGCGGCGCCTATCTGACGAGCACGACCGTCGATTCTGCGAACTTCCACGGTGATGTTCAGGTCGTCAGCAGCGTCGGCTTCACCGGCGGCGCGACAGTCAACGATACCTTGCGGAACCGGGCAATCGGCACCGTCACGCTCGATATCCAGGGCGACCTGACGAACCATGGTCTGATCAAGAACAACGTGTACGCGTTTTATATCACTCTCGATGGCGACCTGAACAATAACGGCAACTGGCAGTGTACTCGCACGACGATGTCGGGATCGAGCGACCAGTACTTGAGCATGGATGATCTGGCCAATTTCACCAGCGAGCTATTACTCGACGCTGGCGCCGTGGGCGGGCTGTTCGCAACGACGCCACTGAACCTCTCGAACCTGATGGACCTGAACGGCGGCTCCCTGACGCTCTCCCCGGGGAGTGCGCTCAGCGTCGAGGGGGGGCGTGTCGTAGGCGGCAACTTCTACTGCAATGGCAATGACCTCACGCTAGGGGAAGGTGCTTACTTGCAAGACGCCACCATCGACGCGGCTGCTCTGTACGGCCTCGTCGAGGTGTTCACCGGTGTCACGTTCTCGGGCGGCGTGACGGTCGTCGACACCCTCCAGAACCGCTTCTCCGGCCACATGACACTCAGTGTGGATGGGGCGCTGCTCAATCGCGGGCTGGTCAGGAACAACACCCCCTACAGCCTCTATATCCTCACGACAGGCAGTGTGGTGAACGAGGGCGTCTGGGAGAACACCAAGGTGACCATGGACGGGCCGGTTGATCAATACATCGGCGCGACCGACGCTAATCCGCTGGAAGTACCGCAGTTCATCCTCGACTCCAATCTCACCGGCGGCGGCTATCAGTGGTACAAGGATGGCGGCGTGATTGGTGGTGAAACTGGCGCGACTCTCAGTTTCGCTCACATCGGCACGGCCGAGCACGGCAGCTACCACTGTGAGGATATCACTAAGTCGCTCTCGCGGGATTTCTTGATCGTCTCGGGATCCCTGTCAGCGGAATTCACTGCTGATGTGACAGCCGGGCACCTACCCCTCACAGTCAACTTCACTTACACGGGCGGGAGCGCCACGGGCTGGGACTGGGATTTCGACGGGGACGGCGTCTTCGACTCCGATCTCGAGAACCCGAGCTGGGAGTACACGGAGCTGGGCTTCTACACGGTGACCCTGATCGCCAGCAACGAGTTCGGCGAGGTCAAAGAGGTGAAGGCAGACTACATCGAGGTGCAGGATCTCTCGGGCGTTCCCGCCACGCCAACCGTGATCGCTCTGGAACAGAACTACCCGAATCCGTTCAATCCCCTGACCAAGATCCGCTTCTCCCTGCCGACCGCCAGTCACGTTCGCCTGACGACCTACGATGTGGCAGGCAGGCGAGTGGGCGTGCTGACCAACAAGCAATGGCCCGCCGGCAATCACACCGTCGTCTGGGAACCGCGGGATCAATCGTCCGGTGTTTTCTTCTACAAACTCGAATCGGGGGGCCGCGAGATCATCCGCAAGTGTGTGTTGGTGAAGTAGTCCGGTCCCGTGTCCCTGATCAAAACTCCAGCGGGTTTTCCTGCTCCCGGGGGAACCACGAACCCCGAGTAATTTCGGGTCCCGATCTCCGGAGAACAATCCGCCGGGCCAAATCTCACTCCGGACTCTCCTCCCGCTCGAACATTTCCTTCATCACCTCGGTGATCTTGGTGAACACGTCGGTCAAACGCAACACGCCGACGATCTCCTCGTCCCGGGTCACCAGCAGGGAATGGTGCTGGCCGATGACCAGCCGGTGAATGGCCTCCTGCAGGGAGGCTGTCTCGCGAATGAACTCCTGCTTGGCCGGAGTGTACATGAACTCCTTCACCGGGCGGCTGCACGCCTCGCGACAGGCGACCTTGAGTGGTCGATTCCAGAATTCGTATTGATCCAGAGTGGAGGAGAGAAAATCAACGCTGATCCCGAACCGGTCCAAGGATATGGATTCCATCTTTTCGGCGAAGTCGGGCTCGAGGGCCTTGATGATGTCCATCTGGCTCAGCTTGCCGACCACCTGCTTGTTCTCGTCGAAGACCAGGATGGCGCGGTGCCGGTAGCGGCTCTGGTCGAATCCCGCCTGGGCAGCCTCCAGGGCCAGTATGGCTGCCGAGAGCGGCTCCTCCTGGGAAACCGTGGCATAGCTCGACAGAGGAACGATCATGTCCAGGATCGGAATGTCCTTCATAACAGTCTCCAGTCCCTTCAGGGTGTGTGGCTTTCCAGGACGCCCCGGGCCGTCTCCAACAAGCCGGCGGGGAATCCGTTCGTCGTGTAGATCACTATGAGCTCGACGGTCCAGAGCAGCGCCAGACTGAGGATCCACAGCAGGAAGCCGTACTTCACGAAATCGATCGTCTCCACCGCCCGCTCGTCGCTGTCGGGATAGGCGCTCAGGCCGTAGGTGAGCGCATTGGTCGGCGACCCAACCACGAGGAAATGGGCGTAGGAAGAAGCGAACGCCACGGCCAGGCCGGTGGCCCACGGCTCGCCCGGCACCCCGGTCATGATACCCATCGGCACCACGATGGGACCGAGCAGGGCCACTGTGGCGGCGTCCGACATGAAATTGGTCACCAGCCCGGAGAAGCCGGACATCCCGACCCACAATCCGTAGCCGCTGTCCATGTTCAGGTTCTGCAACAGGTCCAGAAAACTCTGGGCCAGCCACATGGCACCGCCGCTCTCCTTCAGCAGTGTCCCCAGGGTCAGAGCGCCGCAGTACATGAACCAGGCGTCCCAGGAGATCATCGAGAGAATCCGCTTCCAGGCGACCGTCCTGAAGAACACGGGGATCACCAGGGCCAGCAGGGCGGGTCCGCCGAGCCCGACCTGTTCGCCGCCCAGGATCCACAATCCGACGATCAACAGCAACATGCCGGCGGTCACGTAGTCGGGGTAACGCATCCGGCCCATTTTCCGGGTCTCGTCCTTGACCAGCGCCAGTCCCGGTGTCAAGTCTCGCGATTTGATCCGCCGGCCGAAGACCAGGGTCATGTACAGGAACACCATCAGGCCGCCCAGGGGCACCAGAGGCCAGCCGTACCGCATCCATTCGACGAAGGAAACCGGCACGTCGTAGTCAGCGAAAAGCCCCATCATGATCACGTTGCGGCCGCCCGCGGACGGGGTTCCCACCCCGCCCATGTTCAGGCTGAAGCAGAGCGAGAGGAGCAGGAACTTGGCCAGGGCCGGATCGTGCGTCACCTGCCCGTTCTGTGCTCTGGATCTGACGACCCCCATGTACACGGCCATCAACACGGGAGCCATGAAGGAGCACATGGCCGGAGCGGAAAGGAAGGACCCCACGATGGACATGCTCACGCAGAGTACAAACATCGGCAGCCAGAATCCCCTGGTCCAACCCAGGATCCACACGGCCAGGCGCTTGTGGAAGCCGGTCTCGACCACGCTCGTGCCGAGGGCGAAAACGCCCAGCATGAACATCGGGGCATCGCCGGCGAATGTCTTGCCGACCATGTTGAAGGGGAGCAAGTTGAACATGTAGGCGAGCAGCGGCATCAGGATGCCGGTGACACCGATCGGAACCGCGCCCGTGGCGAAGAAGATGATTGCCATCGGGACGATGCCCAGGACGATCATGCACTTGCGAGCGGCCTGTCCCGGATCGTCGATGATTTCCCATTCGATCATTTTCTCGGTATATCCGAATTCCCCCAGGGTGGAGACCAGGGACTCGGGAACGGGGAGCAGGAAGGCGACGAGGATAAAAAGCCCGAAGCCGAGGCCGATCCAGAGTCCCTTCCTGGCGAGCAGGTTTTTCCCCGGTCTTTCCTGTGATGACGCCTCAGTCATGACAATCTTCTTCCGGTGCTGGCGACGTTTTCGAGTTGAATCAGCCGGTATCGGGGGGGCGATCACCGACCTCACCGCATGCGGGCCATCCATAACCGAGGCGGTGGATCAAATAGGATGTTCGTGAAGCGAGATGGCGTCGGCGATCCGGAGGGTGGATCGCCAGGTCCACGATCCTGCAGTGTTATCGTGGGGTATGCTGGCCAGTGAACAGAGGGATCCGTGGAAGATCATCACCAGGCTCCAGGGTGCAACCAGATCATCGATTAGCGTGGGTATACCCCAGCGATTACGGGGTGTCAACCTGATGATTGACGAGGTGCTGTTGGCAGAAGTTGGAGGGCCCTAAAGCGGTTCCTTTATTCTTCGCACGCACAGTGCCCGGTCCTGCATACTCAGACTCGGACTGCCAGAGTAACCTGCGGTGGCTCGAACGTTCCCGGCGCAGGTGTGCTGGATCACCTGCCAAGGGCCGCGAGTGAAATCCCGAGCCCCATGACGATTGGTTGGGCTGGTGTCATTCCGGAGATCGGACACGACGGCGTCCCGAGCGGGACAGAAGTTGCTACAGGGCGGCTTCTCTCTCCACAGCCGTGTCCAGGATGACGAAGGTTTCAGTGGACTGGATGTCTGGTGAGCTTTGCAACTCGCCCGAGAGTAGTCGGTACAGGTCGTCCACGCTGTGGGCGGTGACCCTCGCCAGCAGGCTGTATTTCCCGGTGGTGTAGTGGATCTCCACGATCTCTGGGATCTCCAGCAAGCGGCGTTGCACCTCGGCTGATGCATTCGCCTGCGTGAGTTGGATCCCCACGAACGCCGCCACGTTGAATCCGAGCAGACGGTAGTCGATGGCCAGCCGGGATCCTGTGATCACGCCCGTCTTCTTCAGCCTGGCCACACGCTGGTGAATAGTCCCACCCGAAACCCCCAGTTGACGGGCCACCTCTAGGAATGGTCTTCGGGCGTCGTCCCGCAGGAGTCTCAGGATGTCTCGGTCGAGGCTATCGATTTCGTATTCCACGATTCGGTCCTTCGGTAGCACAAGTAGAATTGGTAGTAGATAACCCAATATAATAACAAATTGATACCCAAACAAGCTTTACTAAAGATATATTTGCATCATTAGATACCAATTAATTATATTATGATAATTGCACGAACTGCCGGCGACCAGGTCGGCTTCAGCAGCAGACACCAGGGAGGATTCCGACATGGCTCGCGATCCCATCATTCATCCGCTCAGCCTCGCCATTCAACGGATCGAACCCGTGGATCTCGAGCACCCGTCCGTGCTCTCGGCCCTGGAGCAGGCTCGTCGCGCCCTGGGCAATCCGCGCCTGCGGAACATCCTGGAGGTCCGCACAGCGGTGCAGCAGTACCTGTGTAATGAGTTGAGTCGTCGCGGCTATGTTCACCCGCCCGTTTACATGACCGCCGGCTGCACCGATCCCCTGAACCACTGGACCTATCCGGCCCGTCTGAACTACTACGGAGAGGAGGTGTCCCTGACTCAGTCGCTCATCCTCCACAAGATTCTCATGGTCATGCTTTCTCCGATTGAGAAGGTATTCTGGGCCTCGCCCAATATCCGCATGGAGATGCGTATCTCGCGCAAGGAGTACAAGTACGCCGCCGAGTTCATGCAGGTTGATTTCGAGCAGCGTGATGGTTCCTACGAGGGCATGCTCGAACTGATCTCCGAACTTGTGTCAGGACTGTACGCTCACCTCGCACAGCGGCACGAGGAAGTCGTGTCCACACTACGCGGTTCACCACTTCCGGCCCTGGAGGGGGCCCTGCCGTTGTTTGACGCCCAGGAGATCAAGCAGGAGGTCGGCCTGATCGACGACGACGCTGTGGAGCGCTGGGCTTCGGAGCGGACGGACGGCCGCCCCTTCCTGATCGTGAACCTTCGTCGCGAAGCTTAGAACTGTTTCGACGCACCAACCGGCCGTTATCTCAATTACGACGTGGTGCTGCCGCCCGCGGGCCAGAACCCGCACCCGGTGGAGTGCCTGTCAGGAGCGGAGCGCATCCGGTCCGTGGCGGACCTGCGCGCCCGCATGGAGGAGCTGGAATATCCCATGCAGTACTTTGCGCCGTTCTTCAGTCTGTTCAGATCTCTGGACCGCAACGGCGGTGATATCCGCTGCGCCGGCGCTGGATTCGGGGTCGAACGGCTGACCTATGCCATTCTAGGCTTGAAGGACATCCACGATGTTTACCCGTTCCCGCGCATGGTGGAAGGCAGGATCGCCATCTGATCAGTCCTGGGGTGTTCTGGGGGGCAGCCGGAGGTGGGGGAACCACTGGTGCGGATAAGGTCCCAGGCAGCGACCTGGAGTCTCGACTTACCCGCCACCCAGGCCGGAAATGATCCGCTCCAGCTCCAGCCTTAACTTGTCGAGGCGACCGGTAAAATCGGGCTTCTGGATCGAGGCGATCCGCGACGCCTGTTCACGATAGTGCGCGATTCCTGCCTGCAAGTTCGTCCGGATCTCGGCGGCCGAGTCGGCGGTGGCCTCCATCAGTCCGCGCCGGTGCTTGGCGGCGCTCTCTTGCAAGCGCTCGATGTGCAGGGACAGTTCCTGCAGGAGCATGTGCGGGCGATTGGATGCCAACGGCAGGGGAGAGCGGCCATAGATGTGGTCGATCATCTGCTGCAGGCTGGCGGCTCGGTCGAAGTAGACGGTGTTCGGGCCGCAACAGACCGCGGTGTGGGCGTCGGGATCGATCTGATGGGGGACCGTGGCGCTGCCGGCCAGGTCGTGACAGATGCACGCCTTGGCGATGATCTGTTCGCGGCGTTCGGCCCGCTCTTCGGCGCTCAGGTCGGACTGTTCCAGCTGCGCCAGCTTTCGTTTCTGATACGCGCGACTGGCGGTGCAGATGGGCAACTTGGTGAACTCGGTGTCGGAACTCAGGAAACCCTTGGGACAGGCGCTGCCCGGCGTTCCGCGGGCGATGAGTTCCTGCCGCGTGGTTTCGCTGGCCGAGGTGCGCAGGCTCCAGAATGGCACGCCCAGGGGCGAGCTCTCGCTCAAATAGACATCCTGTACGCCGGCCGCGCAGAGTTTACTGACATGTTCGGCGTCGATGTTGACCGCCTCGGGACAGAGCAGGAACGGGCTGGCCCAGCCGGTGCCGTCCACCCCGTAGAACTCGCGCAACATGGCGTCTTCCTCGGCGGTGCCGATGCCGCCCTGCACGGTGACCCGGATCTGGGGGAGACGCGGCCAGGGCATCCGCCCCACGGTCTCGAAAGCTTTCCGGCAAGCGTTGCCGAGATTCTCGCCCAGGCGCGTCTTCTCGCGCTTGAACTCCTCCAGGATCGGGCCGAGCAGATGGCCCTTGCCGCCGAAGGCATGGCCGCCGCAGTTCAATCCCGACTCGATACGGTACTCGGAGACCCAGAGACCCAGTCGGGCCAGCAACTTGCCCTGGATCATGGCGGACCGGAAATCGCTCACCTTCAAGACGATCCGCTTGCGGATGTCGCCGGCCTCGTCGGGGAAGAAGTCGGGAAACTCACCCACGTACTTGAACAGTTTCTGGTTCATGCCGGCGGACAGGATGACCGACGACTGGAGTCGGCTGCTGGCATAGCCTCGCAAGGCGCTCATGGCGTCGGTGAAACGCGGGCCGAGCAGTTCACCCTGGCGGAAGCGCTCACGGTCCAGCTTGGTCATGATATTGACGTCCACTGCGCCCGGCCGCACCAACCCGCGGAGCTTCTCCTGCAAGGCGTTCCTCGCCGCCGGGTCGGTAGTCGCCAGCATGTTTTCGTACAGGCCCCGCAGTGGCGACTGCGGCAACATCTCGTAATACCGCGTGATCTCGCTGCCCGCCTCGAAGACCGAGTTGCGCAACTGCACCATCTGTTCCTGGATCAGCTGCTCCAGCAGATCGAGGTACGCGGTGATCCGGCGCGCGCGGGCGTCCTCCTCGTCCTTCTCGATGGCCACGTACGGCTGGTTGTGCCGTTGGCAAATCAGGGCCCGCATCTGTTCGATGAGCGTGTCATCCACCAGGGAGACCACGGACGAGATCCCGTAGCGGGCCACCTTCAACGGGGTGTCGATGGTGAAGCCTGTGCCCATGACGGGAATGTGGAAGGTGTGGACTGGTTGGGCCATTGGATGGCTCATGAATCACTCCGTTGTCGGGATCAGGTCACGGTGACGATTACGGCATCCCGGCGGGGATGACGAATCGCAGCACACAGAAATAGTGCAGCGCAGTGCCGGCCAGCACGAATAGATGCCAGACGGCGTGATGATACGGGAACCCACGCCAGGCGTAAAACACGGCGCCGCCACTGTAAGCTACACCACCACAGCCCATCAAGAGCAAAGCCTGAGTCGGCAGAACGGCCATCAGCGGTTTGACCGCGATGACGGCGAGCCAGCCCAGCGCCAGGTAGAAAACCAGCGACAGCCATTTCCAGGGGCGCCGCCAGACGACCTCGTAGAGGATGCCCAGGGTGGCCAGTCCCCAGCTCAGACCGAACAGGGTCCACCCCCAGCCACCACCCAGCACGATGAGAGCGAAGGGAGTATAGGACCCGGCGATGAGCAAGTAAATAGCGCCGTGGTCCAATAGTTTGAAGACGAATTTAGCGCGGGCCGCCGTGAGGGCGTGGTAGAGAGTGGAGGCGGTGTAGAGCACCAGCATGGCGGTGCCGAAGACGGTGACCCCCACCACCAGCCGCGCGTCTCCGCCGGAAGATGCTCGCCAGATGAGCACCACCAGTCCGGCGACGCTGCAGAGGCTGCCCAGGCCGTGGGTTATGGCGTGGGCGATTTCCTCGCCACCGGAAAAACGATCGTGTGCGAAAGTCCCTCGCAACGGGACTCTCCTTCTATTCGTGGTGGTTTGAAACGACACGGTCGAGTTGTTCACTGCCAGGACTTGGTAGTAAACAACCCCGGCCTCCAGAAGAGACCGGGGCCGCGAGTAAACCGAGCATCACCGGGCCAGATCGCCGCGGTGGATTCTGCTTACCATCTCGAGCCGCCACGCGGCTCACGTGGGCGAGCTTCATTGACGTTGAGAGTCCGACCGTCGATCTCGGTCCCATTGACGGCCGTGATGGCCGACAGGGCTTCGTTGTCGTTCTCCATCTCGACGAAACCGAAACCGCGCGAGCGGCCGGTCTCCCGATCGGTGATGACGGTGGCGTTGTTGACCGTTCCGTGTTCCGAGAACAGAGCGTTCAGGTCAGGATCGGTCATGTTGAAGCTGACGTTGCCCACATAGATCTTCTTCAAAACTACACTTCCTTCGCAACTGGGATCCGCCATCGTCTCCAGACATTGGCTTTACTCGACGGATCCCCAGGAACATGACCGGCATTGTTGCCGGCCGAGAACATAATAGGAATTTCTGCTTAAAGCACAAGCAGAATCGAGAAATACTGATGTTGAGGAGCGTGCGTCCCGCACGCGATTCGCTGAACAATTTCACCAGTCGCCGGGTACGATTCGGCGCTCGACGTGGACAGCTGACCGGATCTCCTGATAGGGTGACCGGCAGCGCCGCTTCGTTGAGCGTATACGGATAATTGCTGACATCCGCGGCTCCAGTTTGAGCAGAGAAACTGCAACAGGAGTGTTCAAAAATGCCCGATGACACCGAATCCACCAACCCCTCCCGGCCGGATCCTCCCCCCGCCAGCAGTCAGCCGATCATCGAAACCCGTGGTCTGGTCCGGCGCTTCGGCGACAAGGTCGCCGTGGACGGCATCGACCTGGCGGTTCCCCGGGGCTCGTTCTTCGGTTTCCTCGGCCCCAACGGGGCGGGCAAGACCACCACCGTCCGCATGTTGACCGGCCTGCTGGCGCCCACCGCCGGCGAGGCCCTGATCGACGGCCGCTCCATCGAGCAAGATCCGGTGGCCATCAAGCAACAGATCGGCGTGGTGCCCGACAGCCTGGCGCTGTTCGACCGGCTGTCGCTCTGGGAGCACCTGACCATGGTGGGGCGGATCCACGGACTCTCGCAAACCGAGACCGAGTCCCGGGGGCAGGAACTGTTGACCCTGCTCGGACTCTGGGACGACCGCGGAGTCTACGCCGTGGACGCCTCCCACGGCATGCGCAAGAAGACCGCCCTGGCCATCGCGCTGCTGCACGCTCCGGAACTGCTCTTCCTGGACGAACCGTTCGAGGGTATCGATCCCATCGCGGGCAAGGTGTTGCGGGACCTCCTGCGCCGGCTCTCCCGTCGGGGGGACCACCATCTTTCTCACCTCGCACATCCTGGAGATCATCGAACGGCTCGTGGACCGGGTGGCGGTCATCGTTCAGGGCCGGATCGAGCTGGACGACCGGCTGGAAGTTCTGCAACGCGGCGGGAGGACCCTCGAGGAGGCCTTCATCACCGCTGCCGGAGCCGACCAGGTGGGGGAGGTGAATCTGTCGTGGCTACGCAACGAACCGGAGTGACCGTTCTCTCTCTGTTGCCGTACCTCTGGCGCGCGTACTGGCGGGACGTGGGCAAACGTGGTGTCTGGCGAAACGCCAACATGGCGAGTGTCACGGCCTTCGGCATCATCGGGCTGCCGGTGTATGCCGCGTTGCTGATCTTTGCCGTGGTCTCCTACCGCGAGGGCGCCCTCGATCGAGGACTGCTCCTGATCGAGATGGCGCTGACCAGCATCTTCGTCACCTGGCTGATGCTGCCGTTGCTCGTGAGCAGCGTGTCGGGACGGGGACAGGGGCTGGAGCTGGTGCGGATGCGACAGTTTCCCCTGTCCATTCTGCAGCTCTTTCAGATCGGCGTTCTGGCCAGCCTGATCCAGCCGGTGTACTGGATTCTTCTGCTGGCCTCGATCCTGTCGCTGGTGGCCGTCGGCTTCTCCCCCCAGCCACTGCTGGGCATCGGCGCCGGCATGTTGCTGGTGGTCAGCGCGGCGGTGCTGTCCTGGGCGCTGGGGCTGCTCCTGGCCGCCGTGGTGTCCAGTCGCCGCGGACGGGAACTGGGTCTCGGTTTTCTGGCCTTTGCCATGGCGCCGTTGTGGTTTGTGCTGACCGGTGACCTGGAATACGAGGGCGGTGCGCTGACCATGACCATTGCCGATCACAACTATTTGCTGTTCGACGAGACCGGGCGTCAGGGATTGTTGACGGATCTGCGCGCCTGGACCCCGTCGGCCTGGGTGACGGCCGCCGCCGCCGGTACCGCGCCGGTGCGGGGGGTGCTGTTTTTGCTGGTCTTGCTGGGAGGGAGCCTGGCCGTGGCGTTGCTCAGCCTGCGGCGGCAGGTGTCTCAGCCCCCGGAGACCATGGGCTCCTCGGCGTCACGTCAGCGCAGCATCGGCCCGATCCTCGGGCTGCCGGCGCCCCTCGGCGCGGCGACGGCCAAGGAGCTGCGATACCTGAGTCGCACCCTCGATGCGTTGATGGGGTATGTCGGTGGCGCCATCGCCGCCATCTGGATGCTCGTGCGTCCCGATAACGCCCCGTGGGTCATCGCCCTGGTGATGCCGGCGGTGGTCTTCAACGAGATGGTGATCCCGCTGAACAACTTCGGTCTCGACCGCGGCGCCGTGGACCGGTATCGCCTGCTGCCGTTGAGCAGCCGCCAGGTGATCCTCTCCAAGAACATCGCCTACGTTACGCTGGTGGTGGTCGAGCTGGCTCTACCACTGCTGGTGGCGCTGTTCCGGGTCGGCGTGCCGTATACCCTGGCCTGTCTGTGCGGTTGCCTGTCCGTCTGCTGTCTGACCATGACCTGGGGCAACTTCGTCTCGGTTCGTTCACCCGCGGCCCGTGAATTCTTCAACTTCGACAGCAGTGAGCAGGCGGGTGGTCTGCTGCCGATCCTGTACGCCTTGTTGATCTGGCTCGTGCCTGGCGGACTGGGGGTGTGGCTGATGCAGGTCAGCCACTGGGCGTTTCTGGGTGGGGAGCTGATCCTGTTGATCGGTGCGGCTCTGATCTGGTTCAGCACGCTCGATAACGCGGGTCGGCAGTTCGCCACTCAGGCGG
>JBDRBC010000571.1:0-2272 GCA_043823125.1 bacterium | reverse complement strand
CGGCGCGCTCGCCGATCGAGTCGTCGTGACCTCCATCGACGTGTCCCCGAACTCGGTGGAGACCGGCTCGTCCGGTGGTTTCTCCGAGAATCACCCGGTCCTGCTCTCACCCCTGGCCGATGGCGGGTCCAGGGTGGCCTGGACCGACGGCACGGGCACCGTCCACATCACCCCGCTGGACGCCCGGGACCAGCGAGCAGGTGACGACGTGACCCTCCCCGGCGACGAGGTGCGCGGCTTCGTCGCCCACGACGTGGGCGCGACCCTGCTGCTCCGCCGCGGCGACACCATGGTCCTGGTCCAGGTGGACGGCCACGGCGCCGCAGTGTTCGAGCGCGTCCTGGCCGGCGACAACAGCCACGGCCACGTGGGCGACCAGTGGATCGACTCGTGGTCCCACGAAGGCCGGCTCGCAGCCACCGACACCCGGTTCGCGGCCTACTTCGGCCTCACCCAGCTCTGGGATTCGGGCAACCACCAGGGCGACGCCCTCCACTACTTCGACATTGCCGGCACCTCCACCGGCGGCGGCTGGACCTGGGGCTGCAGCCACAGCCTGGACGTGCGTCTGGCCTACAGCGGCACCACCCCCGGTCCCGTCTGCCTGTCCGACTGCTACCCCGGCAAGGGCATCTACTTCGATCACGACACCCGGGTCTTCGAGGACCCCTCGGGCAACTGCGCCGGCTCGTCCGATACCGTCCTGGGCGGTCTCGTGGCCGTGGCCGACGGCTTTCTACCTCAACGTTGCAGACCGTCCCACATGAAGCATGATCGCCAGTGTGCTTCGAGCCCGCCACTTCACGCTGCGTTCCTCAACGCCTCTAAATATTCGAGCAACTCTTTCCGAACAGCCTGACTGGAACCGATGGTCAGCGTGAGTTCGCCCTGCGGCCGGGTCAGCCGTCCAGCCTGGTGCAGGATCCGCTGACGGATGGTCCCCAACTCAAGAAAATTCCAGCGAGCAGGACGTTTTGGCTCCGTACGGCGTACGAGCGGCCTTGTCCGCATCTGGAGTTCCCGGGAGAAGTTGTGGGCCATCATGCCGGCCAGGGTAAAAATCTCGTTGCCAACGCGGCGCTTGGTTGCCACGAGGTCTACGGCTGCATTCTGCTTGGCCTCGCCGAAGATCTTCTCCTGGGCTCCGCGACCGTGATGGAAGTACAGGACCGTCTTGGCGCGGACCTTCTTGTTGGTCACGATGACCTTGTACTCGTACTCGTAGTCGCGTGGTACGAACAGGTCGAGTTGCAGCGGTCCCTTCTGCTGCTTGGTCGTCCGTTGTCTCAGGAAGAGGAATCGGTACGGCTTGGTCCAGGACTTCGGCTTCCACGTCTTCTCGAAGTAGGACCAGTGGCCGTCCATCCGCCGCCATCGTTGCCGCTGCGCGATGATCTGCTTCAGTTCGACGAACCGTTCGAACGGGACCGAGCAGGAGAACTCGACCCGCTCGTCTTCCAGCATGTCGATGACGTCGTCGTTGAAGAAGGCGCTGTCGATGCGCGACTCCAACGTGGCTCGTGGACAAGACCGGCGGACTCGTCGGATGCAATCGGCCATGAATGCTGGCGCTCCATTTGAGTCGTGTACGTTTCCGGGGCGGTGGTGCATATCGAGGAACTGGCTAGTCTGGGCCACGGTACAGAACAGGGGATAGTAGCTGCGTGCGCCTTTCTTCTTCTTGTTGAAGCCCACCGCCGTCCCCTCCGCGTGCCCGCACGTGGACTGGACGGAGCCATCGAAGTCCACCGTGATCCGCGCGAGCCCCTCTTGGGCGAGTCGCTGCAACACCTCGTCACGAACCAGTTTCCGCACGTTGTCCACGCTCATGGCATCCATCGTGGCCATGGTGCGGGAAACGGTCGAGACATCCGGCAGCCTGTGCAGGCCTACGATGCGAGCTACGAGGGGATCTCCTCGGTAGTAGTCCAGGCCTCGCAATCTGCGAAAGCCCAGCGTCAGATGCACGACGAGCAGGAGCATCACCTTGGCGTGACCGTAGATCGGGGTCACCTTCAGGTGGGCGAAGCACCGCCGCAGCTTGCTCTTCAGGTCCAGGGCCACGAACAGTGCCTGGTACACGACCAGGCCCGCATACGAGGTCAGTCGGCCTTCCTTCTCGAATTCGAGCCGTAACCGTTCACGCCGGTATCTCCTGACCGGCGGCGTTGATCCAGCCTACCGCGGAGCCTGATCCCCGATCCAGCGAGAAACCACTGGCGTTGAGTGCCGGTTCGTGCCATACCCTGGGGGATGGAGGCCACCGCACCCG
>JBDRBC010000570.1:0-4000 GCA_043823125.1 bacterium | reverse complement strand
TAGCCCAATGGTGATGAAAGTACCGATCTCTTTTCGGCGTTCTTCCACGTTGGCCCACATGTAGTTTCCGATGGAAATGGCGCCCACCACAACAATGATCAACAGGAGGATGAGGGAAATTTTCGACATCAGGTTATTGGTTTCGATCTGGGTATTCACGATGTGACCGATAGTCACGATTCTTGTGTCCGGTAGAATGTTCCGGAGCTTACTCAGCAAGCCATCGGATATTTCGCTACAGCAGCCGATGATCTCGATGTTGCTGATTTGAGGGCCGATGCCCAGCAGATTCTGCACCGTGTGCAGATGGGCGAATATCCGATTATCATCGACGGTCCCGGACTCCGGTAATACGTGTGTAACCGTGAACTTCTCTCCCTCGAGATCGACAGACGAACCCTCTTGGAGATCCAAGCGCTGGGCAACGACACTGCCAACCCAGATGGCATTGGAGTCGAGGGATTCGATGATTTTTCTCTGTGCCAGGAGATCTTCCTCGGTAAGCGTGGATTCCCTGTCGCTTGACGGAGCACATGTCACTTCGAGTTCGGCGCCCATGAGATCGGAGGATTGCCAGATGGGTTTGGCGGCCAGCTCGTTGGCCGGCAGAATGCCGGTCAAGATGATCGGTGTGTCAGCGACGGTGATTCTTCGGGACAGTTTCGGCGATAAATTGTCGACACCGGGCAGCATCGAGGTCGCGATGCGTTCGACATATTCCTCGGGAAATGTCGGGACATCGATATCGGCGGAGTAGTAGTCAGCGACGGAAGCGCCCTGCGGCAGAACCTGAATGTTTGCTCCCAGCAAGTCAAGCTTCTTGGCAACGACTTGCCGGGACACGGCCGTGATGGATTGAATACAGATGATGACGGCGATGCCCAGAGTGATGGTCAGCAACCCGGACACGAGTCGCGACTTACGCTGCCACATTTCCTTCCAGATTATCGTGTTGAGCCCGAAGTGATAACTCATCTTTAACCATCCTGCTCTATTTCGATTTCGGGCCGCACCCTGTCTTGCTTCCAGGACAGCAGGCACTACGCTGGACATTGATCGCCTGGACCAGGGTGGTCGCATCGACAGCCCCACTGAAGGACGCCGTCAGCTGTCCCTGGGAATTGATCACGACGGTGACGGGCACCGAGGATTGGGTGTCTATTCCGAGCGCCATCAAGAATGAAGCTTCAACAGGATCGTCCATGTCGATTTCAATGGAGCAAGAGCGATCGGTCAAGACCCCGCAGGCCGCCGAGCATGCACTGGAGATTTCGGCTTTCGCTGTCATGTCCTCTCGGAGAGCGGTGATAAAAACAGCGCGTCCGGATTGCAACTCCTTGAGCATCTCGGCTTTCTTGGGAGACGGAATCGATTGGACGATTGCTGCGGATGTCAGGTCCTCGGCCTGGAAACCCGCGGCGATCGCGCCATTGGAGGCGAGGACCAGAACCAGGGGGACCGGAGCCGATCGGGCTCGATATTTCCTCACGAGTAAAATATTTGTTTCGTCGGTGCGATCCATCTCGACCAGTACGGATCGTTTGACTTGAACCACGGCATCCTGCACTAGCGATCTTACCTGTTCGGTCTTTGCATTACCGGGTTCCGTGATGAGAATAAAAACTGTTTGCCCATTCTCATGCGCCGCATCGATTTGCTCTGAAGGAGTGGCCGCCAGAGCAAATCCAGGCAAAGAAACCATCAAGAGGGCCAGAAGGACTACGATCCGCGACATGACGTTCTCCTCGTTTTGTGGTTGTTTTGGCCTTTGTCCAATTTCACGATCTCTGTTGTTTGCAGACATCGACGGGATTGCGTTTCAGGATCTCCACCAAACGTTCAGCGTCCTCTCGGATGCTCGGGTCATCCGCCAGGTGAGTCCGGGTCCATTCGATGGCGGCGTTCACCTCGGGTGAGGCGTCCGGCCCCGCCAATCGGTAATAGATCCAGCGCCCATTCTTGTTGCATTCAACGAGGCGGGCCTGCTTCAAGATGGACATGTGCCGCGAAACGGTGGGTGGAGCAAGTCCGAGAAGCTCGATGATCTGACATGCGCAGAGTTCTCGTTCGCACAAGGCCATCAATGTGCGGACCCTCTTCTCGTCGCTCAGGGCCTTTGTTATCGCCATGAACTCGCGCATTGGATGCCTCCCTTTAATTCGATGATTCGCTAAACAACGAATTATGCGGGCAAGTTCCAATATTTTCAAGATAATTTTTAGGTTATGAACCTGATTCTTTACGTGCTGTACAGCTTGACGCGATCGTCCCCGGGCCACGGTATGGGCCTTTTGAGTGCCCTGCTAGTGTTTCCATGATCAAAGGTCTCAACCGTCAGTCCGGAAAACTTGTTGCCAGATATGTCATGGCTGCTTGGCGGTATCGGCGCTAGTTGATCCGAACCACCCCTGCGTGCGCAGACAGAACCGCACCAGCATCAGCATCACCGGGACCTCGATCAACACACCCACCACCGTGGCCAGAGCGGCCCCTGATGAGATACCGAACAGAATGGTGGCTGTGGCGATGGCCACCTCGAAGTGATTCGAGGCGCCGATCATGGCCGTGGGCGCGGCGTCGGCGTACGGGAGCCGCAACCGTCGCGCCAGCCAGTACCCCAGGGCGAAGATAAAGACGGTCTGGATGAACAACGGGATGGCGATCCAGACGATGGTCAGCGGGTTGGCCACGATGACATCGCCCTTGAAGGAGAACAGGAGCACCAGGGTCACCAGCAATGCGGTGATGGTGATGGGGGTCAAGATCGGCAGAAACCGCGCCTCGAACCAGGCAGCCCCACGGCTGGCGATGATGGCCTTGCGCGAGAAGTACCCCGCCACCAGCGGTAGCGCCACGTAGATGCCGATGGAGAGCAGCAATGCCTGCCACGGCACCGGCAACCGGCCGACGCCGAGCAGGAAGCCGCCCAGGGGGCCGTACAGGAGCAGCATGGCCAGCGAGTTGATGGCCACCATGACGAGGGTGTGGCCGTCGTTGCCCCGGGCCAGGAATCCCCACACCAGCACCATGGCGGTGCAGGGTGCGATTCCGAGCAGGATGCAGCCGGCCAGATAACTTCGCCACAGCGGCACCTCGAGCATCTTCACACCGTCGATGAGCACCACTCGGCCAACACCGTGACTGTCACCA
The DNA here is from genome assembly GCA_043823125.1 of bacterium. Classification (GTDB taxonomy): domain Bacteria; phylum Krumholzibacteriota; class Krumholzibacteriia; order LZORAL124-64-63; family LZORAL124-64-63; genus JBDRBC01. The sequence goes on along the minus strand of JBDRBC010000570.1, from coordinate 850 downwards.
ACCGCCAGGTCGAGGCCCAGCGGCAGCTTGATGAGGTCCACCGCCTCGGCGCCGATGAACTCTCGGAACACAGTACCGAGAAAGAAGACGGCGAAAGCGTACATGGTGAACGGCTTGATCAACCAGTTCAGCACCAGGGTCAGCCCCACCGGCTTGACACTCTTGCCGGCGCTGAGGACCTCGCCGAAGTCGATCTTCACCATGATGGGGTACATCATGAAGAACAGGCAGACGGCAATGGGGATGGAGACCACCGGCGCCTCGCCCACGTCGAGGGTCAGGCCGTCCAGGAAACGTACTACGTCCGGCGCCAGTCGACCCAGTACGATGCCGACGCCGATGCAAAGGATTACCCAGACGGTGAGGTATTTCTCGAAGAAGCCGAGTCCCTGGGGCTGCTTGGTGATGCAGGCTTCAGCGGCCATCACTGCTCCTCCATGGTTTTTGTGAGGGATTCGGGTAAGGATGTCACGAAATCGCGAATCTCGTCCCGAACCCGTCGGTAATGGGCAAGCGCCTCTTCTTCGGTTTTCGCCTGATGCGCAAGACGCGGCGGGTCATCAAAACCGCGATGGACAACCCTGGCACGACCCGGGAAGACCGGGCAGCTCTCGCGGGCATTGTCGCAGACGGTCATGATGAAGTCGAATTCTAGATCCAGAAGTTTGTCCGCGAGCTTGGACCGACGTCCGCTAATGTCGACACCCGCTTCGGCCATCTGACTGCGGCACGAGTTACCGGTGCAGAGGAAAAGAGTCTTCAGGGGGTGCAGTCGATTATCTCGCCCAGTCCGGTCGGACATGTCCTCACCTTACTCGCCGCCCAGGTAGACCAGGGTCTCACTCCGGAT
>JBDRBC010000569.1:0-3186 GCA_043823125.1 bacterium | reverse complement strand
GCCCTTCTGAGAGCCGCCTGCTGCACGGCTAGCAGCCCGTCGAAAAAGTCCTCCGGCAAGCACCCTGCCAGATGACCTTTCACGCCAGGTCGTTTATCCTCTCGGTGTCCACCCTGGACACGGAGGTTCCCCGATGGCGATGAGGTGCCGACAACCCTGTCAAGGCGGGGTTTGGATCCAGGCCAAGGATCTTGCCCGCTCGCCCGGTCACCCTTTCTATGCTGTCGGTGATCCGGCGGCGAATCGACCTGGAGACGCACCAGCCAGTGTCCAGCTGGGTTCTGCAGTTGCTTGCCAAGCACGGGTTGCTGAAGGGCAAGACCCTGGACGTGGCTACGACGACCCTGGATGCGAATGCGGCGCTGCGCGGCATCGTGCGGCAGGATACAGGCGAGAGCTACCGGGAGTACCTGACGGCCCTAGCGATGTCGTCGAGCATTCGCCCATGACGGCGGTCATTCCCCTCCTTTACAGAGCAAGGTCGGAGTTGCTTTGAGAACCACGCGAACCGTCGCCAAGAACACCTTCCTGTTGACCCTGGGTTTGCTGGCCGGCCGAATCCTGGTCGTCCTGGTGACCCGGAAGATGACCCCCATACTCGGGACTACGGGCCTGGGGATCTGGGGATGGGCCACCGACGTGACCGCCATCATGCTGGTCGTCGCCAGCTACGGCCTGGAATCCCTCGTCATCCGCGAGGTGGCCCGCGAACCGGACCGGACCCTGCCGGTGTTTTGGGCGGCCTTGCGCGTGCGTTGGATCCTGGCGGGGGTTTGTTACCTCTTCCTGGTCGGTTACGTCCTTCTGACCGGCAAGGAGCACCTGGCCGTCGTCGCCATGCTGGTCACCGCGGTGGCGATCTTTGTCGAGTCGACCTCCCTGGCGTGCGACGCCGTCCTGTAGGCCCACGAGAAAGTCCAGTACCAGACGGCGGGGCAGCTCGTCTCCGCGGCCGTCTTCTTTGGCCTCGCGTACTGGACCCTTGAGGCTGGTTACGGCCTGATGGGGGTCGTATGGGCCAATCTCATCGGTCGCGTCGTTCGGCTGGGCGTTATGGTTCCGCTGATGCTGGCCAAGACCGGACCCTGGCGCAGGAGGTTGCCTGCCCTGGAGACGGACGGTGATTTCCGCTGGATGGTCAAGCTCGGCTGGCCGGTCTTCCTCTCAACAACCTTGGGCATGATGGCCTACAAGATCGACATCGTGATGCTCACCGAGATGGTCGGCGAGGCAGCCACCGGAATCTACTTCCTCGGGCACCGGGCGCTCGATTACCTGTATCTGGTCCCGAATCTCTTCGCCACCGCCCTGTTTCCCTCCCTGGTGCGGCTGGGCGCCGACAGCCGCCTCGACCTGGCCAGGATCGGCGAACGGGCGCTGCGGTACATATTGGTGGTCGCCCTGCCCCTGACCGCGTTCACCATGCTCGTTGCCGAGCCGATCATCGGGTGGTTCGACCCCGGAGGAGAGTTCTCTGAATCGGTGGCGGTCCTGCGCCTGGTCATCCTGGGGATGCCCTTCCTGTCGGCCCAAATAATCCTGAATCGACTGCTGATCGCAGCCGGCCGCGAGAAGGATTTCATCATCATCGCCCTGATAGCACTTGTGATCAACGTGGGCCTCAACCTCCTTCTCATTCCTCGCTTCAGCTACGACGGAGCGGCGGTCGCCTCGGTCATTAGCCTCGTCGCCGCCAGCGTCATGCACCTTTTCTTCGTGCGGCGGGCGCGCTTGCCGATCCCGGTGGCCCGAATCCTTGGCGGCGGTACGGCTGCCCTGGCCCTGGCCTGGTTCGGTACGGCTGCCCTGGTCCGCAACCTGGAGCCCGGCTGGCGGACCGGCTGGTTCGGCCCGCCCCTCACCGAAGGTTGGGGACCCTATCTGGCGGTGACGGCTCTCTGGCTCGTAATGTACGGCCTTGCCATCTTCGCCCTGGGGGTCCTTCGCCCGGATGACCTTATCCTCTTGCGCCAGCTCTGCCGCGCCGGCGACAGGGGCTCGAAACCATGAAAGTCGCGGTGATCAGCCAGCCGCTGGATGCGGTCCTGCCACCCCGCCAGAATTCGATCGGGATCTGGACATACAAGTTCGCGGAACACTTCTCGCGCCTGGGGCAGGTCCTTGTCTACTGCAAGTGGAGACCCCGCCAGAAAGCTGTGATCCGGCACGAAAAGTTCGAGTATCATTTCGTGCCGGCGATTCCGAATCGTCTCTTGCAGAAGACCGTCGGTATCCTGAAACCATTCCACAAGACCCGGCGCCCCGCCTTTGCGGCCTCCTATTACAATCTCGAATACATCCTTCTGGTCGCCCTCCATTTGAGGAAACAGGGATGCGACATCGTCCATGTCCACAACTTTTCCCAGTTCGTGCCGGTGATCCGGGCCCTCAACCCGAAGTGCAAGATCGTTCTTCACATGCACTGCCAGTGGTTGACGCAGATGGATCGGGACATGATCGAGACCAGATTGCGCAAGACCGACCTGGTCATCGGTTGTTGCAACTTCATCACCGAGAAGATCCAGGGTCGCTTTCCCGGGCATGCAGATCGTTGCTTCACGGTCCACAACGGGGTGGACGTCGAACAGTTCGAGAACCCGCCGGCACGATGCGGCGCGAGGACAACGATCGAGCCGGAAACCGATGTTCCCCGGAAGATCCTTTTCGTAGGCAGGGTTTCGCCCGAAAAAGGGGTGCATACCCTCCTGGAGGCTTTCCGGTTGGTGGTCGAAAGGTATCCCGGGGTCCAGCTTGAAATCGTCGGGCCGGTTGCTTCCGTACCGGTCGAGTTCATCGTGAACTTGAGCGAAGAGCAGGTGGTTACCGATCTGATGCGCCACTATCGGGACGCCGATTACTACGCCGGGATTCTGGCGAGCCTGCCCGAGAAGGTCCGGCAAAGGGTGTTCTTTTGCGGATTCGTTCCGCATCGTGAAATTGCCGCGCACATCCGCGGGGCGGACGTGCTGGTCAACTCCTCGTATAGCGAGGCGTTCCCGTTGCCCATCCTGGAAGCCATGGCCGCCGGCTTGCCGGTCGTTGCTACTCGAGTCGGGGGAGTCGCCGAGGCGGTGGAGCACGAAGGAACCGGGTTGCTGGTGGAGGCGGGGGATGCCGGGGCACTGGCCCGGTCTCTGCTGCGACTGCTCGAGGACGATCAGCTGCGGCGCGGCCTGGGCGCGGCTG
>JBDRBC010000568.1:0-2070 GCA_043823125.1 bacterium | reverse complement strand
GCTGGGAGCACGCCGTGTTTGTCGAGAAGTTGCTTCCGGTCGTCTCGGGGCGCAGGCGATATCCCATGCTCACTGGCGGCAAGCGCGCTTGCCCACCAGAAGATTGCGGCGGAGTTCCTGGCTACTATCACCTGTTGGACGTGCTCGAGAATCCGAATCATCCCGAGCATGAGGAGCTGTTGGAGTGGTCCGGTGGAGAGTATGAGCCGGAGAAATTCAATATCCAGGAAGTCAATCGCGCATTTCATGGGGGGTGGGGTCCCACGAGGCCGCACATCTAACGGTCGGTTGCAGTTGCCGATCGCTCTTCTCACGCACCTCTCTTTCGCCAGTCGCGCGCCAAGCCGTCGAAGCGCTGGCCGCGCTCGCAGCTGAACCGTGCGTTAGGAAGTCATCGCCCAAGGGACCTTGTGGCCCAACTGGGCTCGAGTCAGTTATCCCCGTAGAACGGGAGAACAGCGGGTGACGGTGCTCAACACCTTCGGCCGAACAAGGCCTATTCCACTCCAGCATATAGTCCCGGAGGAGAGCGCCCGGATTCTCGTCAAGCTGGAATACGAAAACCCGACGGGGAGCATGAAGGACTGGCGTTGAGTGTCAGTGGGACGGGATTCCAGACGAAGCATTCATGATTCTGGTTCCTGACCATGATGCCAAGGCTGGTGTACCCGGCACTGCCACATACAGGGATGAGTTTGACCGAGCGATGTGAAAGCCCGACCATCCATCGCGAACCACCAGGCAAAGACGGTCGTTGCCAACATGCCCAGGGGAAGCATGAATTCGCTCTTGATCCCGGTCATGAGCCCGAGGAGGGCACCCAGAATCAGGCCGGGGATCGCCAGCAAGAGCGGCCAGATGATGATGTACGGGAGGATCGTACCCCGGACCTCCTTGGCCGGCATCAGGTGCTTGGTCCCGTCGTCAGTTTCTTCACCCCGATGATGTTCTTCTTGATCAGGGAATGCTAGTAGATGGAAAGGCACGCCTCTCGGCCCGATTCCAGGAAGGGAAAAATTCCCTCCGTACAAGCGGGCTTCTTGAGTGTCGTGGGGCCGATTGTGGCGCCATCGATTTCTCCCCGAATCCGGGCCTTGGGGGTCCGGGTACCCGTTCTGGCATCCTTTTCCACGAGCATTCCGCCGCGCCGATCCCGACGAGTTGCAGCAATCCGCAGGATTCCAGCCTGACCCACCACCATTTTATGAGTTGCTTCCGACCAGCAGGCGGCGGTCCTGGTCTGTCGTTTTCATTTCCATGACCTTTCCACCGTCCAACTGAGATCGAGATCTGGAGGCAGAGGAGTAAAGTCGAATTGTGCGCCACCGTCACGGAAATAACACCGTCGATCTGCCCGCGCCGGCAGCAGGGTCTCATCGATGGCGAAGCCCTCGGCCGCCGGATCAGCCGGCGGCATCATCAAGCGGTGGCTTACGCAGGCCGTTGCCCAAGGTCACGTCGTTCAGACGGCCATCCCGCTTCTGACCCGGCAACGGAAGTGGCATGATGACTGATCCGGTCCGCTTTGTCAGCGGGCGGCCGGTTCCGGGCCTGTCGGTGCCGGACAATTTCGGCGCCGAGCTCCTCGATTAAACGATTGTAATCGAGCAACTTAAACCACAGGGCCTTGACCGGAACCTGGGGTTGAAGTATGATGATCGCCCCCAAACGAGCGGGCGCTGGTCTCGCCGCATCGCTCGAATTGCTACACGTACACACAGGACAGGAGTGCAGCCCTGAAGAAGAACTTCGCTATTGTCTCTCTGATCGTGATCCTCGGCATGGGAATCTCATCGCTCGCCCTCGCTGACGGGAGCTACCAGACCCTACCGTTCGGTCAGAACTGGTCGAACACCGCGCTGATCTCGACCAGCGATGACTGGTCCGGCGTGCCGGGAGTGATCGGGTACCGCGGGGACAACCTGACGAGCGCCACCGGCGTCGATCCCCAGACCCTCCTCGCCGCCGATGACACCTCCCCGGTGGTGGATGTGAATGCAAACCAGACGAACCCCAACACGTTCGCGACCGGAGGAGTGTCCGAGTTCGAGATCGCCGATCCGGTGGTGG
>JBDRBC010000567.1:0-3742 GCA_043823125.1 bacterium | reverse complement strand
CGTGCCGGAGGCCATCGGCGAGATCCTGGCCCGGCGGCCGGAATTCCAGGAGCAGTTTCTTCCGGTCCTGTGCTCCATGATTACTCACGAGGACATGTTGCAGACCGGGGCCATCGAACGTGGCGTGATCTGGGCCCTGGGCCGAATCGGTCCGCCGGTGGCCGACTGTTCGTCACACGCGGTGACAGGGATCCGGCACGCCATCTGGAATCACGTGGACGAACAGACGCGTGAGGTCGCCACCTGGGCCTTGACCCAGATCAACCAGGTGGACTCCCCGGAGGACTCACCGAAAAAATGATCACTTCCGTCTGAAAACAGTCCGAAATATATTGATGTGGCCTTATGATCCTCCGTTCACGGAGCGAGGGTTGTTCTGGTATCCGGACCACGGGATGTCGCCTTGAGATTCGCCGGGATGTTTATATCGAGTCTATTCGTTGCGGTCCTGTTGTTGATCGCACCGGGCGGCGCGGTCTGCCTGGCCACGCAGCAGCTCGATTCGAACGCGATGCAGGATTCCGTGGTCGCCGAGTCGACTGCACCCGCCGAAACTGTCGAGAGGGATCACCCACCGACCTATTCCCTGGAACACCCTCGCGATCCGGTCACCGGCAAGATCTCCTCGGGCGACAAGCAGAGCGGCATCGTCGGCCGGGTGTTCCGGTACCCGCTGGTGGCGCGCGTGGTGGACGACACGGGTCGGCCCACCGCTGGCGTGCGGGTGGAGTATAACCAAGTGGCTCCGGAGATCAAGCATCTGGGGGAAAAGCTGTCCGATCAGGACGGGCTGGTGCGGCTGACACTCATGGCGACCGAAAAAGCCACGGACCACACAGTGGTGGCCAAGATCGTCGGGTCCACCTCGGACCGGGAACAGATCGTGTTCAACTTGCCGGTGCGCAAGTCGTCCTGGGGCTGGTTCATGCTGTTCGGACTGGCTGGCGGGCTCGGGCTGTTCCTGTTCGGCATGGGGATGATGAGCCGCGCCTTGCAGCGAACGGCCGGCAGCAAGATGCGGGCGATCCTTGACACGTTGACCATCAATCGTTTCGTCGGTGTCGCGGTCGGCGCCTTCGTGACCATCGTCATCCAGAGTTCCAGCGCCACTACGGTGATGCTGGTCAGCTTCGTCCAGGCGCAGTTGATCAGCTTTTCCCAGACACTCGGGGTGATCCTCGGAGCTGACATCGGCACCACCGTCACGACCCAGCTTATCGCATTCAAGCTCACCGACTATGCCCTGCTGCTCGTCGCCGTCGGTTTCGGGGTGCAGTTGCTCGGCAAAGGTCGCAATCTGCACAATGTCGGCACCATCGTGCTCGGCTTCGGATTGCTGTTCTACGGTATGCACGTCATGTCCGAGGCGATGTATCCCCTGCGGAGCTACCAGCCGTTCCTCGACCTGCTGGTTCGGCTGGAGAATCCCATCCTCGGTATCCTGGTGGGCACGGCTTTCACGGCCCTGATTCAGAGCAGTGCGGCTTTCGCCGGAATCGTCATTGTTTTGGCCCAGCAGGGCTTGTTGTCCCTGACTGCCGGCCTTCCTCTGGTTCTCGGCGCCAACATCGGTACCTGTATCACCGCCACCCTGGCGGCCATGAACGCCGGTCGTGAGGCCAAGCGCGTGGCGCTTGCGCATACGCTGTTCAAGGTCATCGGCGTGTTGATCTTCATCTGGTGGATACCATCCTTCGCGGACCTAGTGCGGAGGGTCTCGCCCGGCCACGAGATCATCACCACCGACCCGGTCACCATGGCGCGGCTGATTCCGCGCCAGATCGCCAACGCGCACACCATCTTCAACGTCGGCCTGACCATGATCTTCTTGCCGTTCACCGTGTTGTTCGCCCGGATCATCATGCGGCTGTTGCCGGATGAGCCACTGCCCGAGATCGAGGAGAAGCATCGCGCCAAGCACCTCGAACTGGACCTGCTCTCCACGCCGTCTCTGGCGCTCAACCTGGCCAAGGTGGAAATCCTGCGACTCGGTGAACTGTCTCGGGACATGGCCGTCCGTAGCCTCGATCTGTTCCTCTCCCGGAACCTGAATCTGTGTGACGAGCTGCACGAGATGGAAGAGAAGGCCGACGCCCTGGACGAGCAGATCACCAGCTACCTGATGAAGGTCAGCCAGCAGAACCTCAACGAGGAACAGGCCCACGAGGTCTACATGATGCTGCACGTCACCAAGCAGTTCGAACAGGTTGCGGACACGGTGGACAAACAGCTCATTCCGCTGGTGCGGAAGATGATCGAACAGAATGCCGAGTTCTCCGATAGTGGTCGGGACGAGGTGCGGGCGTACCATCTCAAGATGACCAAGCAGCTCAGTCGCGCCCTCGAGGTTTTCCGGGAGGGCAGTCTGGAGAAGGCCCAGCGGATGACCAAGAAGATGGCCAGTTACATCGAGCTGGAGGGGGAATACCGGCAAGCCCATTTCCGCCGCATCCGGGATGCCGTAAAGGAGTCGGTGACCAGCAGTGAAATCCATCTCGAACTGATGGACTGTCTGAGGCGCATCAGCAGCTACTCCACCAACGTGGCGCGCGCCATCATCGCCAAGCCCCATCTCGAGGGCTAGAGGCATGCCCGGGTTTTCCCGACAGGATTCCCGACAGATCTCCGAACAGATCTCCAGACAAACCTGCGCTGCCTTCGATATCGGCTCCCACTCCGTGAAAATGCTCGTGGCCGAACGGGCCACCTCAGGTGGGTGGCGTTTCCTCGCGGATCGTACTCGCATCACCCGTCTGGGTGCGGATCTGGCTGCCACCGGCGCCATCGGGCCGGAGCCCAGTCGGTGCACCTTGGCCGCCATCGCCGAATTCCTGGACGAGGCGCGGGACTTGGGAGTTCACCCATGCGCGGGGGGGCTTGTCGCCGTGGGTACCATGTGTCTGCGCAACGCCAGCAATGCGGGTGAATTCCTGGACCGGGCGCGCCGGGAGTACGGGCTGGAGATAGAGATCATTCCGGGCGAGGAGGAGGCGCGGCTGGCGTATCTGGCGGTGACCCACGGGCTCGGTTGTCCCGAGGGTGAGCTGATCGTCTTCGACGTGGGGGGTGGCAGTACGGAGTTCATCTTCGGCCGAGCCGGCCAGATCACGGAGCGGTTCAGCCTCGATGTGGGGGCCCTACGATTGACCGCGGAGTATCTGCCGTCGGATCCGGTGCCGACCGCTGAGCTGGAGCGGGCGCTGGTCGCCATCGCCACGGAACTGAAGTGCCTGCCTGTACCCGGGTGCCAGTCACCTCCCGCGATCTTCGTGGGAATGGGAGGCACCATCACCAATCTGGGGGCCATCAAGCACCAGCTTCACCGGTACGAGTCCGAGGTCGTTCAGGGTACACGGCTGGATCGCGCCGAGATTGCCGCGTACCTGGAACTGTTCCGCAGCAGGACCGTGGTGGAGCGGCGGGCCATCGTCGGTCTCGAGCCCGACAGGGCCGATGTCATCCTGGCCGGGTGTGGTGTCGTGGCTGTGGTGATGGATCGTCTGGAGGCAGCGGAATTGGCCATCAGCGATCACGGTGTTCGACACGGATTGCTCCACGATCGGTTCTCCACCTGAGGTAACGGGCGGATCGCTACCGCCTTTTTTCGACTGGACCACCCCCTCGTCTTTGTTGAATCCTGCTCATATTGATGATATTATCCGGCCCGATTCAGGGTCTGGTTCCATCCTTTTAATCCCCATCCCGTCCCAGCAGCAGACCTGAGGGAGCCTCAAATCACTGT
>JBDRBC010000566.1:0-13671 GCA_043823125.1 bacterium | reverse complement strand
CTTCTACCGCCTGCAGGCGGGGGACTTCAGCGACACCAAGCGCATGACCCTGGTGAAGTGATCGGCCTCGACCTGCGAGGCGCCTGTCGGGCCCCGGGCGAAAGCCCGGGGCCCTTTTTCGAGGGGATCACCAGCGCTCGGCCCGCAGCGCGGTCAACCGCCGGTTCCGCCAGCGGTCCCCGGACCAGCCGAGAACCAGCCGGACGTTCCAGGCCTCGCCCGAGAGATCGCTGCCGCCGCCGGTGTCGTGGTCGGTGTCCTCGATCCTGACTTCCAGACCGATCCGGGTGTTGCCGTGCTTCCCGAAGAAGTGGCGGTACGCGAGACCCGCGTTCAGGTTCAACGAGTGGAGCCACCGGGCCGACCGCCCGGCGTCCGCGTCCGCCGGCAGGGCCAGGACCCCGTCGTAGCCCAGCCCTGCCAGGACCTCGACAGCATGACCGCTGGCGCGGAAGAGCCGGAGCCCTCCCTCCAGGCCCAGGTAGACGCCGAGGAAGTGCTTGGTCCACTCGAGGTCGTCTCCCTCCTCGCGCTGGACGCTGTAGAAGTCCTCGGCACCCGCGAGCCGCAGCTCCCCCGCCAGCCGCCCCGTCCACCGCCGGCCGCTGAGTCCGATCAGGCCCCCGAGGGTGGGGTGCGCCCCCACGATCCCGAGCCCTCCCCGCGGAATCCAGGCGCCGGTGGTCACCGCGAGGTCCAGGTCGCTGATCCGGCGCAGCCTGGCCACGTCCTCGTCGTACGCCCGCTGCAGCTTCGTCCCCCGCAGGTGTCCCCTCGCGGCGGCGAGGAAGAGGGTATCGGTCTGCCCGCGGTAGAACCTGCAGAAGAGGTGCTCGAGGCCGTCCGGCGGCCCGAAGGAGAGCATCTGGTCCGCCAGGTCGGCGGTGAAGTGGTCGAACTCGTCGCTGGTGCCGACTTCCTCCACCGCGGACGGAGCGGAGTAATCCCAGCCCAGCAGGTAAGCCGACCGGTCCGCTTCCTCCCCGGCCGACTTCTGCTCGAACCAGAGCAGCTCGTCCAGGATCTCCTCGCCGTAGAGGTCCTCCGAGAAGACGCCGGCCCAGATGGAGGCGAGGATCTCGGCCCTGAGGATCGGCTCGGCCGGACCGCACCTGTCCCGCCAGTAGGCCAGGAAGGCGAAGACCGAGTCCGGCTTGTCCTCGTAGAAGAAACCGGGCAGCAGATCGAAGACGTTGAAGGTCACGTCCCGGCAATCCAGGTAGGGACGCACCATGTAGCGGCTCAGATCCGGAACCTCCGGGGTCCGGTCCATCTCCTGGCCGAGACCGGGCGCGGAGTTGAGGGCGAGCCAGACCAGCGATGCGACGAGGGCATGTTTCATTGAAGCGGCCTGCCTTCCTTCCTGCCGGGGTGCCGGGCCGGAGCCGGGTGCGGCGGTCGATCCGGCCTGGCCCCGGCGAAGATACGTCATCGGGCCCCGTGGGCGGAAACCCAAAGTCCCCTGGCGGTCCGGGCGGGCCGCTCCCGGGGGCGGTATTTTGCACCGAAACCGGGTCATTGTGCTATAATGCCGCCGCAAGACGATCCTACATCCCGGAATTCCGATCATTCGACCCACGGCTCATTTTCCGCGAACCAAGGGGGGAGCAGCATGAAGAACAGACTGCTTTTTCTGGCCGTCCTGGGGATCCTGACCCTGTCCCTCGTCCCCGCTCACGGGCAGGTGGCGACCCTGCTCATGCGCGAGGGAGACCCTCTGCCGGGCGGGCCGGTCGGCCACATCGTCGGCGCCATCAACAACTCTGCCGTCAACCACGCCGGCGGGTTCGCCTTCACGGTCAACACCTCCGACGGGGTCACCACCCTCAGCCACTCCTGGGGCCACGCCACCGGCGGCCCGGGCATCGTCCTGTTCACCGAGGGCACCTACGGCATCTTCGAGCAGACTTCCTGGGAGAGCTTCTTCGGGTTCAGCGACGACGGGTTCACCAGCTACAGCCCCCTTTCCACCAACATGAACAGCGGCTCCACCAGTCTGGACGGCGTCTGGCTGGACGCCGTCCCGATCGCCGTCGAGGAGGAGCCCTATCCGCACCTTGCGGACTGGTGGTGGAGCTTCGGCAGCCGGCCCGGCGTCACCGCCGACGGTACCCCGTACTGGGTAGGCGGGATCACCGACGTGCAGGGCGGTTCCACCGACAACCGGGGCCTCTTCTACGGGATGGGGGCGACCCCGGTGCTCCTCGGGGGCGACATGGTCGTCGGCCTGCCCGACCCGCTGGCCACCGCCTCGACCGTCAGCTTCGACTACCGGTACTCGGCCTTCGGCAACCACTACATCGCCGAGGTCCAGACCGAGACCGGGTCGACCACCAACGACAACCACGTGGTGATAGACGGGGCCGTGGCGATGATCGGCGGCTCGCCCATCAGCGAGGCCACCCTCGTCCCGCCGGTCGCCGGCGGCCTGCCAGACGAGTCCTGGGACAACTTCGACTTCATGGGGATCGCCGAATCGGGCACCTCCATGTTCACCGGTGACACCGACGGCGCCGCCGCCACCGACGAGTTCATCGCCATCGACGGCACCATCCTCTTCCGCGAGGGCATGACCCTCGACGACGAGGTGCTCTCCGGCAGCATCGAGGGCGCCTTCATGAACGAGCAGGGCGATTATGCGTTCATCTGGGACATCCTCGACAACACGGCCGAGGCGCTGTACTTCCGCGATCAGCTATTGCTCAAGGAAGGTGACATGGTGGACATCGACGGGGACCTCGTCCCGGATCCCGGCACCGCCGTCACCGACTTCACCGGCATCAGCGCCTTGACCCTCAGTGACCAGAGCCCCGGCGGTCTGGTCCGGATCTACTTCACCGCCGATGTGGAGTTCCCGGCGGCGGCCCTCGGCAACGGCACCGCAATCGTCGTCAAGGATCCCGAGGCCGCGGGTCTGACCGAGGCCGAAATCGCGGAACTCCGCAACGAGGACAGCGACAGCCGGGCAGTACTCGAGGGGGCTTTCGTCATCACGGTGCCGGCCGTGGTCCCCGCCTTCCTGAGCAACTTCTCCGCGAAGCAGCAGGGTGCCGAGGTGGCCATCGACTGGTCCATCGCCGCAGCCGAGTTCGGTGAGTTCCGTCTGGTGGGACGCCAGAACGGAACCGAGTGGGATGTGGACTTCGCCATGTCCGACCAGGGTCGCTTCGTGGCCCAGGATGATCGGGCGGAGGCGGGTAACGTGACCTATACCCTGTATCACCGCTGGGAAGGCAGCGACTGGAACGTGCTCAACCGTCACGATCTGGTGGTCACCGTGTTGAACCGAGGCACTCGACTGCTGGGTGCGTCGCCGAACCCGTTCAATCCCCAGACCAGTGTCGAGTTCAGTGTCGACAGGTTGCAGCAGGTCCGGGTCTGGGTCTGCGATCTCTCCGGACGGCGCCTGGTGCTGCTGACCGATCAGCAGTTCGGCCCCGGCACCCACGCCGTGCCGTGGGACGGTCGTGATGGCTACGGCCGCGCGGTGGCCTCCGGAACCTATCTGGCCGTGATGGAGGGCGACCAGGTGACCGATTCGACGAAGTTGTTGCTCGTGCGGTAATTACAGCGTCAAAATTGCGGCGGAAAACCCACGAGTCTGATGGAGAGATAAAGACACCGCCCCCGTTCGCGGGGGCGGTTTATCATTGCGGATACTCATCGAATATACAGGCCAGAGAATCTCACGACGGGCACGACCTTATCGGATCAACATCATCTGCCGTGTCTCCAGCAAGTCGCCGGCTTCTAACCGGTAGATGTAGGTACCTGACGGCAGCAAGGTCCCGCGGGCATCCCTGCCATCCCAGATTCTCGAGTGATCACCCGGCTCCAGCAGCTGGTCGACCAGGGTACGCAGATGCTTGCCCGCCAGGTCGTAGATTCTGAGGGATGTCGACCGGGCCTGGTCGAGTCTGAAGCTGATTTCGGTCCGCGGATTGAACGGATTCGGAGAGTTCTGCCGGAGCAGCCCGAGCCGGGCCTGGCTCCCGGGCACCGCAGTCAGGTCCGCGATCCACAGTAACAGGTCATCGGCACCGATATCGATGGAGGCGTACCCGATGTCGAGTAGGGTCATGTAACGGAAGATGATAGTGTCCGTGGCCGGCGGCACCTGCGTTGTGGTGATGGTGATGGGTTGCCAGGCGCCGGGGGTGGGATCGATCGGTAACGAGGAGATGGAGGAGATCAGATTGCCGAACTGTCCGTTCTCGTAGAACGCGACACTCAATTCGGCGAGGTCATCGCTCGAGAATCCACAACCGGGTGCGCCCGAGACGAAGCCCTGTGCCGTGATACCAGCACTACCCGCTGCGATCATCGCGTAGCCGCTGACGTCGATCACCTGGACGAGGCTGATCTCCTCGGTGCCGGGTTCGGCGCCATCCGGCACGGCGGAGGAAAACAGAAATGAGCCGGTACGGGGTGTTGCTGGATCGATTCGTTCGCAAAGCAGCGCGCCCTCGCCGGACAACGATACGACGTGACCCTGGCCCACACTCTCCGTCCAGCCCGTCAGGTCACCGGTCTCGAACCCGCCGTTGGATAGGAGCTGATCCGCGTTCGCCATGGTGCCGGTGAACAGTACTGCAAGCAAGACAAGGAATATTGCCTTCATGACCATCCTCCCCCTTGAAAAAATCGGTAACCGGAATCCGCCCCAGGGCGAGCACCGGAGACGATCAGGATGCCCATACGGTGCGTATGTGGAAAGTATTTCTGGCCGGCCACATTTTATCACAAACCGTCGGTCAATTGTGGATATCCTGGTTGCGCAACGGCCATGGGGTGGCCGAATCCAGATGTTGTGATTACCGTTTGCGGGTTTCCCAATTCCGTTATCTGGCCAGTAGAACGGCCGCAATCTCCGGATCGATATGGACGACCAGACACTTCCCACGAGTGATTGTCCCCTGGAAAACAAGGGCCTCGGCAACCAGCCTGGTGAACAGATCGGAACGTACCGTCTGGTCGAAAAGATCGGCGAGGGCGGCGTGGGTCAGGTGTGGCGGGCCGAGCAGATGGAACCGGTGCCGTCGCGCGGTGGCGCTCAAGGTCATCAAGGCCGGGATGGACACCCGTGAGGTGATCGCCCGCTTCGAGGCCGAGCGGCAGGCCCTGGCCATGATGGACCATCCCAACATCGCCAGTGTCTACGACGCCGGCGCCACGCCGAGTGGACGTCCCTTATTCGTCATGGAGTACGGGCCCGGCGCCCCGATCACCGATTACTGCGATCAACACCGACTGAGCACGGCCGAGCGTCTGCAACTGTTCCAGCGGGTTTGCGAGGGCGTCCAGTACGCGCATCAGAAGGTGATCATCCATCGTGATCTGAAGCCGGGGAACATGCTGGTGACCAGGGTCGGCGATCGCCTGCTGCCCAAGATCATCGACTTTGGCGTGGCCAAGGCGATGGCGCACTCACTGCCGTCCGGTGTGTATTGCTACCGCATCGTGGCGGGCAGGCAGGTCGAGACGAAACGGATGATGTTGATCAAGTTCGCGTTTCGTTCACATCCAGAGGGTAATCGGCCCGACTGTTGAGTTCCTCACGGAGCAACGGTCGGGTCTAGCTTCGGGGAGTGGTGGGAAGCCGGTTAGCCCTCTCGGGTCTGGGTTCCGAGCAACTCCTCGATCTTAGCCCGCATCTCCGCGTCAGCGGGTTTCGTCCGCGGACCGAAGCGATAGACCACCTTGCCGTCGGTGTCGACCAGGTACTTGGTGAAGTTCCAGTCCGGCTCCGGCAGCTCCGTGGTCAGCAGTCGGTAGATCTCACACTTGTGCTCGCCCTTGACCTGCACCTTTTCGAACAGGGGGAAGGTCACCTCGTAGTTCAAGGTGCAGAACTCGCGGATCTCCTCGGCCGTACCGGGCTCCTGGCCCATGAAGTCGTTGCTCGGGAACCCGAGGATCACGAAACCGCGGGGCGACAGCTCGCGGTAGAGCGCCTCCAGCCCCTCGTACTGCGGGGTGAGCCCGCACTTGCTGGCGACGTTGACCACCAGGGCGACCTTGCCCTTGTAATCCGCCAAGTCGACCGGCTCGCCTTCGAGACTACTGGTCTTCAGGTCGTAGAATGATCGGGTCGATTTACTGCCCTCGGCTGCCTGCACGCTGCTGAGGGCGCGCAGCTTGGGAATACCGATCAGCAGCACGAGCACCACCAGGGAGAGAAGAATCAAGATCAACGCTTTCATCGATATTCACCTCTGGTCGGGGATTCGCGGTTCGATGTCGCAGGAAAGATTATCCAGCTCCTGGCTCCAGACCCGCATGTTATCGGCGTAGTCGATGGGACATTCGACGAGAGTGGGGCGCCCCAACGAAAACGCCTGCTCGAGCTTCGGCGCCAGGTCGGCAGCCGACTCGACCCGTAGACCGACCGCGCCGTAACTCTCGGCGTATTTCACGAAATCGGGATTGCCCAGGTCGAGGGCGAAGTCGGTGAAACCACGAACCTCCTGCTTCCACTTGATGAAGCCGAAGGCGTTGTCGTTCACCAGCAGCACCACGACTGGTAGATCCAGGCGCACGGCGGTCTCCAGCTCCTGGGAGTTCATCATGAAGCCGCCGTCGCCCACCACCGCCAGCACCCGTCGCTCGGGGTAGACCAGCTTGGCGCCCAGTGCCGCCGACAGCCCCGCGCCCATGGTGGCCAGGGTGTTGTCCAGCAGGAAGGTGCCGATCTCGTGGGCCGGGTAGTGGCGGCTGAACCACATCTTGTAGATGCCGTTGTCCAGGGTGAGGATGTCTTCCGGCCCGAGCACCCGGCGACAGTCGGCCACGATCCGCCGCGGCCGCAGCGGGAAGTCGTCGTGGTCCGCGCCCTCCTCGTGCAGCTTCCACTGCAGCTTCTCGCGCAGCTTCACCAGCCACGGATCCTCGTATCGCCAGCCGGCCAGCGCCTCGCGCAGCATCCGCAGGCTGGTGGAGATGTCGCCCACCAGTTCCACAGCCGGGTTGTAGTGGATCTCGGTGTGCGCTGGGTTGAAGTCGACGTGCAGAATCTCGCGGGTCAGGTCCTCGTTCCAGACGCTGGGCGGATGCTCGCTGGTGGAGTATCCCACGGTGATGATCAGGTCGGCCCGATCGACGCCGCAGTTGACGTGGTCCCGCTTGTGGATACCGAAAGCGAACAGGCTGTTGGGATGGTCATCGCCGAGCACCCCCTTGCCGAGCTGGGTGTGGATGACGTACAGGTTCGTGGCGTCACACAGCTCCCGTAACTGGCGTCGCACCAGACGACGCTGGCTCCGGCTGGAGACGATGATGATGGGGTGTTTCGCCGCGCGAATCTTCTCGGCGGCCAGCTTGACCGCCTTCCGGCTGGGATCGGGCCGGCGCACCACGCCGGGTACGAGGGGGCGAAATTCCGCCGCCACTTCTTCGTTGGCCACGTCCTCCGGCAGCTCCAGATGGCAGGCCCCCAAACGTTCGGTGGTGGCCACCTTGAAGACCTCCCGTATCTCGCGCGGGATGGACTTCGGGCCCTGGATCTGCTTGGTGCGTTTGGTGATGGGCTCCATCATGCGCACCACGTCGATCACCTGGAAATCGGCCTGCCAGTTCTCGCGGATCCCCTTCTGGCCGGTGATGGCCAGCAACGGGATGCCGCCGAGCTGGGCATACGCCACACCGGTGACCAGGTTCGTGGCGCCCGGTCCGAGGGTGGCCAGGCAGACGCCCACCTTGCCGGTCAGGCGGGCATAGCTGGCGGCCATGAAGGCGGCGCCCTGTTCGTGCCGGGTAACCAGCACCTTGATGGACGATGTGCGCAAGCTCTCCAGCAGGTCGAGATTCTCCTCGCCCGGCACGGTGAAGACGTACTCCACGCCCTCGGTGAGCAGACATTCCGTGAAAAGGTCGCTGGCTTTCATCTGGCTCACCCGTGGTCGTAGACGTTGATGCCCTTGACGTTGACGAACTCGCGCAGGCCGAACTGGGCCAGCTCGCGGCCGATGCCGCTCTTCTTCACCCCGCCGAACGGCATGCGTGGGTCGGACTTGACGATGCTGTTGACGAAGACCGTGCCGGCCTCCAGCCGCCGCGCCACCCGCTCGCCCCGTTCCAGGTCGCGGGTCCAGACGCTGCCGCCGAGACCGAACTCCGAGTCGTTGGCCACCCGGATCGCCTCCGCCTCGTCCTTGACGACAATGACGGGTGCGATGGGGCCGAACACCTCCTCGCGGGCCACCGGCATGTCGAGGGTCACGTCGGTCAGCACGGTGGGGGCCAGGAAGAAGCCGGGCCGGTCGAGACGTTTGCCGCCGGTCAACACCTTGGCGCCCATGGCTACCGACCGCTCGAGCTGATCCAGCAGCTCGTTGAGACCTTCCTCGTTGACTATGGCGCCCACCTGATTCTCGGGATCGGTGGGGTCCCCCACCTTCACCTGGCTCATCAGCTCGGCGAAGCGGGTAGCGAAGGATCCGGCCACGCTCTCCACCACGATGAACCGCTTGGCGGCGATGCAGCTCTGGCCGTTGCTCAAGGTGCGCCCGGCCACCGCGCCGCGAGCCGCGAACTCGATGTCGGCATCCTCGAGCACGATGAACGGATCGGAGCCGCCGAGTTCGAGCACGACCTTTTTCAGGTTATGGCCCGCCGCGGCGCCGATGCGCTGACCGGCGCCGGTGCTGCCGGTCAACGACACCCCGGCGATGAGATCGTCGGCGATGAGGTCGGCCACGGTCTGGTGATCGGCCAGCACTGTGCGGAAGACGTTCTCGGGGAAGCCGGCCTCCTGGAACGCCTCCTCGATGGCCAATGCGCACTGGGTGACGTTGCTGGCGTGCTTCAGGATGCTGGTATTGCCCGCGACCAACGCCGGCACGGCGAAACGGATAGCCTGCCAGAACGGGTAGTTCCACGGCATGATGGAGAACACGATACCCAGCGGCTGATAGACGATGCGGTGTTTTCGGCCGTCGGCGGCCACCTCTTCCTCGGCCAGCCAGCCGGGGGCGTTATCGCCGTACACCTCGGCCAGCCAGGCGCACTTCTCCACCTCGGCCCGCGACTCGCTGATGGCCTTGCCCATCTCCAGTGTGATCAGACCGGCGTACCGGTCGAGGTTCTTGCGCAGCGCGGCGGCCAGCCGGGGGAAGTATGGCAACCGCTCCGCAAGCGAAAGCTCGCGCCAGCCCAGAAAGGCGTCGTAAGATGCCTGGGCGATGGCCTGCACCTCGGCGCCGGACATGGTCTGGTGGGTGGCGATGACCTTACCGGTGGCGGGATTGGTTGTCTGGTATTCCATGATTCTCCCTTGTGGTGGCCGGGTTCATTCACATGGGTGACGATACAGATCATAAAATGACACTTTTCGGATTCTGCCACGAAAGAGCGTCAGGGGCAATCAACCGACCGGCTGATTGACCTGGTTACCTTATGAGGTCCGTTTCGGGTCGGGGTCTCGATTCGACCAGACAGGCCTGGCAAGGTGCGATCCCGTTTGAACGTGATTAGTTTGGGGGCACGTTTTCGCTCTGCTAGTATTTGGCCGTATTCGAGTTTTACCTGGTTCCGGCCGGGACCTGAATCAAGGAGCCTTCGCCATGCGTCGCCTGCAGACGATATCTCTCGCCACGACCATTCTGCTGGTCCTCGCCTTTTCTTGTGCCCTGGCCGGATGGCAGGGCGAGATCGAGGTCGAGGACGGCGTCACCCGTGTTCTGAATCCCGAAACACCCGCCGCAGACGCAACAGTCCTCGAGCTGAATGAACTCTGGCGCGTCGGCGGCGACGACGAGGACTTCCTGTTCGGGGTCATCTCGCAGCTACTGCACGACGAAGCGGGCAATATCTACCTCCTGGACGGACAGCTTTCCGAGATCCAGGTTTTCGATCCGGACGGTGAATTCCTCCACACCCTGGGGCGAGAGGGAGAAGGCCCCGGGGAGTTCCGCAACGGTATCGACATGTTCTGGATGCCCGACGGCCAGCTCGGGGTGGTGCAGGCCTGGCCCGGGAAGATAGTGCTCGTATCGCCTACCGGTGACCCAGGCGGCGAATACAAGTTGCCGTTCCGTGATGGCACCGGGTTCCAGGTGGCCTCGCGGGGAATCGGTCTTGCCGATCGTATTGTCCTATCGGGATCGGCCTGGACCACCGTGGACGGCCGGCAGATGCAACTGGCCTACCTGAAATCCTTCGATGCCGAGGGCCAGGAGCTGGCCCACTTTCACGAATCCGCCAGCGAGACCCGGTTCGGCGGCTGGGAGTTCAAGGAAGCGGAGTTCGCGGATTTCCAGCGTCGCTGGGCCGTCGCTCCCGACGGCCGGGTCGCCGCCGCGCTTCCGTTCAGCGAGTACCGGATCCGGGTCTGGAATGCCGACGGCAGTCTGGACCGTATCATCGAACGGCCGGAGCACCACCCCGTCCCCCGGACCGATCAGGAGAAGAAGCGATTCCTGGCCATGTACAAGCGTTTCACCCAGTGGAATCCCGGCTCCACCTTCCTGGTCAACGACAACCACCAGAGCGTGGGACAGATCTTCTTTCGTGACGACGGCTCGCTCTGGGTGCAGTCGGGCCGGGATATGTATCGCCCCGAGGCGGGCCGCTATACCAGCTTCGACGTTTACGATGCCGAGGGCCGCTACGTGCAACGGGTCCACCTGCAGGCCGACGCCGACGCGGTTGAGGACGGGCTCTTCTTCGCCGGCAACCGCGCCTACATCGTGACCGACCTGTTCAGCGCCATGATGGCCAGTCTGGGTGGCGACGAGGACGATGGCCTGGAGCTGGAACCCGAGCCGGTTTCCGTCATCGCCTTCGAGTTCACGCCGCCGGGGCTCGAGGTGACGCGGGCGGATTGAGCTTTTCCAGACACCCGGATACTGGCAGCAGAGATGGCTCGCCATACTCCGAAGAGTAACAAGTGCTGAATCCCGCCTTCTGAAGAGGGCGGGATTCTTGATCAGAAGCCCCTCTGGACCCCGGTGCTTGGTCGACCAGTCCTTGTGCCTGTTCCGGAATCTGAGTTACACTGACCCCGCTATTCAAAGTGCATCTACTGTTTCGCAATCTCATGCTTCGATCGCCTGGGGAACATCATGATCGGCAAGACCATTTCCCACTACCACATCACCGAGAAGCTCGGCGCGGGCGGCATGGGAGTGGTCTACCGGGCCGAGGACACGAAACTCAAGCGTGACGTCGCACTCAAGTTCCTGGCGCCGGAACTGACTCGAGAGCCAGAGGCAAAAGCACGCTTCGTGCACGAAGCGCAAGCCGCAGCGGCTCTTCATCATGCCAACATCTGTACGGTCTACGAGATCGATGAGGCCGCCGGCCAGATGTTCATCGCCATGGCTTGCATCGAGGGCCGGAGCCTGAAGGAGAAGATCCAGGCCGGGCCGCTGGCGTTGCAAGAGGCGCTCGACCTGGCGGTTCAGGTGGCCGAGGGCCTTCGCGAGGCCCACCAGCACGGCATCGTCCATCGCGATATCAAACCGGCCAACATCATGCTCACTGCGGGAGGGCAGGCCCAGATCATGGACTTCGGCCTGGCCACATCGCGCGGTCAGACCAAACTCACCCGCACCAACACGACCCTGGGCACTTTTGCTTACATGTCTCCCGAGCAATCTCGCGGCGAAGAGGTCGATCACCGTGCGGATATCTGGTCTTACGGGGTGATGCTGTACGAGATGGTCAGCGGCCGCCAGCCGTTCCAGGGGGGATACGAGCAGGCAGTGGTGCACGCCATCCTGAGTAACGAACCGGAGCCACTGTCGGGTTTGCGGACAGGCGTGCCACTGGAACTGGAACGGATTATCGGCAAGGCCATCGCGAAACCGCGGGAGAATCGGTATCAGCACCTGGACGATCTCCTGGTCGATCTCCGGGCAGTCCAGGAACGTCTCCGGGCCAGTACCGATTCCACCAGGATAGGAACCCGCACCGGAAGTTCGGCGGCAACTCCGGCCCCTGGATCTCAACGCCCCCTGGCCGTCCTTGGTGGTATTATGGCCGCCGTCGTGGTCATCGGGGCACTCCTCGTTGGCCTGAACATCGGGAACCTGCGCGAGCGCGTACAGGGAGAAGAGAGCTTATCGCCCATTCGTTCCCTGGCCGTGCTGCCTCTCGACAACATGATGGGCGATGCAGAGCAGGACTTCTTCGTGGAAGGGATGCACGAGGCGCTGATCACGGAGCTGTCCAAGATCGGCACCTTGCGTGTCATCTCGCGGACCTCGGCAATGCTTTACAAGGGGACCGACAAGTCGATCCAGGAGATTGCGTCCGAACTAGACGTGGATGCTCTGGTGGAGGGCTCGGTCCTGCGGGTTGAAAACCGGGTGCGGATCACCGCCCAGCTGATCCGCGGGACCAACGACGAGCATCTCTGGGCCGAGGACTACGACCGCGAACTCGGAGACATCCTGAACCTGCTCAGCGAGGTGGCGCGATCGATCGCCGGGGAAATTAACGTTGCCCTGACGCCCCGGCAGCAAGAGCGTCTGACCACCGAGCGCACAGTCGATCCCGATGTCTACGAGATGTTTCTGCGGGGGCTGCACCACCTGCACAAGTTCACGGAAAAAGACGCACTAGAGTCCCGCCGTTACTTTCAGCAGGCGATCGACGCCGATCCGAACTTCGCCATGGCCCACGCGGCCCTGGCCGGGGCCTACATCGTGTACAGCATCGTTGGAGATCTGCCACCTCGGGATCTTTTCCCGCCGGCACAGAAAGCGGCGCAAAGAGCGCTGGAACTCGACCCCGGCCTCGGCGCGGCGTTTACCGTGCTGGGGTTCGTCGAGCTGTACTTCAACTGGGACTGGGCCGCCGCCGAGCGGGAATTCCACCGAGCGCTGGAGCAGAATCCCAACGACGGCGATGCCCTCCATGGCCTGGCCAACGTCCTGATAATTCATGGGCGTCTCGACGAGGCGGCGGAACTGGTCAAGCGCGGCCGCCAGTTCGATCCGTACTCCTATCTCAGGAACCTGCCTGTCTGGACACACCTTATCATGGCACGCAGATATCAGGAGGCGATCACGGAGGTCGAACAGTGGCGCGCCTTCTCGGGCAGCACCGGGGACGGATGGCACGCCCTCTTCAGAGCGTACTACCATCAGGGCCGGAATGAGGAGGCCATGGTCGAATTGCGCCATTCCTCGACGGGATGCGATCCCGAATCAAGACCAGCCATGGAGAAAGCCTATACCGAATCAGGTATCCAGGGCGCCATCCTGGTGTGTGCCGAACATCTGGCTGCCTTGTCGCAGCGCGAGCAAATCAATCCCCTCAGCATCGCCATGTACTTCGCTCTGGCGGGCGACGCCGACCAGACCTTCGTGTGGCTGGAGAAGGCCAATGAGGAGCGGGTACCCGCCATCGTCTTCCTCGCACGCCCGGACCTGGACCCGTACCGCTCGGATCCCCGGTTCGAAGACCTGATGCAAAGGATGGGCATTCCGGAATCCGGCTGGAGGATGCTCGGAGGCGGGGGGGATTGATCCGGGGGCCGTCGTCGCCTGGCGCCGTCCCTGGAAATGGCTGCCGCTCGCGACGCTTCGTCCTGGTGGCGCGGCCCTGTTTTATCTCTGTGTCCTGCGGTTCGATTCTCTCCCCTGGACCCGGATCACCCCTGCATGCTGCGAGCGCGCCGGACGGCAAGGTTCGGGTCGGTTGAAGGCAGCGCCTCGATCTGCTCCC
>JBDRBC010000565.1:0-2100 GCA_043823125.1 bacterium | reverse complement strand
CACCGTCCGCGCCACCAAGCTCGGCTGGGCCCCGGCCACCACCGTGGTGACCCTGGTGGACAACGAGCATCTGGTCGGTGTGGATCTGCTACTCACGGCGACTTCTGGTAGTTTCCTGGTCGTCGATGACGGTACCGCCTCCGGTGTTGTCCCGCCGCGGGAAGACGAGAAGACCGGTGAAGTGATCGCAGAGGGTTACCAGCGGCCGAATACCAAGTCCGCCAGTGACATCGCTACCGTGCTCGAAGGCCTGGGGTATGCCGTGGTGGTGGAGAATGCCGCCTCGACGGATCCCGCCTCCTGGCTCGGCTACGACCTGCTCGTCTTCGCCAGTGGTGACAATACAGCACCCGTTGCCAACGCGGCCATCCGGACCGGTCTGGAGAGCTTCGTCGCCGGCGGCGGTCGGCTACTCATCGAGGGTGGCGAGCTCGGATACGACGCCGCGTCGTATCCGGGATACCCCTCCTTCGCGACCAACGTCCTGCACACCGAGTCGTGGCATTCGGACAACAGTGGTAGCATCACCGTGTTCGACGCCTTGCATCCGGTGATGAGCGTGCCGCACAGCATCGCCGGACCGCTGAGCGTGACCTATAGCGGTTACGGAGATTCCGATGGTCTTACGCCCACGTCCAACGCCTCCATGGTCGGATCGTGGACCACGTCCACGGGCAACGCCAGCGTCACCACCTTCGACGACACGCCGTCGCCCGAGGCCGGCCAGATCGTCTTCTTCAGCTTCAACTACTCGGCCGTTGGTTCAGGTGTCGAGTTGCTGCTGGAGAATGCCGTGGCCTGGTTGATCGCCAGCGAGGGGGTAGGCGATGCCAGCATCTCCGGTACGGTCTACGTGGACGGCGCCCCTGACAACAGCGGCGTCGTGGTGACCGCCATGCCCGGCGGCTCCAGCTACGTGACCGGTCCCGACGGCATTTACCTGCTCGAGGGACTGTACGCCGGCACCTACACCGTGACCGCGACCCTGCCCGGCTACGGCGCTCCGCCGCAGTCGGTCACTGTCGGTCAGGGCGAGCACGTCTCCGGCATCGACTTCGGTCTGGGTCAAGTGGAGGAGTTCACCTTCTGCGATACCGGCCCGTACGCCATTCCGGACAACAATCCGACCGGCATCACCCAGTCGATCATCGTCACCGAGGGCGGGATCATCGCCGACGTGTTCTGTTCGGTGGATATCACTCACACCTACATCGGCGATCTGCGGATCACGCTGACCTCGCCGGGTGGGTCCATAGTGACCCTGCACGGCCAGAGCGGCGGTTCCGCGGACGACCTGCACGCCATCTACGACCTGGATACCCAGCCTGACGGCCCGGGCTCCATGGCCGATTTCGACGGCGAGAACCCCATCGGCGAGTGGCTGCTGACCGTCAGCGACAGAGCTGGCGCCGACGTCGGCACTGTCGACGAGTGGTGTCTGAACCTGTTCATTGCCGAGGAGATCATCAGCACCGTGGCTGGCGACATCACCTGCCTGACCACCAACGCTGGGGTGGCTCTCTCGTGGCCGTACAACGACGGCCTGGTGGACGGATTCCACATCTATCGCCGGACCGCCGACAGCGAGGCCGTGCGCTTGACCGATGCGATGCTGACCGGCGATTCCGGTCGCATCGACTACGTTGATCCCGGTTACGGTATCGCCGTCGGCACCGTGCTGTCCTACAGCTTCAGCCTGATCAACGACGGTGTGGAGACCATGAGCGGTAAGTGGCAGTCGGTCACCTTCCGGGGCAGCGTGCCGACCCAGTTCGCGCTTCGCAACAACTACCCGAACCCGTTCAACCCGCTGACGAACATCGAATTCGACCTGCCCAAGGCTGGCCAGGTGTCGCTGTTCATCTACGACGTGAGCGGTCGGTTGGTGAAGACCTTGATCAACGAGGCCTTGCCAGCGGCGAAGCACCTGGTCCAGTGGGACGGCACCGACGGCAGCAGTCGTCGGGTGGCCAGCGGTGTGTACTACTACCGCCTGGACACCGGCAACGACGTGGCCACCAAGCGAATGATGCTGGTGAAGTAAGCCGCGCCATAACCGGTAGTCGTTTCCTGCGATCGAGCCCCGCCCCTCCTGTCGGG
>JBDRBC010000564.1:0-2479 GCA_043823125.1 bacterium | reverse complement strand
GGCCGTGCCGGATGGAACTGCCCGTGTTCCCACACCCCGACAATCGTGACTCCGGTAAACTCGCGGAGCCGCGTTTCGCGGATAGTCCGGCCCTGGAGCGGCGTGTTGTGCACCGGGAACTCGGCGAGCAGCAGATCGTGGAATTTGCCGATAACGTTGGCGTGCGCCGTCCCGGCACTCACCCGGTTGGCGAGGTGCTCGCCCAGAAGCTCCTTGAGGGGCAGAACGTGCGTAGCCCCACTCAGCTCAAGGACATCGATCGAGTCATCCGCATCGGCCAGCGCGACGATCGGCAGGTAGCTAGACAACTCGCGCACCGTGAGCACGATGTTGGAATTGACCGTGTCCGAGGCGTTGGCGAATACGAGCCGCGCCCGAGTTGCACCGGCGAATCGATAGGTCTCGATGGCGTCGATCTCGCCGGTCAGGACAGGCACCCCGTCATCCCGCATGCGCAATGCGCGTTCCGCATCGGCTTCGATCACATATGCAGGTGTGCCTGCCAGCGCGAGACGGCGAATCAGCGCTACCGCGATCGGATCGTTGGCACAGATGAGCACGTGGCCGGTGACATCGGTCGGCACAGACCGCAGCGCCCTGAGGCGCCCGAGGGTTTGCTGCTCGAGCCACGGAGCGTACACATACCGGATGAAAAGAAAGGGAAGGATGATGAGGAGGAGCACAATCCCGGTCAGCAGCACGACAGAGCTGAATACGCGACCGAGGTCCGTCGAAAAGGTGATGTCACCGAATCCGAGCGTGCTCATCACGGTGAGGGCCCAGTAGATCCCCGTGAACCAGGAATGCTGCTGCCCTTCCCAAGCCATGATCACGTGGAACATCCAGCCGTACAGCAGAATAACGGTGACGAGGAGGGCGATGTATCTCGCGAACGGAGCGAGCCTCCGGCGCAAACGGCTGCTACCTGACACCAGCAGGGCCATATGTGAGCCAACGGTCTTCATGCAAGCATCTTAACACAAGACACAGTGCGGGGTGAAAGGCTGAAACACCGTACCACGGAAGGCTCCGGCGCCACCGTTACCGCCAAGGAATGGCGTCCAGCTCTTCCTGAGTCATCGGTGGCAGCAGCGCCTCACCGGCTTCCAGGCGGTGCCCCCCGGAATCTTGGATGCAGAACCCCAGGCCAGTTACGGCCCCGTTCTCGTCCAGACCGCCTCGCAGTGCACAACAGCCGTACTCACCGTTCTTGTTGAGCGCCACCAGCTTCAATCCGAACATTGGGCGGCCGTCATGACGTGCAGCCACTCGCTCGCAGACATGGCGACATGCCACCGTTGGGGCAAGACCTTCGCTCATCTTCTCCACCACGATTCTGCTCGCCGACACCTTGACGCACTCTTCCCCATGGCCGGTGGCTCCCGCGGCGCCGATGTCATTATCCACGTACAGGCCGGCCCCTATGATCGGTGAGTCACCGACTCGCCCGACGATCTTGAAATGGTGCCCAACGGTACTTGTGACACCGGCGATATCGCCGCCGGCATCCAAGGTGAGCACGTTGATGGTGCCACCGCCTTCCGGTTTGTCTGGATCTCTCGGCGGAAAGTAGTAGTCCCTATCGCTCAACGTTTCTTTCCAAAACAGCCAGTTCCGTCGCGCCTCATCCGTCAACAAGTCTTCTTCTTTGAACCCATGCATCCTGGCAAAGCGAAGAGCGCCTTTTCCGACTAAGAGCCAATGGTCTGTACGGTCCATCACGAGACGGGCCACCGAACAAGGCGTCTTGATGTTCTCTAGAGCCGCGACAGCACCGATGTTGTTGCCGTCAGCCCCGTTCATGACTGAAGCGTCGAGTTGAAGGAATCCGTCTTCGTTCGGATCGCCCCCGTACCCAACAGTGCGGTCTCGGGGATCGAGTTCAGAGATGTTGGTGCCTTTCTCGGCAGCATCCATGGCCGAGCCGCCGGCAGCCATCACCTCCCATGCGGTGTTCGTTACGGCCTCCCTCACATAGGTGTTGGTCTTGCTGGTCACCACCAGGGGACGGTTGACCTGGGCGGAAGAAGATTGTCGGGCGGACAGGATATCGGTGTCCAGCAGCGGTAGCGCCAGGCCGCCGCCAACGAGAGACGAGATGAAGGTTCTGCGGTTGGGATCCTCGTGAGCCATCTGGGGCCTCCAAATATCGAATCAAGGTGGAAGTCAGTCCGTCGGCCATCCAAGCTTCGAGCCTGGACCCACAGACGGCCCAGGCCTATTCCATTTACCGGCCCCCTGTCGGCGGGGCCTCGAATATGTCCAGCGGCAGGATCGCTGTCACTCCGACGTTGGGCGCGTCGACCAACTGGCCGATGCGCAGGTCCACCGCAATCGAGGCAACGATGTACGCCTGTTCGCGGCTGAGCCCGTATGTGGCGCTGATGTAGTCGATCATCTCCAGCAGTGCCGAGCGCGCGGCCAGCGAGAGATCGCGGGAGAGATTAGACAGCGGCGCAACCTTGTCCGAATCCAGGTA
>JBDRBC010000563.1:0-24312 GCA_043823125.1 bacterium | reverse complement strand
CTCGCGCATGCGATAGACGATTCGGCCGTTCTCGATCAAGATGTCACCTTTGGCCAGGAAGTAGTGACCGATCCCGTCACTGAGGTACAGGGGATGGTCGATGACGAATCGTCCGGGCGTGAACAGCAACCGCCGGCCGCGGCTGACCCCCAGTAATTCCTCGCTGAAGGGTATGGTGAGGTCGGCGGGACCGAACGTCCCCGGCGTTACACTGTCCGGCAAGGTGATGGCGCCACCGTCCCAGACCAGACACTGTTTCGCCTGCTCGGCCAGCATGATCCACTCGAAACCGGCGGTGGAGTCATTGGCGGCTTCGATGACGAAAAAACCGGCGCAGGAAGGTCGGAGGAGATCGGATGCAACGGTCTGGGCCCAGGCGGAAGTGGACCGACCGCCGGACATCGATAGACAGAGCATCATCAGGAACGCGACAACAGCCCAGCATGACGGGGGACGACAGAACCGACACCCTCTGCCATCCCGATGATAGTGGCGACCATCCCGAAAGCTGTTTAGGTCCGAAAGGCTCATGGGACGGACAGCTTACCGTCTTTCGATCCCGGTTCCAAGCCCGATATTCGCCGCTGGGCGAGGGCGCCTAACTTGAGACTCCCTGCCAGACGGGAACAGAATTCCTCGCTGGGAGGACCGACGGGTGTTGTGGAACCCGAACGCGGGTCGGCTGGAGCCGACGTCTGGTCCACGGTCAGGACCTCCAGAGGACAGTCCGCGCCGATGGCGGCGACAAGGTCGGTGGTGAGCGCCAGTGGATCGGGGATGACCATCTTTCCCGAGGACGGTTGGGTAGTATCATCCGCGGGAGAAGCTTGTGAATCACCCGGCCCCTGCTCACGAGATTCCGCCGGGAAGATCAGCACCTTGACCTGCAACGGCCGCAAGATCCTGACGAGCTGGCCCAATGAATAGGCTACTTGCAGGCTGCCCAGCTCATTCTCCCACACGCACCATATCAAACCATCGGGTGTCGTATCGGCTGACCCGGAACCGCGTATCTGCTGCGCCAGTGCGGACAATCCGCCGATCCCGAGATCCGCCGTCTGTCCCAGATGCAACCAATGCAGTGAAGGACACGGACCGGCCCCGGGCGGCGATTTACCACCGGCTTCGGTCAGAACGACCTGCAAGGGGGTCACCACATCCGCGGTGGCGGCGATTCCTGCCCAGGAAGCCCTGGCCAGGCTGCTGGCTACTACGGCGGAAAGTGAAGAACTCCGAGCAGCAGCGATGGTGAAGAGGAAATTCGGAACGAAGCTGTCCAGCTCCCTGCTCTCGCCTAGCTCAGTACGAGCCCGAGAAGCTGTATCAGCCAGGAAATGGCCGACCACAGCCGAAATGTGGTGCGTTTCGCCCTGGTTGTCGTCCCTGTCTTTCACCACCATACTATGGCACCGTGATCAGTGAGTTGGTCTCTCCGAACTCGTTCGACACCGTTTTGGTGTTGTTCGGATCGGAGATCCAGGCGCCATCGACGATGTACCGGTACTGGTGACGACCGGTGGGTAAGGCGGCGTGACACTCCCAGTTGCCATCCAAGCGCCGACTCAACGGCAATCCCCTGGCGGACCAGTTACAGAAACTGCCGGTCACCGCCACCCGCTTGGCGTGCGGAAAATCGGCAACAAACTGGACACTCTCCTCACTGACCACGGGACCGTGGAGCAGCTCGATCCAGTGGTCGATGGCCGTCACGCTCAGATCCACTTCCAGCTCCACTATTTCCTGGGCCAGGTTGCGGAAATCGAGTGCGCCCCGGGAACCAGGATCGTACCGACCCACCGAAAGACCGGCGCCGGCAGCTTCCTGGAAACGCACTGTCCGGTGGATGATCGTCTCCAGCAACTCACGTCCGTACTGGTCCTCGAATTCCTGGGTCAAGGTCCTGGTGAATCGGGGACGGGTATCCAGATTGACGAGCAGGATCCGCGTGATGATGTCGTGGTGGCGCTTTTCACGCAGAACCTCCAGGGTCTCCTTGAGCTTACGCACGGCCTGCAGGCTGTAGTAGCTCGCGTCGACCGGGATGATGACCTCGCTGGCGGCCAGCAATGCGTTGAAGGTGAGCAGTCCCACGCTGGGTGGGCAATCGATCAACACGTAATCGTACGGCATGGCCGACCGGCGAAGATTCTTCCGCAGACGCAGTTCCTTCTCGGGTTCGCGTGCCAGCGCCTGTTCCACCGCACTCAGCTCGATGCCGGCGGGCAACAGATGATGACCCGGTTCGATTCCAGGAAAGCGTCTTCGACTAGAATATCGGAGGTCAGGTACAGGTCGTACGTACCAAGGGAAAAGTCTCGCTCGTGGAATCCGTTCGCTAGTGTCGAATGTCCTTGCGGGTCATTGTCCAGCAGCAATACTTTCTTGTCCAGCTGGGCCAATGCTGCTGCCAGGTTGGTGGCCGATGTTGTCTTCCCGCACCCGCCCTTTTGATTGGCGAAGGCGATGACTCTCATCTCGAATCCTTTCGTTCCACCCCCAATGAAATGTGGCTGTGGGATGTGTGTGTGCTCTCCTCCTCCACGGTTCAATCCGCCGAAATTCGGCAAGTGCGATGAGTGCAAAGGGTTGCGCTAACACGGAGAATACCGGTCCTGTCGAGAGTGTCAAGGATAATTCAGAATTTTTCGTGAATACTAAAACTGGCGGATTCGGCCGGCATATAGACAGTAGGAACGGTAATGGAAGATCGTCAGAGACTTTGGGTGCGCAAGAGCAGGTAGACCAGGAAACCGCAGATGAACCCCCCACCCACCTCGCCCCAGGTATGCCCCACCAGTTCACGCAACCGATGCCGATTCAGATGGCGGGTGGTGATCAAGTCGTCCACGAGATCGTTGAGCAGTGCGGCCTGTTTACCCACCTCCTGGCGCAGACCAGTCGCTTCGAGGATGACATAGAGGCTGAAGATTATCACCACGCTGAACAGATGCGATCCGATACCTTCCCGTTCGCCGACCAGCAAGGCCAGGGTCGTCACCACCGCGGTGTGAGAACTCGGCATACCACCCGAAGAGAAGACCAGGGCGAAATTGAACCGACCTTGCCGCACCAGTCCGATGACCACCTTGACCACCTGGGCCACCAGACCGCTGAGCAGGGCTGCCACGCCGATGCTGAGCATGAAGTCTCCAATCGATTCCGCTCAGCGCGTATCAGTAGGCGCCCAGATACTGGTCCAGTTCCCACTGGTGGACCTGGGTACAGTATTCTCGCCAGATACCGTACTTGGCGCGCAGGAAGTGCCGGAAGATATGCCCGCCCAGAGCATCCGCCATGACCGGATCGGCCTCGAGAGCGCCCAGGGCCAGGAACAGACTGCTCGGGAGTTGGGAGATGTTGAGCTCCGCCTTCTCCTGCTCGCTCAGGTCGAAGACGTTCCGGTTGACCGGCGGGCCGGGATCGATGCGATTTTCGACACCGTCCAGTCCAGCGCTGAGCATCACCGAAAATGCGAGGTACGGATTACAGCTCGGATCCGGCACCCGGACCTCCACCCGGGTTCCTTCGCCGCGCCGCGCGGGTATCCGCACCAGCGGCGATCGGTTGTGATCCGACCAGGCGACATTGACCGGCGCCTCGTACCCAGGCACCAACCGCTTGTAGGAGTTGATCAGCGGATTGGTGATGGCAACGAACGACCGGGCGTGCTGGAGCAGACCACCGATGTAGTGGTACCCCAGCTCACTGATCTGCCCCTCGTTGTCCGGGTCATAAAATCCGTTCCGCCGGTTTTCGCCTTCACCGGTGAAGACCGATTGATGGGTGTGCATGCCCGATCCGTTCACGCCGGCAATGGGTTTGGGCATGAAGGTCGCGTGCAGCTTGAAATCGAGGGCAATCTTCTTGACGATCATCCGGAAGGTGGTGACCCGGTCCGCCGTCTCCAGGGCGCCGGCGTATTTGAAATCGATTTCGTGCTGACCCGGCGCTACTTCGTGGTGCGCCGCCTCGATCTCGAAACCCATGGCCTCCAGGCTGTTTACGATGACCCGCCTGGCTTCCTCGCCTCGATCCACGGGGAGCAGATCGAAGTAGCCACCCGTGTCGTGCGTCAACACCGTGGGATTGCCGCTGGCGTCGCGCAGGAACAGGAAGAACTCCAGCTCCGGGCCGCAGACCGGCTCCAGCCCGAGCTGGTTGAAGCGTTCGATGGTTCGCTTGAGGCAGAGGCGGGGACAGCCGGCGAACTGGGTCCGATCGGCGTTATAGACATCACAGATCAAGCGCGCCACCTTGCCGCACTCGCCGTCGAACGGGAAGACGGCGTAGGTTGCCAGGTCCGGCACGAGCAACATGTCCGACTCTTCGATCCGGCTGAATCCCTCGATGGAGGAGCCGTCGAACATGATCTCTCCCCGGAGGGCCTTGGCGAACTGACTCGAGGGGACTTCCACATTCTTGTTCTGCCCCATGATGTCCGTGAAGATGAGACGCAGGAAGTGCACCTCGTCATCCTGCATCCGCTGCAACACCGTTTGCCGGACTTCCGGGGGAGCGATGGTCCCCTCGGCAAAGGGAGCGTGGAAAATCCGATCGGAGTCTAGTGACATTCCTGTCCCTCCAAGCTGATGAGCCAATAGTCGAACAACTGCCCGGCACTCTTGGCCGCCGGCCAGCGCAGTCACGGCGGGAACTTAGCAAATCACATGCGATCTGCATACGTTTGAATCGGGAGCCGACCATATCATTGCCGTGTTAGCACTTACAGCTATCTGGCCCCAGGTTCACATGCCTGCGAGTGGCGGTATACCGCCCATAAACAGGAAAATTCTTCAGGGCCACCGTCGTCAGGACGATCTCGGCCCGGAGCGGGTTCACCGGGATTCGGCGTCAGAATTCCGCCGGTAACGGGTGTTCCCCCCGGCAAGTCCGGACGGGCCTGGTTCGCCCCCGGCAGGTCCACCCGATCAGGTTCAACTTGAGTCTCAGGGGGGTCATGTATTAAATTACGCAGTCACCTTGCTTTGCGGGTGTCTTGCCCCCGGCTTCATCCTTGGCTGAGGGTTTTGGTGCAACGCTGCGCCGGCCCGGGATCGAGCGGGCAGGGCAGTGGCTTTCTTCCGAGGAGACTTTTCGATGTTCAAGCTGCTACGATCGAAGGCCAAGATCTTCTACTGGGTGATCGCTGTCTCGTTCATTCTGTTTATCTTCCTTGCCTGGGGCATGGATTACAACAGCAGTCGGAGTACTCGCCAGCAGGACTCCGGTATGGTCGGATCGGTGAACGGACTTCCCATCACCGCTTACCAGTGGGACAACACGTACCGGAACTACGTCGCGCGCCTGCGTCAACAAAACCCTGATCAGGACTTGACCGCGAACCAGCGGGCCAGCGCCTACGACCAGGTCTGGGAGATGATGGTCCGTGACCGCCTCGAGGAGGACGCCATCCGCGATCTCGAATTGACGGCCCGGCCGGACGAGATTCTCGAAATCTTGCGTCGCTCCCCACCACCGGAGCTGCTGGCGCGTTATACCGACGAGAGCGGTAACCCCAACCTGCAAGCGTATCACGCCGACCTCAACGACCCCACCCGCGACTGGAGCGCGGTGGAGGAATATCTGCGCCACCAGGTGCCGCGGCAGAAACTGTTCCAGCTCATCGTGGCGGGCGCCACGGTGACGGAGGAAGAGATCCGCGACACCTACGACAAGCAGATCGGTCGGGTCGTGGTGGAATACCTGGGTGTCCTCTTCTCCGAAATGGAAGTGGAGACCGAACCGACAGCGGAACAGATCGAAGCCTTCTACGCCTCGCATATCGGACTGTACGAGGATCCGGCCAAGGCCAAGCTGCACATCATGGCCTGGCCCAAGGAAGCGAGTGTCAGTGACCGCGAGGCGGTTCTGAAAGACGCGCAGGATATCAAGCGGGACATCGAAGCGGGTGATTACGACTTCGCCGAGGCGGCAGCCATCTACTCGCAGGACGAGAGCAACAGCGAAACCGGTGGCGATCTCGGTTTCTTCGATCGCAACCGGATGGTGGGCCCGTTCACCGAGGCGGCCTTCTCCCTGCCGGTGGGACAGCTCAGTGACCCGGTGGAGACCCGGTACGGTTATCACCTCATCGAGATTCTCGAGCAACGGGTGGAAACCGACTCGGTAACCGAAGTCCACGCCCGGCATATCTTGCTCAACATCGAAGCGGGGCAAGAGACCCTGACCGAACTGTACGATCAAGCCGGTGATTTCCGTGACCGTGCCGCCAGCGGCGATTTCCTGACCGTTGCGGCCACCGACTCGGCACACCTGCGCGCGCCCGCCATCATCGCCAAGGGTCGGGACCTGCCGGGTTTGCGCAACTCCATGGAAGCTTCCTACCTGGCCTTCCAGATGGCGCCCGGGGAAATCAGCCCGGTTTTGGAAAACGAGGAGAACTTCTACCTGGTCTACCTGGAGGAGCTGTATCCCGAGGGCCCCAAGCCGTTGAGTGAGGTCATCGGTCAGGTGACGTTACGGGTGCAGCAGGAGCAGAAACGCCAGCTCGCGGCGGCGAAACTGAGCCCGGCCGTGGGTGCGATCCAGATGGGCGGCAGCTTCGCCGAGGTCGCCGAGGAATTCGGACTACTCCACGCTGTGACCGACACCATCACCGGCACGAGCAACATCACCGATGTCGGGTACAACACCGCCTTCAACGCCGTGGCTCTCGAGGTGGAGGCGGGCAAGCTGGTGCCGGAGGTCGAAACGGGTCGCGGCCTCTTCGCCCTGCGGACCATCTGGCGAGAGCCGTTCGTGGAGGAAGATTACCTGGCCATGAAGGAAAACATCCGCCTGCGCCTCCTGTCCCAGAAACAGCGCGAGCTGCAGGAAGCGTGGTACGAGACGCGACGCGAGGAGGCCGATATCGATGACAATCGGTACGCCAAGCTCCTCGGCGGCGCCTGATCCGTCTCTGCCGGCAACAAGAACCCGGATCCCACCGCGGGCCTTGGCCCAACTGGATCCGGGTTTTTTAATGCCACTGAGATCCGTGCCCGATCGGACTTTCAAACATCGCCGAAAGGATTGGGCGGTTTCTTGCGTTTGAACTCCCCCAGTTCATCATCCATCTTGCGCAACCTCTCGGCCTGCAGCCGTTCGTGGTCACCGTCCTGGAAGAGCTGTGCCATCCGTTCGGCTTCTGCTTGCTTGCGACGATCGAAGTCGGCGAGATCCGCACTCAGGTTTGTTTCCGCAGCGTCCGCCTCCAGCTCCTCGAGCAACAGGTGATCCCGGATCTTGACCTGGGTGTCGAAGGCGCTCTCCACCAAGGTCACGATGCCCAGGTCTTGTAGCTCCACCAGATGGACCCGTAAGGCCGCGGCCGGTTTATCCAGAAATTCCGCCACCTCTTCCGGCCGGGGCGAGCGCTCGAGACGATAGTCCAGGAGCCTGATGGCTGCCACGATCAGGTGCCCTTCCTGCCGGGTCGGTTTGGCCACGTTCGATCCTTTCCCCAAAAGCAACGCAGTGGACGATTGATGCCACCTGGCTGCAAAATAACGGAAGCGGCCCGGCCGTGCAATCCCGGGTCGGCGAACCTGGGATAATCACGCGGGAGAATCAGGAGGAGTCAGCGCTGGAGCGACCCTGGCCGCGAGCTTGCGCTGGACTCGCGCCAGCCGGGTCTGGTCACCCAGTCGTTCGGCGTGGTACAGCGCCGTATCGAGGTGGTGCAGCCGGTGTTCGTGCAGGATCGCCGCCTCTTGGTGTAACCAGGGACGGTCACCAAAACGGGCAAGTGCCGCGAAAAGCAGTGCGTCCAGCAGCCGCCAGCGCGCCGACCGTTTCAGCAACCGCACCACGTCCCGGCAAAATATCTCCGTGAACACGGACGGCAGGACTCCGTCCTGAGACCAGCCGGCCGACGAGAGGGCGTGGACGATCCAGTCGGTGGCCAGAGCGGTCTCGTGTCGTGTTTCCAGGATGCGGGCGTTGGACCAGGCATCGGTCCAGCTTACCCTGGACTCATTGTTCGCCGCAGGAATCGGTTCAGTCAGCCTCACCGCCCGGGTTAAAACGGCGAGCAGAATATCGGCCATGCCCGTCAGGTCCCGGCGATTATGTTCCAGCACCTTGTCCAGCAGCGCGATTCTCCCCTGCCGCAAATACTGGAAGTAGGTATGGGGTATCCGCGCGCCGTCGATGTCGCCAGGGCCCCGCTCCCGACCACAGACCGTGGATTCGAGGGTTTGCTGGCAGCAATCCGGCAGCGCCCGTCCCCAGAGGCGCCGCACCGCTGGCAACAGATCCCAGCTCGCCAGATCGACGAACGGATCGTGCAAGCGGGCCAGCATAGCCCGGGTCCGGAGCAATGGCAGATCGAAGCTGTTGCCGTTGAAAGTCACCAGTCCCCGGAAGGAGGCGGCAAGTTCGGCGAGTGCGGCGAGGATCGGCCCCTCCTGTCCTGGACCGGACAGGAAGTATTGCCGGATCCGGAAGCGGTCTTCCTCCCACCAGGCACACCCGATCAGAAAGGCCAGGCTGCCCGTCCCACCAGCCAGGCCGGTGGTTTCCGTGTCGCAGAACAGGAGTTCGGTAGGCCGGAGGTCGGCGGGGGTTTCCCGGGTGAAGATGGCCTGCAGATCGGGGAGTTCGGTCTGAAATCGCGCGGGCAGCGACGGATCGCCATCCCGGTAATCCCGTTGCCAGAGGGTTTCTCCCCCGTGCTCTCGGGCGGTGAGGCCGAGCTGCTGGCAGAGAGTCGCCACATCTTCCGGACGGCGCTCCCGGCCAGTATCGCCTGCACTGCCTGTTCCTTCCGTACCCTGACGACGACGAGACAGTTGATCGAGCCTGGCCAGCCTACGTTTGAGGTCCACGCAAGATCCCCCGCGGCTGCCCGGCCGGCGGCCGGATCACGAAGCGCTCGCCTGGTCGGCGGCGCGGAGAATCAGGGAGGCGCCCGACTTGGCCGTGTCACCGGATTCCAGCGTCGCGCCCACGCAGGACGGACAGCCGTGCGGACAGGGACACGCTGCCAGGTGGGCCCTGGCGGCTGCCAGGATCTCGGTGAACTGCGAGAAGATCCGTTCCGAGAAACCGACGCCCCCCGGACAGGCGTCGTACAGGTAGAGGGAGGGGGTACCGGTGAACGGCGAGCGCACCATGGCCTGGGCGTGCAGGTCCGACGGATCGGCCATGACGAACATGGGCGCCACCCGGCCGAGCAAGTGCGCCAACCCCTTCAGGGCATCACCCAGATTCAGATCGTGCTCACTCAACACAGCACCCAGTTCGGCGGGCAATTCCCAGACGAAGCTGCGGGTGTCCATCGGCATCTCCGGCAACTGGACATCACCCGCGCCCACATTTTCGTGGCTGCCGAGCTTCACCTTCTTGTAGACGGAAACCTTGGCTATCAAACTCACGTCGCCGGTGGCCAGCTGTCCGAGGAAGGCATCACCGCGTTCGTCCACGGTCAAGGTCTTCAACTCGGTGATGCGTTGCGCGTCGGTGTAGTAATCCACCTGTACCGGTTTGACGTAGGCGTGCCGGCGATCCCAGTCGAGCTTGTCCACGTGATACTGCTGGGCGCCGTGAATGTAGATGGCCTCGTCGTGCAGCATCTCCTGGGCGCTGAACAGATCCATTTCCCCGATGACCTTGCCGCCCTGAACCGACGCGTCGATGATGTCCACGTTGTCCGGCGCCGCGCTGCGCAAGCTGACGTCCACGGCGGGATAGGTTTCCGCCATCCAGTGGTAACGCCCCTGTGATCGGTGCAGCACCTGCTGTGCCACCAGATAGTCGAGGATCTCCGCGACCGGTTGTCCCCCGTACGGCTCGTCCACGGTGAACGGAAGTTCGAAGGCGGCGCACTTCAAGTGGCTCATCAGGATGACCAGATTGTTCGGGTCGAGGGTGGCGTGCTCCGGCGATCGGCCGAGGAAATAGTCGGGATGGTTGATGACGTACTGGTCGGCGGGACTGCTGGAGGCGATGAGCAGCACGCAGCTCAGGTTCTGCCGCCGCCCGGCGCGTCCGGCCTGCTGCCAGGTGCTGGCCACGGTGCCGGCATACCCCGCCATGATGCAGACGTCCAGTCGCCCGATGTCGATGCCGAGTTCCAGCGCATTGGTGCTGACCACGGCCCGCACCGATCCCTCGCGTAATCCCGCTTCGATGGCCCGCCGCTCGTTGGGCAGATACCCGCCTCGATACCCGCGCACCTCACCCTGTCGGATGCCGACCCGCCGGCCGGCCTTCTCCAGATACGTAAGCAGCAATTCCACCCGCATGCGCGAACGGGCGAACACGATGAGCTGTGTCTGGCTCCGCAGAAACCGTTCCGCAATGGCGCAGGTCTCCTTCACCACCGAGCGTCGGATGCCGAGCTCGGCGTTCACCACCGGCGGGTTGTAGAAGATGAAGTGCTTCTCGCCCCGCGGCGCGCCGTTCTCGTCGATCACCGCCATCGGTACGCCGGTCAAGGTCGCGGCCAGTTCTTCGGGATTGGCGATGGTCGCGGAGCAGCAGATACAGAGTGGCTCGCTCCCGTAAAAATGGGCGATCCGCAGCAGCCGGCGCAGCACGTTGGCCACGTGACTGCCGAACACACCGCGATAGTGATGCACCTCGTCGATGATGATGAAACGGAGGTTCTCGAACAGCTTCACCCAGAGCGTGTGGTGGGGCAGGATCCCCTGGTGCAACATGTCCGGATTGGTGACCACGATGTGCCCGGAACTGCGGATGGCCCGCCGCGCCGTTTCCGGGGTGTCGCCGTCGAAGGTGAACGTCTTGATGTCCACCCCCAGATCGGTGACCAGTCCGTGCACTTCGTGCATCTGATCCCGGCTCAACGCCTTGGTCGGAAAGAGATACAGCGCCCGCGCCTGGGGATCACGCAGCATCCGGTTCAGCACCGGCAGGTTGTAGCAAAGGGTTTTTCCGGAAGCGGTGGGCGTGATCACCACGAACGGCTTGGTCGCCGCCGCCAGCCGAATCGCTTCGGCCTGGTGTGAATAGAGTTGTTCGATCCCGCGTTGCTGGCAGACCGCCACCAATCTCGGGTCGAGTTCGCCGGGATAGTCCTCATATCGACCGTCACGGGCCGGGATCACTTCCCAGCGATTGACGTTCCGGCAGAACTGTTGGTCCCCTCGGAGATGATCCAGAAGTTGGGCCAGGTTCACGGTTTACTCACCTCCCCCCCAGCGACGAACGAGTCCCACGGTCCGGACGGGAGGTTACCTGAGGAATCCGGAGGTAATCAGGAATCTGTTTCCTTCGTTGTGTTGTCACTCTCGGTGTCGGCAACGACATCTTGCTTGGCCGCATCGAGTTCTCGTTTCACCTCGTTGGTGGCGCTGCTGGTGGCCGTGCGGAACTTCTTGATCGACTTCCCGAAGGCCTCGGCGATCTCAGGTAACCGACGTGGGCCGAAGATGATCAGGACGAGCCCCAGAATTACCAGGAGTTCCGGCCACCCGATGGGACCGAGGAAAGCACAAAAATTCATCATGTCAGCACTCCCGCGTGGGCATCAACGGTACCAGCGCAAAATCTGCGAAGCGACAAATACGCCGATCAGACTCATGAGCGTGAACTTGACCTGCAAGCCGAACGTGAGTTCGATGACCACCAGATTCAACGGTGCCAGCAGGAACCCGAACGATTCACCGGAAACGAAGAGCTGTTCCGCCACGGATCCTTCCGTCAGGAATAAGCCGCAGACCTGACTGAATACCGATCCGATCAAGACGCCGAGCAGCAGGGTCAACGCCACCGTTCCCAGAGATTTTCGCATGCCACCTCTGCTCGCTGACCAGCACGTCGGTGGTGGGATACCGTCGACCGGCCATCATGCTTGTTTTCACTACGACTCACCCTACGCGCAATATAGAGCGACATGGCTTGCGGAACCAACAACAAAAATCCGCGGGGAACTGCTTCAGCGCGGAATGGGCAACGAGAGCGCCTCGCAAATCCGCGAGAAGTCCGCACCGAGGACCAGGACAGCGTCCTCGGTGGTGCGGGGGTCCTTCTCCTCCAGGGCCGGCACGGCACCGAGACGGTGGGCCAGGTCCTGCATTACCACCGGAGTCAGCTTCCGGTTGATGAGCAAGCTGTGGGCGAACCGGGTATGCGGCGCGTTGCCGACACGTTCGGTCACGCAACCGACCAGGGTCAAGGCCAGACCGATCTCCCGCGCCAGTCCCGTCCGGGTGGTTCCGTTGAGGACGACAAGATGGACCGGCGAGACTTCATCGTCGGCGGGTGTTTGTGATGACGCCGGGATCGTGGCCTCTCGGGTGACGTGAAGTCGATCCGGCAGCGTCTCACCGTTTTTTGCCGGCTGCTCCCTGACCTCCCGGCCGAACCAGAAGGAAGCTGCACAGACGACCAGCAGGGCCAGGAGGTAAAAAGTTCGTTTCATGAGTATTCGTTCACCAACCGCTCATTCCGGATCCGTCTCGAGAATCCGCGCCAGTATCGGCCGTAACCGCTCGTAGGTCTGGTCGAGGGTTTCCGGCATTACCCGGGTATGACCGACCGTCGTCATGAAACTGGTATCACCCTGCCAGCGGGGCAACATGTGCAGGTGGAGATGCTCCGGGATACCGGCGCCGGCGCTGGCGCCGCCGTTATAGCCGCAGTTGATCCCTTGCGGATGGTAGACCTCGAGCAACGCCTGTTCCATCAGCGGCAGCAGCCTGGCCATCTCGGCCAGTTCCGCTGCAGTGCAAGCGGACAGGGCCGGCTGATGCCGATTCAGGACCAGGAGTAGATGCCCGTTGGTGTACGGGTAGTGATTGAGAATCACATACCATGAATCGCCTCGGTACAGCACGAATTCCTGCTCGACATCACACTGCAACCGGTTGCAGAAGATGCACCCTTCTTCCTTGATCTGGCCGGTCACGTAATCGTACCTCCACGGTGTATACATCCGATCCACAGGATTATCCTTTACTGGCTAAGCTGCCCGTCGCCGTCCCGGGCGTTCAGTATCGTGGCCGCATCGGCCAGTTCAGCGACGGTGTTGATTCCGAGTACCTCGTTGGGGTCGGTGATGATACAGGTCTCCACGACCTCACCCGCCGCCACCAGATGCCCGATGGTATCGGTCAGATAGAGTTCTTTCTGATCGTTGTCGGGCTGCAGTCTCGCCAGGGCAAGCAACAGGGCGTCCGTACGGAAGCAGTAGATGCCACTGTTGTATTCCGTGATGGCCAGCTCCTCGGCCGTGGCGTCACGCGCCTCGACGATGCGCTGGAAGCTGCCGCCAGAGTCCTTCACGATGCGACCGTAAGTGCCGGCGTCCGCAACCACACAGGTCAACACCACGGCGGCCGCCTGGCCGGCCAACCCCTGCTCGACCAGACGTTCCAGGGTGGCGCGCCGCAACAGCGGCACGTCCCCGCTGAGGACCACACTGTACCCACCGGCGGTCAGGCTCGGCGCCGCGACCTGCAGGGCGTGTCCGGTGCCGTTTTGCGGCACCTGTTCCACGAAGACGATATCGGACGCCGCGCAGCTCGCCTTGACCCGGTCGGCCTGGTGCCCGACGATGATCACGGTCCGGCCGATCCCCGCCGCCCGGACCACTTCGAGCACACGGTCCAGCAAGGTCGCGCCAGCCAGCTCATGCAACACCTTGGCCAGATCGGATTTCATGCGGGTGCCCTTGCCAGCAGCCAAGATCACGGCTTCCACCGGCGATCCGGATTTTCCTCGGTTCATACCTGCCCTTTCCCGGTCAACAAGTTTGTCTCCTGTACGGTGTCACCGGCGACGTCGAGAACCAGATTGTCGATGAGGCGCGCCGGTCCCACCTGGACGGCCACGGCCAGCACGATCGTGCCACCGACCGTGTCGATTTCCGTCAACTCGGGGACGGCGCGGATCTCGGCATACTCGACGCTGTCCGCTTCGTTCAACTGGCGGCCCAGTTCGGCTTGCAGCATTTGTACGTCGCGTTCGCCGTTCGCGATCAAGGCACGGGTGGCGCTCAGACCACCCCAGAGGCAGCGGGCGCGCTGGCGATCGTCCGGGGAGAGATACCGGTTCCGGGACGACATGGCGAGGCCGTCCGGTTCGCGCAAGGTGGGTCCGTCGATCAGTCTCACCGGAAAATCGAGATCCCTGACCATGGCGTCGATCACCAGACACTGCTGTGCGTCCTTGCGTCCGAAGACGGCCACGTCCGGCCGGACCAGGTTCAACAGCTTCGCCACCACCGTCAGTACCCCGGCGAAATGGCCGGGGCGACAGGCGCCGCACAGTGGTTCACCGCGTCGCCCCGGTTCGATCCGCACCCCGGCGGCGGTGCCGTACATCTCATGCACCGCGGGTGCGAAGACCGCGGCGACTCCCAGCGGATCGAGGGCGGCCAGGTCTTGCTCCAGATCCTGCGGATAGGTTTCGAAATCCTCACCGGCGCCGAACTGCTGCGGATTGACAAAGATGGAAACGACCACCGGCCCATAGCGCCGTCCGATCTCCACCAGGCTGAGGTGTCCGTCGTGCAACGCCCCCATGGTAGGGACCAGCACCAGGCGCTGTCCTGGCCGGATCGAAGACAATTTCGCGAGATCGTGAACTGTGTGGATAAGCTCCACGGCGACATCAGCCTTCCGGTTCGGTCTCGCACGAGTTCACGTACCCGCCGCTGATCCGAGGCTCGCCACCGGCCGGCGTGGGTTCCGGTTCGTCGAGGGTTGGTCGCCGCGCCGGCGTCTTGTTCTCGCTGAAGGAGTGTTCCGGACCGGGGAAGCTGCCATCCCGCACCTCGAGGCAGTACTGTTGCAGGGCCGACACCGCCTGTTCGCCCAGCTCGGCATACCGTTTCACGAAACGAGGTTTGAGCCCGGTGAACAGGCCCAGCAGGTCGTGAAAGACCAGCACCTGACCGTCGCAATCCGGCCCGGCGCCGATACCGATGGTGGGGATGTTGACGGCGTCACTCACCCTTTTGGCCACGGTCGAGGGAATGCACTCCAGCACCATGGAGAAACAACCGACTTCTTCCAGGAATTCGGCTTCGTCCACCAGAAGATCCGCGGCGCCCTGGCCCCGTCCCTGGATCTTGTAACCACCGAACTTGTGGATGGACTGGGGCGTCAGACCGAGATGTCCCATCACCGGGATCTCCGCCGCGAGCAGGGCTTCGATGACCGCCTGGCGTTTACGCCCACCTTCGATCTTGACCCCGGCCACGCCGCCTTCCTTCACCAGCCGTAAGGCATGGCGAACCGTCTCGGTCGGCTCCACGTGGAAACTCCCGTACGGCATGTCCGCAATGACGGGGACTTCCGGCCGGGCGCGGGCCACGGCCCGGCAGTGATGCAGGAGTTCGTCCACGGTCACCGGCAAGGTCGTCTCGTAACCGAGCACCACCATGCCCAGGGAATCGCCCACCAGGATCGCGTCCACACCTGCCGCACCTGCGATCTGGGCAGAGGTCAGGTCATACGCCGTGACCAGCACGAGTTTCTCCCCGTGCCGTTTCTTGGCGCCAAAAATCGAGAGCGTCCGCGGCTTGGCCAAGGGTCTCTCCTTCTCGCGAGTGTCCCGCGCCACCGATCCCGTATTCGACCCGGGAGCAACGAGGCGATCTGCGGCCAGTCCGCTGGCCTATCCGGGAGCGAAGAACCGGGTGCCCTGAAACACATCCTGAAGCTGCTCGAACAGTGAATCCAGATCCCGGGCCGAATTGACGAAATCGAGATCGTCGGTATTCACCACCAGCAACGGTGTCACCTGGTAGTGGTGGAAATAATAGGCATAAGCGTGGTTGAGCGCCTCGATATATTCCTGGTCCATTTCCTGCTCGAAGGCGCGCCCCCGCCAGCGGATTCGCTCCAGCAACACCTCGGTCCGCGCCTGGAGGTACACCACCAGATCAGGTTTCAGCACCCGCTGCTCCAGGATGGTCGCCAGTTGATCGTACAGGGCCAACTCGTCGTCACTCAGGTTCAAGTTGGCGAATATCCGATCCTTGGCGAACAGGTAGTCCGAAAAAAGAACCGAGCTGAAGAGATCGTGCTGGAACAGTTGCTGTTGCTGGCGAAAACGGCTGAGCAGGAAAAAGATCTGGGTCTGAAATGCGTAGGCAGCCCGGTCGTCATAGAACTTCTTCAGGAAGGGATTCTCCTCCACGACTTCCAGGTTGACGCGCCCCGCCGTCTTGGCGGCGAGCAACTTGACCAGGCTCGTCTTGCCGACGCCGATCACACCTTCAACGACAATGTACCGCCAGGGCAGCACGCCAATCTTCCTCCCCCCCCAACCCGGTGCGGGGCAACAGTCC
The DNA here is from genome assembly GCA_043823125.1 of bacterium. GTDB lineage: Bacteria > Krumholzibacteriota > Krumholzibacteriia > LZORAL124-64-63 > LZORAL124-64-63 > JBDRBC01. The sequence continues at coordinate 8,048 of JBDRBC010000563.1, read as the reverse complement.
ACTCCCGTTCTGCGCACAAATCCACGGGCCCTCGACCCGGCGAATTCTCGCACAAGCGACGGCCACTGTCTCGCCCGAATCGGGGAAACGGAGATCCGGCGCGATGTCGAGTAACGGCTCCAGGACAAAGGCCCGTTCCCGCAGGCCGTGATGCGGCAACTGCAACAACGGTTCCTGCTGGACCAGATCGCCGTACAGGAGAATGTCCAGGTCCACCGTACGCGGTTGCAGATGACTACCCGGCGCACGGCCGAGACGTTCCTCGACACCTTTCAGCACCCAGAGCAAAACCCGAGGTGACAAGAATGTCCGTAGTTCGACGCAACCGTTCAGGTAAGGCGCCTGCTCCCCGGGACCGACGTATTCGCTTTCGAAGAGTCGGCTCACCGCCGTGACCCTGATCTCCGGATGGATCGACAGGGCGTACAACGCCTGGCGCAGGTAATGCAGCCGGTCGCCGACATTCCCCCCCAGACCGAGATAGGCCACTGTCCCGCGACCTGGATCAAGTAATCGAGCCGGGATCATGGCTCAGATGGTTCCTTCCGTCGTGCTGTCTTGCAGTAGTGTGCGATCCCGCACGATGGTCACCGACGCCTTGCCGAGGAAATTCGGGATGGGCGGGTTCGGTTTCTGCACCGTGACGGCAACCTTCTCGACGGGGAATTCTGCCAGCAAGGTGCGGCAGAGCTGCAAGGCCAGAGCCTCGATGAGATGGAACGAGGTGGACGCCGCCACCTCGCTGATGCGGTGATGGACCGCCGTGTAGTCGAGAGCCAGCTTCAGTGAATCGCTCTGGGCGGCTGGACTGAGGTCGGCCCACAGATCCACATCGATGACGAACCGCTGTCCGAGTTCTCGTTCCGCCGGATGCACTCCGTGATGCGCGTAGACATCGACACCTTGTAATGTGATACGGTCCATCATAACCTCTGCAATCGTTCAACGGCGGTATCGATCCGCTCGTCGGGAGCGGTCAGGGAGATGCGGAACCAGCCCTCGCCGCCGGGTCCAAACCCGACACCCGGCGTCATGACCACCCCGTGCTGTGACAGGATCCGGCCACAGAAGGTGAGCGAATCCTCGGTGGTGGGCACCCGGGCCCAGATGTAGAACGTGCTGCTGGTGTCGAAGACCTCGATCTTGGCCGTCTCCAGCGCGAAAACGATCTTGGCGCGACGTGGCGCGTACACGGCCATGACCTCTGACCCGAGATTGTCGCCCTCAGGACTCAACGCGGTGACGGCAACTTCCTGAATGGCGCTGAAAACGCCACTGTCGATGCTCTCCTTCACCCGGCCGAGATCCCGGATCAGATCGGTGTGGCCCACGGCGAAACCGACTCGCCAGCCGGTCATGTTGAACATCTTGGACAAACTGTGGAACTCCAGGACCCGCTGCTGATCCGGATGGGCGACCTGTAGCAGGCTGGGCGAACGCTCGTTCGCCAGGGTTACCTCCAGATACGCGGCGTCGTTGACCACCACCACCCCGTATTCAGCACAGAGACGGACGATTTCCCGGAACAGTTCCCGGCTGGCGGTGGCGCCGGTGGGATTGTTGGGATAGTTGAGATAGATCAAGCGGGTGCGATCCGTGATCAGACCGGCGATCTCGTCCAGTTCGGGCAGGAACCCGTTGGCCGCGGGCAAGGCGTACAAGATCGGTTGCCCCCCCGCGAGAATTGTCGCCTGGGTATACACTGGATAGCCGAGATCAGGGACCAGTACCTCATCCCCGTCATCCAGCAACGCCAGCGGGAGATGAGCCAGTCCTTCCTTGCTCCCGATGAGCGCCAGAACCTGATTGGCTGGATCGACCGTGACCTCGTGCCGCCGTTCGAGCCATTCAGCCACGGCGGTCCGGAACCGGTCACTCCCCGGGTTGGCCGGATATCGGTGAGTGGTGACATCAGCCACCGCTTGCTGCAAGACCTGGAGCAACAACGCGGGAGTCGGCCGATCGGGATCACCGATACCAAGATCCACCACATCGACTCCGTTGGCCACGGCCTCACGACGGGCCTTGTCGATGGCAGAGAACAGATACGGGGGTAGCTTGCCCAAACGTGTCACGTCGCCTCAACGTCTCCAGGATAAACGAACCGTACCTACCCGGTGGTCGGCGGCCACCGGAACTGGCGCAGAATACTTGCCTAATCTGGAGTAGGAGTCGACGGCTGGCAAGCGCAGAAAAAAAGCCTCGCGAGAAAACCTCGCGAGGCTCGAATCAAGGAGCTGAATCCGTTTACCGACCTTGCTCCGCCTGGCGCTTTTTGGCTTCCTCGAAATCGATGAGATCCTGCTGCCGCTGGATCTGCTGACGCGCCGAATCGTTCCACCTGTCATGGTTGCAGTTCAGCGACTGCTGGAACATGGCCTTGGCCTCACTATACTGTTTCGAGCACTCGAGAGCCAGACCCCAGGCGTAGTAGATGCCCGCCAGATACGTCTTCCCCTTGGGCTCGAATTTCGTCTTGGCGCTCCGGGCATACGTGATGGCCTGCTGGCATTTCCCGGCTTCGGCGTAGGTCCGAATCAGATCCGCCGTGGTTTTTTCATCGTCGGGTCTGACCTGGAGATACCGTTCGAAGGCGGAGATGGCCTCGCCCTTCTGTCCCAGGGCGTCCTGGCAACGGGCGAGGGAAAGCAGAGCCGCCGGCTTCTGCGGATCCTCGGCCAGCATGCCTTGCAGCAAGGGGACCGCTTCGCGGTATTTCTGCTCACCCATCATCTGCTTGATCAGATCGTAGGTGGTGGACCCACCCGCCTGGCCGGCGTACTGACGACCCTTGTCCCGGTAGAATTCAGCCCGCTCGACATTGCCAATGCCCTCTTCCTTGGCCGCCTGTTTATCACAAGCATCGGCCAGCTTGGGCATGACCGTGTCACGGAGCGATTCGCATTTCTCGAGAGTCTGCTCCAGTGCTTCCACGGCCTTGCGGTAATCCGCAACAGCCATGTGCAGGATGCCCAGATTGAAGAGGATGCCACAGTCATCAGGACTCACGACCACGGCCTTCATGTAGGCTGCCCGCGCATTATCGTAGTCCTTCAACCGGGTGAACACGATACCGAGCCCGGCGTAATCGGCGGCTTCAGCCTGGTTGCCCCGGATTTCGATGAGCTGGTTATAGGTATCTCGAGCTGCCTCGAACTGCTCGGTCTCGCGATACGCCCGACCGAGGGCACGCAACGAGTTGATGTGTTCAGGGCACATTTCCAGAGTGGAAACGAGTCGAGGAATCGCCTGGATCCACTGCTGGGCATTGATGAACTCATATGCCGACGAGTAAGCCAGATCGGCCTCAGTCATCTGAGTCGCCGAGCATTCCGCCCGCACCAGGTCAGTGGAAAACGCCATTCCCGTCAATATGACGCCAATTAGGGCCCACAACGACCACGGACCTCTGATCAGCCTAAGCCTTATCACGAGAATACCTCCATGGAGCTGGGAAGAGACAATCACCGGATGAAAAAACTGCCCGGTTAAAGTCCCGAGCGCACATCAAAGTAACTTGCCTCATCCCTTTCTGTCAATTTCCATCTCCGGCCGGATTCCCAGCCGTAACAACGCTTCCAGTACTCCACCCGCCACTGCCAGAGCTTTGTCCGAGATCAGGCGGGGATCCACGGAATCGCCACGCGGATCGATATCTCCAACCTTTTCACCAGACGAAAGTTCCGTGCCGGCGTGGATCAGCCCGCGTACTACACCGGCGATCCGGGAAACAATCGGTTCACCAGCGACAAAACCGATAATTTCCTGTGCCGACACCAAATCCCCGATCTGTCGCCTCGGTTCCAGACAGCCCGCTGCAGGTGATCGTAACAAACGTCCAGACGATTCACCGCCGATCTCGCCGGGGACACCGGTGTTGGGAGCCGCACTGCCGTTATCGAGCACCGCACCCAGGCGAGCTCCGCGATGGGTCTCGATGACGAACACGGCATCGTATCCGCAAGTAAAACCGGGACCGAGACCGATGACCGGGATCGCACCCGCCGGCAAAGGTTGCGGGGGGTGCTTGGTCATGCGGGCATCGATGACGGCTGCCGGCGCGAATCGTCGAAGTTGCAGCGCCTCTGGATCCACCAGGACCGTCACTACCCCACCGCCGACAGCCCGCGGTGGCGCCGTGACCAGCTGCCCCCGTATGCCCTCGACAGTGGTTTCGCCGGAGTGGATAGCTTCGGCAAAGGAAACGTGGCGTCGCACGACCCGCGGTCGCGGAAGTTCGGCCATCACCACCCGGTAGCCGCAGCGGATCAAACGCCAGGCAATTCCAGAGGCGAGTTCACCCGCCCCCTGGATCCAGATCCGTCCCGGTTCAGTGGCTCTCGGGTCGCCGCCGCTGGAGATAGAGTCCGAGCCGTTCATCGTCGTGATCACCAATCCATTCCACGCCGCGTAAGACGGCAACTATTTCCGCCAGGATACTCAACGCAACTTCCGGCGGGGTCTCCGCCCCCAGCGCAAGTCCCACCGGCATGCTCAGACGGCGGAAACGTTCGGCACGCCGGGTAGATCCGGCATATTGTCGGGTCAGCACTTTGGCCTTGGTCCGGCTGCCGATGACGCCGAGATAGTCAACCTCGCAACCGCTCTGTTTCTCGGCCTCAAGAACCGCGTTGAGATACTCGCCGTCCAGTTCGTGGTTCCGGGTCGCCAACAGCACGGCCATTCGCTGTGTGGGCTGGAAATGCTGCGGTAATTCGGCGGGCGTGAGACACAACGTTCGAGCCTGACCGAGATCGCTCAGGAACTGCTGCCGATCATCGACGACGGTGAAACGGAAAGGGAGCTGGGAACCGAGCTTCAGTATGGCTCGCCCCACGTGTCCGGCACCGATGATCCAGAGCGGCAGGCTGGTATCCACGGGCTCGATGAAGATTTCCACCTCGCCACCGCAGACCCCCACCTCCCCGGTGAGATCCAGAGTCAGCCGTTGACATTCGCCATCGGCAATGACCTGCTGCGCCACCTCGATGGCCCTCGCTTCCACCGTCCCGCCGCCCACACTCCCGGTGATAGTGCCGTCAGGCCTGACGATCATCTTGCTGCCGCTATGCCGAGGAGCCGAGCGAGCAGTACGGATCACCGTGGCGACGGCCCCCGGTTCACCCTGTCGTGCCATCTCGGCCAGTACGGCGTACAGTTCTCGCGGATCACCGGGTGACCACGCCAAGTCCTGATTGTTCACTACCGTTCGCTCCTTTTCCGCCGTGTATTCCCGCACCCCAGCGGGATTTCCCTGGAGAAGCCAGGGCTGACCCGGTCGACCACGGAAGCCTCTCTTTTCACTCAGCCGAAGTCATCGGTACTGTCATAATCAGTCACGATCCCGCGGTCCCGCAAGGGGACCGGAACCAGCGGCGCCATCTGGTCCGGCCCAGATGCGGTCACCTCCAGCAACCACGGCCTCATGGATTCGGGAACTGTCAGCTCGCACAGTCCCAGAAACGGTCCCACGGGTAACACCACTGGATGCCCGGGTTGACCGGCATATTCCGGTACGAGCAGGCTGGCTGGATGCCGCCGCGATTCCGCCAGGAGACGGGCCAAGCTGTCCGCGGCGACTCCGGGCAAATCGACCGGATGCAACCAGATATGGGTGGCCCTGTCCACCAGCATCTCCAGGGCCGCCACCACGCTGGCAGCAGTGCCACCGCCACCTGCACGCTCGATCCACTCCGGTGATGCGGAGGTGGATAGCGCCGCTCGGTATTGTTTGCCGAGAAAACAAGTGGTCACTACCGCCACCGGGAATTCGATTGCTTGATAAGCGGCCGCGATAAGCGCCAGGAAACAACGATCATCACCCGGCAGCCGACAGAGTCCCTTGGGACGTCCCATGCGGCTAGAGTCTCCCCGGGCCAGAATGACCGCCCAGTCAGCCCGAGCCATAAAGATCCTCCGGCGTCTCCTCCAGGCAGACCACCTGCAGATGCGGTGTTTCCCGCGCCAGTTCGCAGAGCAGAACCAGGGGAATCCGAGTTTCTTGCAGAACCTGTCCGGTGAACTCCAGCAATCCCAGACTGTCCTCGAGGCTATCGAGCTGACAGACGGCGAGGTAAGCGGGTAGTCCGGCCGGCTGCCTGGACAGGTAGCCGCCGGGACCGGTGAGCAACTGCATCGTGTGTCGCCAGGACCAGCTGTCTTCGGGATCGAGAGTCTGCGTCCAGGGAACCGGGAGGCGCTCCTGCCGGAACAGCACTTCGGCCACCGTGCCGTCGATTGCCGTCAGTCCCAGCACCCAGAAAACCAGGGCGGTGCGGCCGGGCCAGACAGGTTCGTTTTCGCGATGGAGCTTGACCGGGAAGCCACCACTCCCATCGACTTCCACCAGCACCACCGCTTCCGGCCACAAACGGTGCAGATCGTCCACCACTTCCGGTCGCAGACCACGCCATTTGCCATCGGCATGAGTCCCGTCGTGGATGTACAGCAGACCGGTGGTGGTCCAATCCGGCGGCTGCTCCAAGCGCGCCTGATCCCAGATCTCGAGACCGGGCCAGGCCAGCGGTTCCGTGCGGGTAGTGGTGGTGGCGATCACCGGCACACCGAGCTGGCAATACTGAGCCGCCACGGTGGCCAGCAGGGACGTCTTGCCCCCCCCGCCGGCGAAAGACAGGATGTGCCCACCGTCACGGGGCAGAATCTGATGCCATGGTTGAATGAACTGAATGGACTGAATGAACTGACCGTCCACCACCGATTCACCTCGTCACGTTACCGGGGGGTTGGTTTTCCAGCAAATCCTCGTACCACGACTCCAGGCCGGCAACCATCTGCCGCAGTGAAAAGTGCTCCCTAACCCGCTGACGGCCGGCCTCGCCCCAGGACTCGGCCGCAGCCGACTCGACCAGGATCTCGGCCATGCTCCGAGCCAATGCCGCCACATCTGCGGCCGGCACCACCCGACCGGTGACGCCATCGATATTGACCGCAGTGACTCCGGTGGGCAGGTCCGTGGAGATGACGGGAAGCCCAGCCGCCATCGCTTCCAGCTGGACCAGACCGAAAGTTTCACTCTCGTGCAGACTCGGTAGTATCAAGGCGCGCGCGGCCGCCATCTCCTCGCGTAACCTCTCGACGGACACGTCCCCCGCGAACCGCACCCGCTCCGCCACACCCTCGCGACCGGCCAGCTCGCGCAGGTCAGGGAGTAACGGGCCACTGCCCACCACCACCAGATCCGCGGCAGGTACCAAGCGGAGCGCCTCCAGCAGACACTGGATCCCCTTGTAGTAAACCAGCCGTCCCACGAACAGGAATGGCCCCGCGCCGTTGCGGTCCAACGTCTCCCACTCAGCGATATCGATACCGAACGGGATGACCCGCACTTTGTGGTCAAACGTACGCAGGAGCCGTGAATGACGGGCGAGATTCTGTGAGGAGACTGCGATGCCGGCCGCTCGCTGCAAGCAGCTCCGGATCAACGGACTCAGCAGCCACCGGCCCAGGCGCTGACGTACGATGTCCGAGTGATACCAGACCGCCAGACGCCCCGGGAAATTGCGCGGCAGCAGCGCCAGGCAGGCGGCGCAAGCCCCTGGATTCGGCAGATGGATCTGCACGATGTCGGGACGGAGCCGATTCAGCTCCTGCCGCAAGAGTGACGGCAAAGACGGGATCAGCGGTTGCGAATTCACCACGGCCAGCGAACCGGCCCGGATGAGACGTCCGGGGTTGCCTGTCTGCCGAGTAGAGAGCCGCTCACACCGCTCCTCGGCATCCGTTCCCGCGACGATGGCGGAAACCTTGTGCCCCCGCTGCAGCAACCCCTCGCACATGTGGCGCAGAACCGTTTCCATGCCACCCCGGACAGGAGCGTAAAACTTTCCGATCTGCAGAATACGCATGACGGCAATGTAGCCGAAACGGTCTAAGCGGGCAATTGCCCTTCTGGTGCAACCCGCAGGATCGGTTTTCTGGACCATCATTGATCAAGGCGAACGTCACGAATTTAAAAAGCAGCCCCTCTGACGAGGGGCTGCTCACTGTACGGAGGGAACGGTGGTGACTAGTACATGCCGTCCATGCCA
>JBDRBC010000562.1:0-6220 GCA_043823125.1 bacterium | reverse complement strand
CCAGGTAGAGTCCCGCAGGCAAAATGGCCACCGTGGTGCACCGCCGGTACCGTGCCATTCCCACCCGGATGGTCTGCCGGGTGGCCGTCGGCTCTGGCGGGCTCATTTCGGCACGGAACCGCGCCGCGAGCCTCGACCAGCCGCCCAATCCCGAGGTGCTCTTCACGATGACCAGATAGAAGGCGAATCCGATGGCCGCGAGCAAGACGATGAACAGCAGCGCGCCGGCAACGATCATCAGTGTGGTCATCATTCTCCCTTTCGTTACCCAACAGGCGCTGGCGAAACATTACTCGTTCCGCCGCGGCCGCACCGGCGTCCGCTGATAATCGGTCCGCTGCATGAAGGTGTTCGGATCGACGTCTTCGCTGTTGGTGTAATACACGTCCCCGCCGTCGGTCTTCCAGCGGTACTGGTAGTGGTCGGTATCCATCTCGGTCTCGCCGGTGAACGGGTTGACGTATTCCTCCTGGCCGGTCAGGACGAGGAAGTTGTCGTTCATGATCTCTTCGCGGTTGGTGGTGGTCTTGGCGAGGATCTCCTGGTCGATGCGGTTCGCTTCGTCGAACACCTTCATGATGAAGTCGGCCTGCGCCTGCTGGTTCTGGCTCTCCTTAAGCACCCATTGTGGATTGAAGCGGACGGAGAAGCGCATGACATCCATGACCGGCTGCCACTGCTCGAACTCCGCCGCCGGGGCGCGGAATTCCAGGGTGCGGGTATTGTTCCAGGTCATGGCGGCCCGGTTGTCGACGATGCCGGTGGCCATGATCTGGCGGTAGCGTACTCCGCCCTCGGTGTAGTCCACAACGGCGGCGGCGGCGTCCACCTGGGACATCATGGCCTGGCCGCCGATCTGAGCCAGCAGTCGGTTGGTGTACTCGTTGGCCCGCCGCATGGCGTCGATTTCCCACGGCAGCTGCCGGATCTCCACGGTCTGGACATCCGTCGCCTGGGGATGCAGGTGCTGGAACAGCGCCAGCACGTGCTGCTCGGCGCTTTCGAGCTGCCGCACCACGGCGCCCTGATAGACGCTGCCCGGCTGCCAGAAGCCACCGCCGATGCCGACGTGCCCGTACACGATGTCCGGCACCACGTGAAACATCACCGTGCCGCGGGAATCGTTCTTGAAGGTCAGATCGCACTTGGCCGCCAGCGCGTTCAGCGGGCCGCCGGCCTCGGCGGCGTTGACCCGGAAGATCCCGCCCTCGGCCCGCCAGCCCTGGGGCACGAGGATGCTGAAGGCGTTCTCCCGCGGTTCGTTGACCCGCGAGAAGCCGACGCCGCTGTTCCCGGCCGCCGCGGCCTGACCGGCGTTGGCGTCCGCCGTGGCGCCGTCGTCACGGCAGCCGGTAAGCAGAACGAAAAACAGGCATGCTAACGTGAGGATCGTTCTCCGGTTTCGCATCGGTTGCCTCCCTGTTCGAGGAGTGGGTTATTCCGGACACTCATGTTTCACGACTTTCTGGTGACGCGGCAGATGCCCGCTGAACCTTCCCCGAGATGACACTCCCCGGATGAGAGCAGATATCCGCCGGTGACACCACCAATGTAATGACCGGGAATTACGCGAGAATTACGCGACAACTGGAAGGCGAGAGAATTGTTTGCAATATCGTCAGGCGGCGGTTTCGGCTCAGCCCAGCTCACTCCGGTCAGCTCCGAAAATATCGGCCGACAGGTAACGCTCGCCGCTGTCAGGCAAGACGGTCACGATACGTTTGCCGGCGAACTCCTCGCGGTGCCCCAGTTCGATGGCGGCCCAGAGCGCCGCGCCGGACGAGATCCCCACGAACAGCCCCTCGTAGCGGGCGGCCAGGTTGGTGTAGAGCACGGCGTCCTCGTCGGCCACCGGCAAGACCTCGTCCACCAGCTCCAGGTCCAGCAGATCGGGCACGAAGCCCGCGCCGATGCCCTGGATCCGGTGTGGCCCCGGATTGTAGCCGCACAGCACCGGCGAGCGGGACGGTTCCACCGCCACCGCGTAGAGGTCGGGATTCCGCTCCTTGAGCAGCGAAACCACGCCGGTGAAGGTGCCGCCAGTACCGATGCCGAGGACCAGCGCGTCGAGGTCGCCGCCGGTATCACGCCAGATCTCCTCGCCGGTGGTTTGCCGGTGGATGTCCGGGTTGGCGGGATTGGTGAACTGGTTGGGATAGAAGGCGTCCGGACGTTCGTCGAGCAGATCGATGACCCTGGCGATGCAACCCGCCATGTCATCTTTACCCGGCGTGGTGATGACCTCGCAGCCGAAGGCGCGCAGGATGGCGATCCGTTCCCGCGACATGGTGTCCTGCATCACCAGGGTGCAACGATAGCCCTTGGCCGCCGCCACGAAGGCCAGGGCGATGCCGGTGTTGCCCGAGGTCGGCTCGATGATCTCGTCGCCGGGTTTCAAGGTTCCATCGGCCTCGGCCGCCTCAATCATGGCCAGACCGATGCGGTCCTTGACGCTGGACAGAGGATTGAAGGACTCGAGCTTGACCAGGATATCGGCCGGCGTCTCGTTCAGCTCCGGCAGGCGCACGAGCGGGGTGTTCCCCACCAGGTCGAGGATACTGTCGTGAATCCGGGGCTGGTTCCCGCCGTTGTTTTGCTGCGTGGTCATGAAGAAAGAACTCCCGACGATATCCGTATCATTTAATCAAAAACGACTGCTCACTCTCATTTCGATACCCGAAAAGTCCGGCACCTCGTAACAGGTGCCCGAGGTACAGGCCGTCCCGCCGCGGCGGTCGCCGATAAAGAGCAGGATCTCGTGATTTGTGTCGAGCTGGACGTTGCCCGCGACCCCCCACCAGGAACGGGGAGTACTCTCCACCGCGTCCTCGGTGAACGGATCGTCCTTCTCCAGTGGATCGTTGGAGAACTCGGCCTGTATGGCCACGGTGCCCCGACTGGTGAGGCTGACCCCCAGCGCGGCGAAGGCATTGTCGAACTCCGACTTCGCGTCCGGTTCGAAAGCGGAACCGCGTCGTTCCATCCGCTGGATCTCGAGACTGCCGTCGATACTCCAACCATCGTCCCGGGACAGCTTCACACTGGCGCCGCCCACGTGATGTCCGGTGATGCCCTCGGTTCCATCCTGGCCCGCGGCTCCGTAGAGGGTGACCTGAACGGGCGCCAGGGGGGAGGACTCGATCCCCAGAAAGTAGAGATCGTAGCGCCTGGCGCCCGAATAATTCCGGAATCCGTCGTCGGAGCGGCTGGAGGCCCGGGCCGTCTCGGCGTGCAGGCTCCAGTCGTGGGGCAGCCCGCCCTGCATGGAGACCTGGAAACCCGACTCGTCGTCCGTGAGCAAGAAGTGACTGGTCCGGTTCAGCAGATGATAACTGAACTCCGGCACCAGATTGGGCGGATCGTTGATCAGCAGATTGAACTGGTGGTACCGCTTGGTCTCGAAGCTCACGCCCCACTGGCCGTAGTACAGCTCGGTGGCGGTGTACACGGCGTGGGGGACACCGTCGCGACTGTCGAAGCCGTCGCTGAACGGTTGCCACTTGCGGCCGGCGTATTCGCCGTAGAAACGCAATTCCAGACCGGCCCCGGCGAGGGCGGGCAGCAGGCGGTGCAGACGGATCTCCACGTCGCCCGCCCCGAGCTCTTCCGCACCGGCGACCTGGATGTCGTGGGTGGCGAGATACGAGCCGCCACACCGCAAACCGTCAATCAATTCCACGCCGAAACGGCCGCCGGATACGGTGCCGCGGCGTCGGAACAGGAAATCGTCCTCGCCGCCGTAGGGCAGGTTCGGCTCCACGACGGGCTGACCCGTCATGGCGGTGAAGGAAAACGGTCCCCGACGTCCGTTGAAAATGACGCCCTCCAGGTCGCGGCTCTCCACGTACCGGGCGCGGGGAAAGGACGCGTCACGCACCACGCCGGGCAGTTCGAAGGCCCGGAACAGCAGTCCCCGGCCGAGAATGGCGTAACCGTTGCCGATGCGAACCGAAAAGTCCGGTTGTGACCACTCCGCGTACTTCTGGGTGATCTCGTCGTAATCAGGCGCCCCGAACTGCTGATCCAGCGAATCCCGGTACCGCTCCGCCCGCAGCCCCACACGCAAGTTGTCGAGGTGGTAGTCGAGGATGAACTGGTCCAGCAGCTTGGTGAGGTCGTCCGCCTCGGCCGTGGGATCGCGGCCGACCTGGTACTCGAACAGGTTGTACGCTTGCAGGGAACCGGCGCCGCTCGCTTTCGCGAGGCCGGGCAGCGTGAGTGTACAGGCGGCCAGAATTACCAGTCCAACCAGCGCCCGTCGTCGAAGGGATGAGAGGGGGACACCCTCGCCGACGGACGGCTGGTGAACTGGATTCCGATTTATGCCGGCACCTTGTGCAGCGTGTCCGCTATTCATGGCTCGGACACTTCCTGCCCGCTCACGGCGAGCAGGGCCTCGAGCTGCTGCTCGAGTAGTTTCTCGTCGCCGTCCCGGTATCCGCGATGCAACGACACGATCTGGCCGTCGCTGGATATCAGGAACGTGGTCGGCAAGGTGGCGACACGATACTGGCGAGCCACCTGTTTTTCGCCGTCCAGCAGCACCGGAAAGGTGATTTGCTGCGAGCGCAAGAACGATCCGATCTTGGCCTGACTCCGGGGATCGTCCTCGCTGATGCCGATGACGGTGACCCCGCGCTGGCGATACTTCTCGTACAGTGCCTGCAGGTGCGGCATGGCACGCCGGCACGGCTTGCACCAGGTAGCCCAGAAATCGATGATCACCGGACCCTTTTCCAGGTAACCGGCCAGATCGAACCGATCTCCGTCGTGGGACTCGAGAGTGAAGGCCGGTGCCGGGCCTAGATCCTCGAGAGTGGTCTCAGCGCTGGCACCTGTGTCGGCGAAAAGCAGGACAGTAATCGCCAGGGCCAGCGCGAGACCGTGAATCGGATGTATCACTCCAAGTGGCAAGACCACCGGGCCCAGGCGGTCACGGCCCCGCCACGTGTTCTGGACGAACATGATTTCCCCTCTCTCTTATCTGTCTGCGGTTCGTCGCTACTTCAGCAACGTGAGGAACCGCGTCTGCGACTCGTCTGCCACGGCCAAGTTCACGAGATACGCGCCACTCGGCATGCGCCGGCCAGTCTCGTCCACACCGTTCCAGTTCTGGGTGTAGGTTTCGCCGGTGACCTGTCGCGTGTTGACCAGGGTCCGGACCAGCCGCCCCTGCAGGTCGAGAATCTGCAACTTCACGTCCACCGCGCCGCCCGTGCCTGACAAGATGTACGGGATGGTGGTGCTGGGATTGAACGGATTCGGGTAGGCCGGTTGCAGCTCGAAGCCGTCGCGGCCGGGGATATCCCGAACCGGCACCAGCAGATCCGCCAGTGCGGCGTCAACGGCCGCTCCGGCTGCCGCCGCCGACCAGCTGAGGTTGGCGCGGTAGCGGATGAATCCGGCACCATCCACCACGAACATCGCGTCGTAAGAAGTGGCGTACAGGGAGCCGATACCCGCCAGTCCCGCATCCCGCAGCATCGGATAGGTGATGCCGGTTTGGGTGCGGAAGCTCTCGGCCTGGCTCAACGTGCCGTCCCAGAAGTCGAACGCCAGGGCCTGGAAGGGGGTGTTCGGATCGCCGCCTTCGGCAGGATCGACGTAGCTGCGATAAAAGGCCTCCGTACCGGGGGCCTTGGCCTTGCAGCTGCTTCAGTTGTAGCCGACGAAGAAGAGAAAGAGCACTTTCTCGCCCTCGTAAGCGGTCTGGACGTGGGTCCCGCCCTCGGTATCGGTCAGGCTCCACGGACCGGCTGCTTCGCCCACCTGGCCCACGGCGAAGGCCGAGACGGAGGTGGTCAGCAAGACCGCAAGAACCGCGGTGGCGGTGAAGAGCTTCCGGAACCGGCCCGGACGCACTCCCGCTTGAGAATTGGTGGTGGTCGGCATGAATCCCTCTCACTTGGTTGGACCTGTTTCGATCGTGCTGTCTCTTGACGGGTGTCTTGGTTTGCCCGGCGATCCGGGTTCTGGCCCCGAAGAATGGTCAAGACTTTAATGTGTACCAAATCACTCCTATATAGTATCACCGTTATTCCTATAATGCAAGTAGGTTAAACAAAAATGTCTTATTCCGGTTACTCCTGGCTGGTTTCTCCAGTTATTCCACCCGTATCTTCAGCAATCTCCCGATCATATCGATTGCTGCGACAGGGGACCCGATGCGTTTTCTGCTGATCATACCTGTATTGCTGAGCTGGGTGATTGTTGCTGTCCC
>JBDRBC010000561.1:0-5515 GCA_043823125.1 bacterium | reverse complement strand
CCAGCGCCGGGTCGCGTCCGGACAGCAGTAGCTGACGCCGGAGACGGCGACCGCCGTGCATGAGTTCCAGCACCATCTCCTGTCCGGGGAGGCCGGAGTGGGCGAACAGGCGGACGGTATCGCCCACGGCAACCACCGTGTGTTCGGCCAGCAGGACCAGCGGCACGGCCAGGGGAGTGCTCTGGCGGCCGGCAACCACGAAATCGTGCTGGGCGCGGCAGGTGGCGCCGAAGTCGTCTTCCGTTTCGTAGTGCAGCCGGTACACGCCCGCGTCCAGTCCCGTCAGCTCGATCCGGCCGGCGCCGTCGTCGCCGTGTTCCAGGGTGCCGCCGTCGATCCGGTCGCCATCGGGCCAGTTCGCCAGCAGTCGTTCGACCTGACAGTCCGCCTGCCAGCGCGGGTTCAGCAAGTCGCCAGGGGTACGGAAAGGATTGTCGTCGCCCGGAGGAAACAGGACGGGCAGCTCAGCGGGCAGAATGGCGTTCTCGGGTTGTTCCAGGACGACCAGAGACCAGCTGCCCTTGCCGGAACGAGCGACCCCGTCGAGATTGGTCCGCTTGACGATCAGCTCGACTTCGCCGCTGGTGTGATGGAAACCTCGGTCGGATTCGATCCTCGCCGCCACCGAGACGAACCCCACCCGGAAGACGCGCTGGGCGGACCTGGTCTCACCGCTGTCGCCGGTCACGTCGACGCTCAGGCGGTAGCTGTAGCTCACGCCCGCGGTCGCGTCCAGACGCTCATCCGCTTGGGGGGTGAATGTCAACGAGAACACGCCGTCTTTGTCCAGGCTGGTGCGCCCCGACGCCACGAGCTGTGTGCCGTGGCTGGGCGCCCGCCACCACCACCAGCGCGGGTAGTGCGGTTCGCGCGTGATCCGCCAGAGGACTTCCCCCTCGGTGACGGGCAGTCCGAAGTAGTAATCCACCTGGCCGGTCAAGGTCGCCGATTCGTTGAGCCGGAGCGGCGACTCCGGATCGGTCACGGTCACCTCGAAGGTGGGGCGCTTGTATTCCTCCACCGTCACCTGCGTGCCGCCGGACGGGGAGCAGTGCAGCGACCATTGTCCCAGCACGCGGCCGAACGGCAGCGCGAAACTCCCCGACGCCGACCCGAACGAATTGGTCTGCAAGGTATCCGCCGTCACCTCGCGATGGTTGGCGTCGACGAGACTGACCACGAGATCCGTTTCGGGCAGGGTCGCGTATTCCGGCTCGCTCCCGCCGCCCCGGTAGGCCACGACCTTCCAGTGCAGAGTCTGGCCCGGCCGGTAGACGCTGCGGTCGGTGTAGACGAAGCTGCGGGTGGCCTGACGCGGTTCGTGCCGCCGGTTGGTGTAGAGGCCCTCGCTGAGCGCCACATCGTCACCGTGACGGGCGAAGATGAAGTTCCAGGCGCGCCGCTCGGGGAGGGTGATGTACGCCAGGCCGTGTTCATCGGATTCGATGGTCTGAATTCGCGTCGTCTCCCCGCTTCTGGTCTGGTGGATGTCGATGGTCACGCCGGCGAGAGCCGCCCCCGTCACGCCCGACACCGTATTTATCTCCCCGTCCTCGCCCAGATTGCGGGTCACCAGCACGAGATCGCTGACGATGATGTTGACCGCGTTGATCAGGTTGAGGTCATTGCGGAAATCGTGTCGGACAGACATCGCCACGACGTAGGCGCCCTTCCGGTCGGCCGGCAGCGTGGTGTAGGTCTGGTGCATCTCGAGGTCCGGAGTGGGCGGGAGATCCACGCTCCAGGCCAGATCCGGCTCCCGGTCGTGGATCCAGGTCTGGATCTCGAGTTCCTCGGGCCAGGGAGTCGGATAGTGGGCCATGTTCTCGATCCGGTCCGCCAGGTCGAGACGCCAGGCGCGGCAATGGAGCTGGTCGATGTTCCGGTGGGTGATCTGGATGGATCGCTGGTGGGCTGCGTCGATACTCATGGCTTGCAGCTGGTAAGATGGTGTTTCCAGCACGACTGCCAGGTAAGCGCACCGCTTGCCGCCGATGCTGTCGGGATGGCGATCACGACCGGCCACCGCAGCCCGGTGAGCCGCCATGATCCGATGCTCACCCGGACCGTGTTGCAGGAAATCGGCCAGTTGCCACTGACCCATGGACCACCAGTCGAAATCGTCGTCGAAGGTGTCCAGCACCGTCACCAGGTGGTCGATGACTGCCTGCTTGTCCGGGTCGTGCTTGAAAGCTGCAAACAGCATGCTCAAACGGGACAGCCGGGTTTCCAGGGCGGCTTCGGCCCGTTCGTGATCCAGGTGCCACCGTTCCAGATCGTCCAGCAGGACGCCGATTCGCCGCAGGGGGTGTATTTCCGGGTCCGCCGGATCGACTTCGCCATCGGAGTCGCCCAGAATCAGGGCGGACCTGTCCAGCAGGAAAATCTCGTTGTCGTGTTCGGGGCGCCAGAGCGCCGCGTCCGCCAGCAGATTCACCCACAGATAGGTCACGGCGTCACGCAAGGTGCCACGGATTCGCGCCGGGAAATTGTTCTGCTCGATGTACTTCGACAGCGGTCCCAGCGAGCGTGAACCCCAGGCCTCACGATCCGTCCAGGCCCGCTGGAAGGCGAGATGGATTTCGTGGACGATCTGGTCCCTGGTCCAGGCCTTCAGGTCGGCGGTCTTGTCACTGGCCACATGTTCGCGCTGGCGGATCTCATAGCCGTACTGCTGGAAGTAGTCGATCAAACTCTGTGCGTAGTAGAGTTCGAGCACGGCCCTCCAGAGCGGATCACTGGGCCACGGCGTCTCGCGGAGGAACCGGACAGCGGTCTCGTAGCCGTGCAGGGCCGTACGCAGCCGCGTTTCCTCCACCAGAGCGCGGGTCCACGGCTCCTCGTGTCCATCCTCCTGGGCGATCTCGCGGATCTCGGTCACCAGAGCGCTGGCGGCCTCGAGCTTGTGTTCCCGAACCAGTTTCTCGACGGCCTGCCAGTCCGCCGCGTATTCCTCTGTGGAGGAGCTGCCGGGCAAGTTCGCGGACGGAGCGAGTGCCGCCCCACCGGCCAGCAAGACGATCGCGCCGATCAAGACCGGCCAGAGGGCGTGGCGTAGCGATCGCGCCGATTTCTGGTTCTTCCCCTGCTGGTTATCGGGTGTACGGGATGTCGGGATGGTATTCATATTTCCGCCCTCGTTCCGGTCAACAGGTGGGGATCGATAGAAATAGGGGCTGACAGGAATGTTCGTCGTGCCCCTGATACAACTTATGTGGGATACTTGCAATGACTATCGGGAGCGATGGCCGTCAGGGCAACTCCGGTGATACGAACAGGCGGTGAAGACATCACGGACCCGGGGACACGGCATCGAGTTGCAGTTCAGGCCGGTCCCATCGGGAAGGGGCGATACACATGGCAATTCTATTAAGCAAGAAGAACGGTAAACTGGCTCCTACCACGCAGAAGATCAACGCCGGACCGCCCCTCGAGATCGGCAAACCCCTCGGCATCTCGTTGTTGAGTTTCTTTCCCGGCACCATCAAGAAGGACTGGGGCGGCAAGGCCGAGATCATGATAACGTCCGAGATCCGGTTCGGTCCCCTGAACCAGGCGGCGCCGAGGCGGATCAACATGATGTTACCCGGGTATGATTACCAGC
This sequence comes from bacterium, assembly GCA_043823125.1. Classification (GTDB taxonomy): domain Bacteria; phylum Krumholzibacteriota; class Krumholzibacteriia; order LZORAL124-64-63; family LZORAL124-64-63; genus JBDRBC01. The sequence continues at coordinate 1,911 of JBDRBC010000561.1, read as the reverse complement.
AGGCCGACCCGGTCGGTGATTACGGCGGCGATGTCTACGGTGACCCGATGTTGTATTACTCGAAGGCCTATGCGGGCCAGCGAGTCGGCCTGACCCTGCGCGGCGTGGAGCTGGACAAGTTCAAGCCCAGCGCCTGGGAGGGCATGGACAGGGTCATCGAAAATGTCGGCAGTCTGGCCCTCTTCACCGCCGCCGCTCCTTACCTCGGGTACGTTAAGCTCGCCAAGAACGTGGCCAAGATCCTCGTCAAGGCGATCTCGCGGAACGACCGCCTGCAGACCTCGCGTGCGGACCTGTACTTCGAAGACGAGAACAAGAAGATCCTGCAATCCGGACGTTACCTCATCTGGGAAGTGGGGCCGGGCGCCGGTATTTCGACGCTCCGCAAGCAATTCAAGCTGACCGGCGCCGGCGCGGCCGAGCCCAACCGGTTGGTGTCGATCAAGGACGAGACGCCGTTCCGGGCGACCCCGTACTTCGTCCTGCAGGTCGATCGCAAGGTGCGTAAAGATTACGAGGATTTCGAGATCGGGGCCGGCTCCGCCAGGTTGCTCGAGAGCTGGGGAGACAAGTCGCTCGGGGAAACCGTACTCGACTCGGTGCAGCAGCTCGCGGCTCAGGTGAACGACGCCAAGCAGCTGGCGAACATCGAGGATCTGCTCGGGGATCTGAAAAAGGCCGCGACACCGAAAGAGAAGGAGCGGATCAAGGCGAAGATCAAGGCGTATGCCGAACTGTTCACCAAGAACAACTCGGCGCTGCTGAGCGAACTGCTGGCGAGATATCTCACCTAGCGAGGCCGTCAGGCGCCACGTCGAACTTACCGGACAAAGGGATGGACAGTGGAGACAATCATCGGCCTGGGTATCGTGGGACTGCTGTGCTGGCTCGTCATGTTCCTGGCCGGGTCCGATGTCTAGCATTTCGCCGGCAGTCCGGACTTCTGGCGTCTCTCCGGTCCACCGCATACCGACCTGCGAGTGTTCGGATTCGCCTTCCACTTCCAGCTCTTCATCCTGATCGGGGTAGTGGGGCTGAGTGTCTGGTCCGTCTGGAGAGCGAAGCGACCCGTCTGAAGGTATATCGGTTTTCCGAGCGATAGCGCGAACATGAATCAGGAAACATGCACACCGCGCCGGCAATAATCACGCCCTGGCCGCAGGTCGCACCGCCCCTCGAAATTATTCGCAGCAGAAGGTTGACATCCACAGAGTACTATTGTACTATATGACCAGTACACTGGTACAATCTGTCAGCGAAGGACCGATGTCATGGAAATCTCGATCGACCACAAGAGCGGCGTGCCGTTCTACCGGCAGATCATCGAACAGATCAAGTTCTCCATTGCCCGCGGGGATCTGGTACCCGGTGATCGGCTCCCCACGGTCCGCCAGCTGGCCGTCGACCTCTCGATCAACCCCAACACGGTTGTCCGGGCCTATCGAGAACTCGAGATCGAGGGAGTGATCGATACCCAGCAAGGATCCGGCACCTTCGTCAGCCAGCAGGAACCGGAAGTTGATCAACTCGAGCGACAGAGGATGCTGGATCAGATCTTGACCGAACTGCTCGCCCGCGCCTCATCCTACGGACTCTCCCTGGAGGAGGTCCTGGAGGGGTTGCGCCAGTGTAAGGAGGGCCCATGATGCGGCGAATGAACCATTCCGTTCCGTTGAAAACTTGCCTGGGGGAGATTGCCCTGGAGAAGTTCGCCACCACCCTGCGGGCCGATTTCCGGTTCGCTCCTCTCAACGTCTTGATCCTGGTGGGTGTATTCATGGCCGGACTCGTGGTGCACCTGAACCAGAATTCGTTCAGTCTCTACGCGGTGTTGCTGTTCCTGGGCTCGGCGCTGTGCCTGGCTCTGTGCATCAGGGTGACCCAGGTGTGGGAAGCCGTGATCATCCTGGG